>JAIXOO010000004.1 GCA_027486765.1 Saprospiraceae bacterium
CGGGTTACTGACGAGCTCATCCTGGAATTGTTCCCTGAAAACCATTCCCTGCACCGCTGGATTCACAAAGCGCAAGAACAAATTGCTTTCCAGGGGTTACCTGCGCGCATTTGTTGGTTGGGGCTGGGGGAACGAGAAAAAGCGGGGCTGGCTTTTAATGAACTGGTTCGGCTAGGCAAGGTAAAAGCACCGATTGTGATTGGGCGGGATCACCTGGATACGGGTTCGGTGGCCTCACCCAATCGCGAAACGGAAGCCATGCTCGACGGCTCAGACGCCGTAGCCGATTGGCCGATCCTCAATGCGCTGATCAATACAGCGGGAGGGGCCAGTTGGGTATCTTTGCACCACGGCGGCGGTGTAGGCATGGGGTACTCCATCCATGCGGGTATGGTGATTGTAGCCGATGGTACCGAGGAGGCTGCGCGTCGCCTCAAACGGGTGCTGCACAACGACCCTGCGATGGGCGTCATTCGCCACGCCGATGCAGGTTATGATATTGCGAAGGATGTGGCGCGGCAACATCGTTTAGAATTGTGAGTTTTTTTCACCACCTAAGAAACCATAGGCACCACAGAACCACTTTAGGGCTAAACTACTTAGGTGATTCTAGGGGGTCTTTGGTTTCTAAGGTGGTGAAAAAAGAAAAATACATGCCCTAATGCTTTTGACCAATATCAAATACCTATTGGGAGTTCGTACTGAAACCAAAGCTTTGCGTGGTCAGGCACTGGCACAATTGCCTGGTATCGAGCAAGCCTATTTGCGCATTGAGGGTAACCAGATCGTAGACTACGGGCCAATGAGTGAGTTAAAAACGCTTGAAAGCCCTGCCCAAATCCATGATCTGAGTGGTCGGTACGTATTGCCTTGTTGGTGTGATTCCCATACACACCTGGTTTTTGCGGGCAGCCGCGAACAAGAATTTGTGGACAAAATCCGTGGGCTAACCTATGCGGAGATCGCTCAAAAAGGGGGCGGAATTTTGAACTCCGCCCAGTTGCTGCAAAAGACCTCTTCCGAAGTATTGTTCCAACAAGCCTGGAAGCGGCTGGAAGGGCTGAAAAAGCTGGGCACTGGCGCAATTGAAATCAAAAGTGGCTATGGGCTAACTCCAGAAGCAGAAATAAAAATGCTGCGGGTAATCAAACGCCTCAAGCAGGAAGCCAATATTCCCATCAAAGCCACTTTTTTGGGCGCACATGCTTTCCCAACTGCATTTAAAGATGATCGGCGTGGCTACATCCGCCAAATCATTGAAGAAATGTTGCCGGTCATTGCCCTGGAAGGATTGGCCGATTACATAGATGTGTTTTGTGAACAAGATTTTTTCACCCCGGATGAAACCGCACAGATTTTGGAGGCAGGCCGACGTTATGGTTTAAAAGCTAAGTTGCACGCCAATCAGCTACATAATTCAGGTGGGGTGCAAGTGGGCGTGCAAGCGGGGGCGGTTTCGGTAGATCACCTGGAAAACATTGGCCCAGAGGAAATCCAACTTCTAGCCCAGCACCCTACGATTGCGACCTTGTTGCCTTCAGCCGCTTTTTTCCTGCGTTTGCCCTACCCTCCGGCACGCCAATTGATCGAAGCGGGGGCGGCGGTGGCCTTGGCTACTGATTACAATCCGGGTTCATCGCCGAGTGGCAATATGCCTTTGTTGATCGCATTGAGTTGTATCCAAATGCGGATGCTGCCCGAAGAGGCGATTAATGCCGCAACGTTTAACGGCGCTTGCGCGATGGAGGTACAACCGGAAGTAGGTAGCATTGCAGTGGGCAAACGAGCCAATTTGATTTTAACCAAGCCGATGCCTTCGTTGGCTTATTTACCGTATGCCTTTGGCAATAATTTGATTGAACAAGTATTGATTAATGGGAGTGTGTATCACCGGGAGTTGTGATCCCGAAGCGACGCACGTACCCTCAACGTCGAACCATGCATTTTCATCCTGCTACCCTCACCGACATTCAATCCCGCACCCGTACCCGCCCACACGAAACCAAGCTAGGCGAACGCATCCTGGTTCAAGCTGCGCTAGGCCCCTCTAGCCCTCGTTTTGTCTTATTTGGCGTAAAAGAAGATCTTGGCGCCCGTGCCAATTTTGGCCTGGGTGGTGCAGCCACTGCATGGGATTCATTTCTGAACGCCTTTCTCAATGTGCAAGACTCTCCATTTTTACGGGGCCAGGAAATTCAATTGTTGGGGCATTTTGATTTTACGGTTTTGCCAAATTATACCGATGTAGTCCTGATGCGGCAACAAGTAGAACAAATTGACGCCGAGGTCAGTGCACTCCTTAGCCAGATTGTGGGTGCAGGTAAAATCCCGTTGATCATTGGTGGAAGCCATGCTGGAGCCTATGCCAACCTAAAAGGAGCGGCCCTAGGCCTAAGAAAAAGCAACCCAACTGCCTTGGTTAATTGTATCAATCTGGACGCCCATTCTGATTATCGCATCAAAGAAGGACGTCACAGTGGCAATGGGTTTCGGTATGCGCAAGAAGAGGGCTATTTACAGCATTATTCCATTCTGGGTTTGCATGAAAACTATACTCCTGAAAACATTTTGCAGGACTTGGAACGGCACCCCGCTATCCAGTTTTCAACCTGGGAAGACATTTTTTTGCGGGAAAAACTAAGTTTTGCTCAAGCGCTGGAGCGGTCTATTGTCTTTACCCAACGTGGAGCAGATCGGGTAGGCATTGAGTTGGATGTGGACTGTATCGAAAATGTGCTTTCCAGTGCGCTGACCCCGAGTGGCATCAGCACCCAGCAAGCTCGGTATTGTTTGTACCAAACGGCCTTGCGCTGCGAAATTGTCTATTTGCACATTTGTGAGGCCGCCACCCGTTTGGAAAATGGTTCGGAAAACCGCAGCACAGGAAAGTTATTGAGTTACCTGGTCAGCGATTTTGTAAAAGGTTACCTGGATAGAGATCGATAAAGGGAGAACTTGAAGCAATCATACAACCGGACATTTTGTATTTTAGCAGCGAAGGACATGAATTGCCACGTGCTTTAGCTCGTGGATTAGGTTTGCCCTTCTTGATGGGCTTTAGCCAAAACCTCAATTTGGTAAGTAGGGCTAAAGCCCAAAAATTAGAGTTTACTGCCTATCCACCAGCTGAAGCTGGAGGCAATTCATGTTCTCCGAGCAAAATGCCCAGTAGTATGTGCGGCGGTAAAAAAAACCGCATTGGTCTATTGATCAATGCGGTTTTTTTTCGTGCTCATTGTGAGCGGGTATTTAATCATCGGAATCGTCATCGCTGCCGCTCTTAGGTGCCAATTTAATGACTTCGGGGCTAGCGAGGAGTTTGTCCTTGATTTTGAGTTCCAATTCCAGTGCTACTTCTGGGTTGTCCACCAAAAACTGCTTGGCAGACTCGCGACCCTGGGCAATTTTAGCACCAGCATAGCTGTACCAGGCACCACTTTTTTGGATGACATCGTAATCGACTCCCATGTCAACGATCTCGCCAGACTTGGATATCCCTTCTCCAAAGGTGATGTCAAAATTAGCGACGCGGAATGGTGGGGCCAATTTATTTTTCTTCACGGTTACTTTCACCTGGTTGCCTACCACATTTCCGTCTTTGTCTTTGATGGCTGCGCCGGATTTACGGATGTCCAAACGAATGGAGGCATAAAATTTCAGTGCGTTACCCCCGGTGGTGGTTTCAGGGTTGCCGAACATCACCCCGATTTTTTCACGCAACTGGTTGATGAAGATGCAGCAGCAATTGGTTTTGCTAATGCTTGCCGTAAGTTTACGCATGGCCTGAGACATCAAGCGGGCTTGTACCCCCACTTTGGAGTCGCCCATTTCCCCTTCAATTTCACTGCGTGGTACCAATGCAGCAACAGAGTCAACAACCAAAATGTCGATGGCGCCAGAACGGATCAGGTTTTCAGCGATTTCGAGAGCTTGTTCACCGTTGTCGGGTTGAGAAATGAGGAGCTCGTCGGTCTTCACGCCCAATTTTTCAGCATAGAAGCGGTCAAATGCATGTTCTGCATCCACAATAGCGGCAATTCCACCTTGCTTCTGGCATTCTGCAATGGCATGAATCGCCAGTGTAGTTTTACCGGAAGATTCCGGGCCATAAATTTCCACGATTCTACCTTTGGGGAGTCCATTGATGCCTAAGGCGATATCCAGGCCCAAAGAGCCCGTAGGAATAACCTCTACATGGGACACTTGTTTATCGCCCAAACGCATGATCGTGCCTTTACCGAAGGTCTTGTCCAGACGATCCATGGTAAGTTGGAGGGCTTTTAATTTTTGGTCTTTGTCCAGTTGCGACATGGTGATCTATGTTACGTTTTTATGCTCAAATAAAAATGGTAGCTTAAACAAGCTTCTACAAAGTTAGTATTAAATGTTTTAAATGCAAATTTTTCTGAAACAATTTTTAGAAAAAAAGAAAAAGCGGAACTTGGATGACTCTCCAAATTCCGCTTTTCCAGGTGTAGCATCAGATACCTCAATCCTGACCTTGAAGCGCAGCCGAGCGTTTGCTGTACTGCAGAATATTTTGCAAGGTGGATGCCTTGGCGTTGAATTTCACCTTAGGCAGTTGTTCGTAAGCTTTGCGTAGTTCGCGGTATTCTTCGCGAAGTAAAATATTGTCTTGCAATGCTTCCCGAACCGCCAGAGTTTCAGCAGCCGAGGTTTCTTGATAAAGGTATTTAATGAGCATGTCTTGAGTAAAAGTTTGATCCATGTAGCCTTGTTTAATGACTGAATATCAAGTGTAAAACAAAATAAGCTAAAAAAATATTGCACCAATCTCAAAATTAATTCGCAAATGACTTAATGGCGTCTTTTGGTGGAATTGGTTTTGTTTAAGTTTTGCAAAAAAAAGCTTAAACAAAAATCAGTAAATGCTGTTACCCTTCCAGTTTTCACACCAACAAATAAAATACCTTGGCAAAAAGAGTAGTTGTGATTGGGGCTGGATTCGCTGGTTTGGCTGCCGCATGTTGTTTGGCAAAGGCGGGGCATAAAGTGACTGTATTGGAAAAAAACAGTGTACCAGGGGGGCGTGCTCGTCAATATACCACTGATGGATTTGTGTTTGATATGGGTCCAAGTTGGTACTGGATGCCCGATGTATTTGAAAATTTCTTCAACCATTTCGGCAAAAAAACCGCTGATTATTACCAACTCAAGCGCCTGGATCCTTCTTACTCCGTATTTTTTGGCCAAGACGATGTTATGCAGGTGCCTGCAGATATGGATGCGCTTTTCGCCCTCTTCGAACGCTACGAACCGGGGAGCAGTTCAAGCCTGAAAAAATTTTTAGCCGAAGCCCAATACAAATACGAAGTAGGCATGGCGGACTTCGTGCACAAGCCAAGCCATTCTATCCTGGAGTTTGCCGATTTGCGCATCCTCAAGAGTATGTTTCGCCTGCAAATGTTCACCAGCATGTCGAAGCATGTCCGGCAATTGTTCAAGAATCGCCAGTTGATTGAGTTGTTGGAGTTTCCGGTACTTTTTCTGGGGGCGACCCCGGCCAAAACCCCGGCCATGTACAGCCTGATGAATTATGCGGATATGGCCTTAGGCACCTGGTATCCGATGGGGGGCATGTACAAAATTGTGGAAGCCATGGTGAGTCTGGCTGAAGAGCTGGGCGTTGTGCTGCAACTCAATCAAGAGGTCAAACAAATCACAACCAGCAATGGTCTGGCAACAAAAGTCATCACACAGGATGCGGAATACGAGGTAGATGCCGTAGTCGGAGGTGCCGATTATCACCATCTGGATCAGCAGGTACTTGCTCCAGACCAGCGAAATTATGACGCAACGTATTGGGAAACCAGAGTCATGGCACCCTCTTCGTTGTTGTTTTATGTAGGTGTGAAAAAGCGGCTGAAAAATCTGCAACACCACAACCTCTTTTTTGACGAAGACTTCACCCAACATGCCATCGATATATATGAGCAGCCGCGTTGGCCCGAAAAACCCCTTTTCTACGTTTGTGCGCCTTCGATTACCGACCCGAGTGTAGCTCCAGAAGGGTACGAAAACTTGTTTATCCTGATCCCCTTAGCCCCGGATCTGGAAGATACCGAAGCACTGCGCGAACGCTATTATCAAGTGGTGATGGAGCGTTTGGAACGGCTTACTGGCCAGGAAGTCCGCTCGGAGGTGGTGTACAAGCGCTCTTATGCCCACCGCGATTTTGTGCAAGACTACCACGCTTTTAAAGGAAATGCCTACGGATTGGCAAATACGCTATTTCAAACCGCCTTTTTAAAGCCTAAATTGCGTAGTAAAAAAATAGCAAACCTGTTTTTTACGGGCCAGCTTACGACCCCTGGACCTGGTGTACCACCTTCGCTCATTTCGGGGCAAGTCGTGGCACGCGAGGTAGCTAAATTATGGCCATAACATCACATCCTAAAATCACTTAAATCTATGATGAGTTTATTCAACAGCACTTGTATGGAGTGCAGCCAACTGATCACCCAACGCTACAGTACCTCATTTTCAATGGGAATCAAGGTGTTTGACAAAGCTTATCGAGCACCGATTTACGCGATTTATGGCTTCGTCCGTTTTGCGGATGAAATTGTGGACACGTTTCATGGATACAACAAAGCTGATCTTCTGCAACGCTTTAAGGAAGATACTTATCGGGCCATTGAGGAGGGCATTAGCCTCAATCCGGTTTTGCAGGCATTTCAACAAGTGGTCAATCAGTACAATATCGAACGGGAACTGATTGAAGCCTTCTTGTACAGCATGGAATTGGATTTGCACCACCACCAATACGAGGATCGTTTGTATCAGGAGTACATCTATGGTTCTGCAGAAGTAGTTGGACTGATGTGCCTGCGGGTTTGGACCAATGGCAACGATGAGGAGTACCAGCACCTGAAAGCACCGGCCCGTAGCCTAGGGGCGGCATTCCAAAAAATCAATTTCCTGCGGGATATGAAAAGTGATTTTGATGAAAGGGGCCGCGTTTATTTTCCGGGAGTGGATTTCCGGCAGTTCACTGAGGCAGATAAACTCAAAATAGAGTCAGACATCAAGGCCGACTTTGACCATGCATACACAGGCATTGTACAATTGCCCAAGGGGGTACGTTTTGGGGTGTATCTGGCGTATGTCTACTATACCAAGTTGTTTCAAAAAATCAAAAACTCGCCAGCACATCAGGTCCAAAAGCGAAGAATTCGGGTGCATGATGGGCGTAAAGTTGCACTACTTTTAAGCTCAGCTGTCAGAAATCGTTTAAATTTGCTGTAAAATCAAGCATGAAAACAGCTATTACCGTTTCTCAAGCACAACCATCCAACCGTTGGAAATGGCCCATTTTGTTGTGGCCATACCTGGCCGTTGCCCTGCTGTGGCTTTTCGGCGGCATCAACCCGGGTAAACTGGTCTACGATGTGCCCACCCTGGCTCATTTCCCTTTTTTGGAAAACAGAATGGCTTATGCCTATGTGCACATTTTTGCTTTTGTGCCCGTCTTTCTATTGAGTTTCGACCGCAAGGTGCATTATTATAAATCCTGGTTGGATCTATTTCCTTCCATCCTCATTATGGGGGCGCTTTTCATTGTTTGGGATATTTACAAAACTTTGGCCGGTGTCTGGGGTTTCAACGGCTACTACGTTAGTGGGTTGAGAATTGCGTATTTACCCTGGGAAGAGTTGCTATTTTTCGTAACGGTACCATTTGCCAGCATTTTTATTTACGAGTGCCTCAATGCATACTTTCCAGGTGACCCATTGGCGCGTTGGGACAAAGGCATCACCCTCGGGCTGATCATTGGCTGTTTTACACTGGGACTTCTTTACATTAGCAAAGCTTATTCTAGTACCACTTTCATCCTTACAGGTGGATTTATGCTTTATCACTGGTACTATGTTCCAAACACTTACCGAACCCGTTTTTACCGGGCGTTTTTGGTCATTTTAATTCCGTTTTTACTTGTAGATGGAGTGCTCACTGGCGGGTTTACCAAAGAACCGATTGTGCTGTACAACCCGGAGGAATACATGGGCATTCGTATCGGCTCTGTGCCGGTTGAAGACGCAGTGTATGGTTTTTTACTCCTATTTGGGGTTTGTTACTGGTTGGAATGGCTGCGTAAAAACAACTAAGTCACTTTTTTTATGTCCTTCTTTTTTTGCGTTTAACTTTGCACCACTATTTTAGTAGGCTATAAAGAACGGACGAGAAGATGGATATGCTTTTGGATGGTATCAAATTAGGGCTAATTCTTAGTTTCATGATTGGCCCCATTTTCTTTGCATTGGTACAAACAAGTGTGGAAGAAGGCTTCCGGGCTGGAGCAATGGTTGCCTTGGGCATTTGGGTGAGCGACACTTCTTTTGTTTTAGCCGTATATTATGGTGTATCCTACTTAGCAGAGATCGTAAAAGCGCCGAGTTTTTCGCTGATTCTAGGTATTGCGGGTAGCATTTTGCTGGCTTGCTTCGGGCTGGCTACCCTACTGACCATTCCCAAAGGCTTATTGAGCAATACCTTGCCGGAGTACAAACGCAGTTCTAGTTACTTATCCTTGTTTGTCAAAGGGTTTTTGATCAATACCATCAATCCTTTCACTGTCTTTTTTTGGACCAGTTTGATGGGAACAGTAGTGATTAAGGATGGATTTGATGGACAGCAGGCCTCCTGGTTCTTTGGGGGCATACTGGGTACGATTGTGGCAACAGACTTATTGAAGGTAATTTTGGCTAAAAAAATTCGCTACAGTTTGCGCCCAGTTCACTTGCTTTGGTTGCGCAGAATATCGGGGGGAGCATTAATTGTCTTCGGAGTGGTCTTGCTGCTGAGAGTATTAGTCCTGCCGCAAGGGTAAAATTTCAAATTCAAGCAATTGTTCCAAGGTAGAGAAAACAAAAATCAACAAACCAACGCCAGGTACATCGACCTGGGCCTGAATGTATTCTTTTCCAGCTAGCACCTGCGGACAAACCTGAAGGTCAGGGTACAGTTTTTTTACTTCGGTCAAAGAAATACCTTTTTTAAAGCTGATGCGTGGTAGCTTCACAACTCATAACAGTTTAAGCAAAAAATGTCCAAGTTGTACATTTTTTGCACTAGGAAGATGGCAAATTGCTATGAGTTCTTTGGTGAAGGAGTCAAGAAATGTTTAAGAATAGAATCGATTGATGAAGATACAAGAATACTAGTTCCATTCAAAAGTTTCAATCATTTTCCGCAGGTCTTTTTTTACAAAATCGTACACGGGGGCCAATGAGTCCGTATTGATTTTGGTTTTAAAGTACAACGAAGCTCGGAAAAAATGCTGTTTTTCATCGGTAATAAAAAACTGAAAAGGGGTAGCGGCGGGGCCTTCTATGGAAAAAACCATACCCTGTAAGTCAGGCCCTCGGTTGATGCGCTCTTCTGCGATGTAGTTGGCTTTTTTATTGTGCCAATCTACGAGTTCAAATGCATCTGATTTGAGTTTGTCCAAGGACTTCCCTGCGCCCACTTTGGAATAGGTGCAATAAATCCGGCACTCAAAATCAGGGTAGTACACATCAAACCAGCAGGGATCTTCGGGTTTTACGCCATTTTGCCCCGTGTCTTGCTGCACTACGCTATAAGTAGGGTATTGAAAGGTAAAAGCACAGTAGTTTTTGTCAAAAACTTGAAAGGCTTTCTGTGGGTAAATCACTCGTGGATAGGCCCGTGGGCGTGGAATGGGCGTAGGCTGTTCACAAGCTATCGCCAGCCCGGCAATCGACAACAAAAACAAAAAACGAGATAGCAAGGTCATGTATTTGGATCAGCATGTGGTCATAAATGTGTTATCCCAAATGATTAAATCCGAAGCGACATTTTTTAGCACAAAGGTCACTAAGGGAGCACAAAGGACACAAAGCTAGATGTTGACAACGCTTTTTGTCCCTTTTGCGTATTCATACATTCGGGATGACACAAGTATGCCTGTAAACTAAAAAGGCAAATCATCATCTGCCGTTACGGGTGCTTCTTCAGCAGAAGTGGGCATCGGCGCTTCACTAACGCCAGAATTGTTGTTGCGATTGTATGGATCGTCTTTTTCTCCAGGGAAAGAAGCTCCATTGGCTCCTGAACCACCTTTAATGACCCGGAAATAATCGGCCACAATTTCGGTGGTTCTGCGGTTGTTGCCATCCTTGTCCTGCCAGGTACGATGAGTCAGTTTACCTTCCAAATAGATCGTCATCCCTTTTTTGAGGCTTTTTTCCGCCCGTTCGGCCACGGTTCGCCACACGACGATATCGTGCCACTCAGTCATTTCCTGCCAATTGTTTTCTTTATCACGGTAACTTTCACTTGTAGCCAGTGAAAACTTGGCTACCATTGCACCATTTTCCAAGCTGCGGACTTCGGGGTCTTTTCCCAAGTTACCAATGAGCATTACACGATTTACCATTGTTTTAAATTTTTATAAATTTACAACAAAGTAAAACAAAAAGCCATACCCCCGCACTACCATTTTTGTTTTTTTTGTTCCCGCGCAGTTCGGGTGCAAAGACGGCGTCCTGAAAGTATAGCTATTTGATAAACAATGCTGTATAAAAAGGGTCGCACCTCTTTTTGTGCCGTAGGATGACGCAAAAAATTACTTCCCGATTTTTTGAGGCTTTTGAATAGGAAGCTCACTTGAAATGAAGCGTTCGACTTCCTATTCAAAACCCAAATCGGGAAGTTAATTTTTCTGCGTTATTTATTCTTCTTCGGAATGCTTTGATCGGGTGCCGTGAATCAAGCGATGTGGATTGGCAATATTCAGGTTGAGGGTATCCTTTGAGGCCGAATTGATGCTTTCCCACAACAAATCCTTGAGTTCCATCAAGCCCTGTTCGGCGACCGCAGAGATGAACAAGTGGGGAATGTCTTTCGGAATGGTGGGCCGCAGCATTTCCTTAAGTTCCTCATCGATCAAGTCTGATTTGGTTATGGCCAGCAAGCGGGGTTTATCCAGCAATTCCGGATTGTACACCCGCAGCTCATTCTCCAAAATCTGGTATTCTCGGTTGATGTCGTCGGTATCGGCTGGCACCATGAACAGGAGCGTTGAATTGCGCTCGATGTGGCGCAAAAAACGCAAACCCAAACCCTTGCCCTCACTGGCATGCTCGATGATCCCTGGGATATCAGCCATCACAAAGGATTTGCCGTCGCGGTAGGGCACAATCCCCAGGTTGGGTGTAAGGGTAGTAAAGGGGTAATCGCCAATTTTGGGCTTGGCTGCCGAAATAACCGACAAGAGGGTTGATTTGCCGGCATTCGGAAAGCCGACCAAACCTACATCCGCCAAAACTTTCAACTCCAGAATTTTCCATTCTTCGAGCCCTGGGCCGCCAGGTTGAGCATGGACAGGCGTTTGATTGGTTGGGGATTTAAAAAAAGCGTTGCCTTTGCCTCCCTGGCCCCCTGGCGCGATGATTTTTATTTCATCGTGCTCGGTGATTTCAAATTCGATTTCGCCAGTTTCGGCGTCTTTGGCTACGGTACCCAATGGGACGTCCAAAATAACGTCTTCACCATCGGCACCAGTGCAATTGCCACCCCGGCCATTGACGCCCGCTTTAGCAATGACGTGCTTGCGGTATTTGAGGGTAAGCAGCGTCCATACATTGCGGTTGCCCCGCAAGATGATGTGCCCGCCCCTACCGCCGTCGCCGCCGTCGGGGCCGCCCATAGAGGTGTGTTTGTCCTGAAGAAAATGAACAGACCCTGATCCCCCCGCGCCAGAACGGCAACAAATTTTCACATAATCTACAAAGTTCTGTTCAGCCACGGTTTTAAATTTTACAAATTGAAATATTGAAGTATTGAAGAGATCGCACTTCGGCTCCACTTCGGCTTCGCTCAGTGAACAGCTCAGTGACCAATCTCGTCAACACTTCAACACTTCAAATCTAAAGACTATCGATCTCAGCGCACAAGCGCTCAAAAATTTCTTCGATATCCCCAACGCCATTGATTTTGACAGAACGACCATACTCGTCGTAAAAATCAAAAACGGGTGAGGTTTCCGCTTTGTATACCGCGATGCGTTTGCTGATGACGTCTTCGTTGGCATCATCGGCCCGCCCGGAGGTTTTGCCTCTTTCGCTCAAACGTTCTACAAGCTCCTTATCGGATACTTCCAACATGATCAATTTTGAAATGTGCTGGTTTTTTTCATTCATCAGCGCATTCAAAGCTTCGCTTTGGGGGATGGTGCGTGGAAAACCATCAAAAATATACCCGGCTACGTCGGGATTGGCCTCCACTTTATTGCGCAACATTCCAATGGTTACAGAATCAGGTACCAACATTCCCCGATCCATAAAACTTTTGGCTTCCAGACCAAGGGGGGTACTGTTTCCTATTTCGTAACGAAAAAGATCACCTGTAGAGATGTGCAAGAGCTGATACTTATCAACCAGTTTAGCCGCTTGGGTTCCTTTACCTGATCCTGGAGGACCAAAGAGTATCAAATTGATCATGTTTAAAGTAGGTTTTGCGTAGCAAAAGAAGCAAAAGTTATTGAAAAAATTAAGGGTTTGAAAGTTATTAATTAACCTTCAAACCCTCAAGTGATTCATGTGGGAAGTTGAAATGTTAAGAGTTGAAGTGTTGAAGAGTAGGGTAGCCCTGTATTTGGTGCTTATTCCAAGTGTAGAAGCTGGCATTTAATACAGCGTTGCCTTCACTTTTCAACTCTTAAACCCTCAACTTTTCAACTTCATTTTACCTTCTTGGTTCGATCGAAAAACACCGAGTTTCAATTTCGGCAATCAACCCCAGGGGTTCGATTGTTTCTTCGGGCACCAAGTTGAGCTGAGCAGTTACTACCTGAGCGGCAGTGGGTGCAGGAGCCACCTGCATGACTTGTGGGCCATACAACCCAACAAAATCGGCTTTTTGTACAATTCTTCGTGCGGAAACGCTTTTGGCGCCCCAGTAGCTTGATTCGTTCAGATTGTCAATAGCAACGCCTTTGGAGCAGCAGCTATGGATGAATCTGAGGCCTTTTTCATCATTGGAGTAAACCATGGCGACGTGAAAAACTCTGCTGCTGGCCGAACGGCGGAAAAAGAGCAGATCACCTGGTTGCGCAGCGCTCAGTTCAACTTTCTCGCCTTCCAGTTCCTGGGCGCGAGATGAACGTGAAACGTTGACTTTAAAATGAGCCAAAACGTAGGAAGTAAACCCGGAGCAGTCAAAACCACTTACCGGAGAATATCCGGCGTAACGGTATGGCAACCCCATGTAAAGTTGTGCATAATCCAGAACGTCCTTGCGGAATCGCTTTTCTGCTTCTGCTACCGTTGTAGGCAGATCTGCAGGAATGGATACGTTAAGCGTCGTAGGTGCACAAGTTCCTAAGGCTAAACAAGTAGTTAATACTTCTAGCATATAATAAGTACATTGGTTCGCATGAATGATTTATGTATGGGACTACATGGGATGTGTAACTGGGTGAGTATTTGATAAATATGTTCGGATGGGACCGATGCAAAGATAAAGCAAAATTTCTGAAAGTTTCACCACTTGAAAGTGTTAAAACTTTCAAGTTATTCATTTCCAAGTAATTGCAAGGAAATTTTGTTAAAAAAAGACCTGGAAAACTGGCGAAATTTCGCTTCCAGGGCGTGAAAAAAACTGAACATTGGCAAGATAGGAAATTTGTTTTGGATTTCGTACATCAATCTAAATAAAATGTCTACTTTCCGAGATAAAATCAGTCAAACGGAAGTCAATCCATGAAAAAAAACACCAATGAATCCGGCATTCTAGCGATTCCTTTTGTAAAAAATCAACCCCGTATCCTCCAGGGTTGGGCTTTCTTTGACTGGGCCAACAGTGCTTATGCGCTTGTGATAACGGTTGCTATTTTTCCTGGTTATTTTTTGCACATTACTGCCGATGAGGTAAAAATTTTGGGCTTAAAGATCAGTGATGGTACCCTGTATTCTTATTCTTTGTCCTTTGCATACTTGTTGATTGCGCTGGTTTCACCTTTACTATCGGGGATTGCCGACTATGGGGGGCGCAAAAAAGTTTTCCTGCGCTTTTTTACCACATTAGGTGCACTGGCCTGCATGGGACTTTTGTTTTTCACCGACATGAAAACCCTCTGGGTTGGGGTCACCTGTTTTGTGCTGGCGACCATTGGTTTTTCGGGGGGATTGGTTTTTTACAATGCCTTTTTGCCAGAGATTGCATCGGAGGATCGATACGACAAAGTAAGCGCCACGGGTTTTAGTTATGGCTTTGCGGGGAGTATCATTTTGTTGGTGACCAATTTGATCGTCATTCAAAATTTCGAATGGTTCGGCTTTTCCGAAAGTTTAAAGGCAGTTCCGGTAGCTTTTGTGATGGTGGGTTTGTGGTGGATTGGTTTTGCACAAATCCCCTTGCGTCGCTTGCCGGAAGACGCGCGACACCCTTATTCCAAGGAGCTACTCAAACGTGGGTATGAAGAGGTCAGTAAAACCGCCCGTCGGGTTTTGGCCCGCCCCAATATGTTGCGTTACTTATCCGCTTTCTTTTTTGCCAATGCGGGCGTTCAATCGGTATTGTACCTCGCCTCCATTTTTGCCGAAAAGGAGTTGCATTTTAATACTTCAAATTTGATTGTGCTGATTTTGATCCTACAGGTAGTCGGCATTGGAGGAGCGTATTTCTTTGCCTGGGTTTCCAGCAAACGCGGCAATAAAAATGCGATGATGTACATGATGGTGATGTGGACGCTGATTTGCATCGGTGGCTATGTAGTCAAAACAGGACTGGATTTTTACTTTCTTGCAGCAGGGGTAGGCCTGGTGATGGGGGGCATGCAGTCCCTGGCCAGGGCGACTTACGCCAAATTGCTGCCTGAGGACACCCCAGATACCGCCTCTTACTTCAGTTTTTACGATATTCTGGATAAACTCTCCACCGTGATGGGCACTTTTGTTTTTGGCCTGATCACCCAACTCAGCGGCGGAATGCGCAACTCGGTGTTGTCACTGGCGGTGTTTTTTATCATCGGCTTGATCCTGATGCGGCGGGTGGTGGTTACGAAGGGGGAAGCCTGAATTAGGTTGAGGAAGGTTGAGATGGTTTAGGGAAGTTTAGGCTACCGCGAACAACTTTGACGAGGACTAAGTCAACATCGCTCGCGGTAGCCTAAACCTTTTCAACCTTCCTAAACCTCCCTCAACTATTTCCAATCGTTTTTCTATTTTTGCAGCTCGTTTTTAACATCCAATACAAATGAGCACGCTGCAACAAACGATTGAACAAGCCTGGGAGGATCGCAGTCTCCTGGCTCAACCAGAAGTCAAAGAAGCCGTATTTCAAGTAGTAGAGCTACTGGATAAAGGACAACTCCGCGTAGCCGAACCCACTGCCGACGGCAACTGGAAGGTGAACGACTGGGTCAAAAAGGGGGTGGTGATGTACTTCCCGCTGCGCCAAATGGAAACCATTGAGGTAGGTCCATTTGAGTTTCACGACAAAATTCCTCTCAAAAAATCATATGCCGAGATGGGTGTGCGGGTAGTCCCCCACGCGATTGCACGGTATGGCTCATTCCTGGAGCGCGGCGTCATCCTGATGCCCAGCTACGTCAACATTGGCGCCTGGGTAGGTAGCGGCACCATGGTGGACACCTGGGCTACCGTAGGCTCCTGTGCCCAGATTGGCCGCAATGTACACCTCAGCGGGGGTGTTGGCATTGGTGGCGTACTGGAACCACCACAAGCGGCCCCAACGATCATCGAAGACGATTGTTTCATCGGCTCGCGCTGCATCGTGGTAGAAGGGGTAAGAATTGAAAAAGAATGTGTGCTGGGGGCCAACGTAGTGCTCACCAACAGTACCCATATCATCGATGTAAGCGGGCCTGAGCCTGTCACCTATCGGGGCCGGGTACCTGCTCGTTCGGTGGTCATTCCGGGTTCTTACACCAAGGAATTCCCTGCCGGAACCTACCAGGTACCTTGTGCGTTGATCATCGGGCAGCGCAAAGAAAGTACCGACAAAAAGGTATCGCTGAATGATGCGCTGCGGGATTACAGTGTAGCGGTTTAACTCCAGAACCTTGGAACCATGAAATATTTAATTGTCGGCCTAGGGAATGTTGGTGCCGAATACGCCGATACCCGGCACAACATCGGCTTTCTGGTGGTGGATCGGCTGGCCAAAGATGCTGAAGCGAGTTGGGAAACCGAACATTTAGGTGCACTGAGCAAAGTCAAGCACAAAGGGCGTACCCTCATTTTGCTCAAACCTTCCACCTACATGAATCGCAGTGGCAAGGCGGTGAATTATTGGTTGCAGAAGGAAAAAATTCCCATCGAAAACCTGCTGATAGTGCTGGACGACCTCAATCTGGAGTTCGGAAAACAGCGCCTGCGCGGCAAGGGCAGCGATGGGGGCCACAATGGACTCAAAGACATCGACCAGGTCATCGGCAACAACTACGCCCGCTTGCGCATCGGCATTGGCAACGATTTTCGCAAAGGACAGCAGGTGGATTTTGTGCTCGGCGAGTGGTCAGATGAGGAAAATGTAGATTTACCTGAGATCATCAAGTACGCTGCCGATACGAGTAAAAGTTTTGCGGCGGTGGGTTTGGCGCATACGATGAATACCTTCAACAAGAAGTGATTGCACTAGGATAGGCTGAAATACAAAGGCACCAAAAGACTTGTTCTCTTGGTGCCTTCGCATTTGTACAGTGTACCATTCTTTGTTTAACCCAACATCAAAATAAGCACATTGCTACACAAAAAACAGGTGTGGTTGAAAAGTAATCGGTTTGCTCGCCACCAATTTCAACAAATCAACTGAACTCAGAATCCCTACCACCTCATTGTTTTCTTTAACCAACAAATGGTGAATGCCATTTTTCAACATCAAATTGGCTGCGGTAGCGGTAGAGTCATCATTGTTGATGTAACATAATTTGGTACTCATTAC
>JAIXOO010000134.1 GCA_027486765.1 Saprospiraceae bacterium
CGAAAAGCGAAAAGCGAAAAGCGAAAAGCGAAAAGCGAAAAGCGAAAAGCGAAAAGCGAAAAGCGAAAAGCGAAAAGCGAAAAAAATGCACTTCCCGCTTCATTCCAAATTTTTATGTAAAAAAATTACATAAAAAAAATGAAAGGCTGCTGGTGTACCTGCTTTTCGCTTTTCGCTTTTCGCTATTTAGCCGGATACAATACCGCTGTAGCCCGATTCGCTCCACCAAAAATAATCTTGGCGACGTTTTGAACGTCTTGGGCTGTAAGCGCTGCCAGGTATTTGTCGTAGTTGAGCATCCGCTGGGGATCAGCTTTGAAAATTTGAATGTTGTTCAGTTCACTCAACCAATAAGCATTGCTTTTGACCTGTTCACGGTGCTGCTCCGTCCATTGCGTTTTGATCTTGGCCAGGTCTTCCTCTTTGGGTCCATTGGTTTTGATTTGTTCAATTTCCGCCATTGCCGCAGCAATGAGTTTATCCACGTTTTCCGGCCCACAGGGGAAAGACAGGGAGGCGCTGAAATTCTCATAGGGACGCTGGCTGATCGAACAATTGAAGCCGCCACCATAAATGCCACTCATTTCTTCCCGCATTTTTTCGATCACGCGAATGTTGAGGATTTCAGCTAGGGCGTCTGCGTAAAAATCCAGATCGGGAGTATAGGCCACCTCGCCATGCCAAATAATTTGCACCTGGCTTTTGGGGTCCGCCCCGCGATACACTTTGAGTTCCTGCACTCCGGTGATGTTACGAGAACCATTGTCTTTCCAGTTGCGCTCTTTGCCACTCACGGGTAAGGTGCCCAGGTATTGGGCAATCAGGGGCTTCATTTTGGCCTCGTCCAAACTGCCTACAAAAATGAAATGCAGCCCCGTGGCGTCGCCGAGGGATTCTTTGTAGATGGCCATGGCCCGGTCGAGGTTGACCTGTTCGTAATCCTTGGGCTTGGGCAGGCCCAATTGCCAGGGACTGTTGTTCGACATCCAGGTACTCATGGTATCGATGAAGGCAAATTGTGGGTTGGAGCCCATCATGGCCCATTGCGACTTTTGTTTGGCTTTGTAGCCCGCAAAAAGGGCCTCATCGCGCCGAGGAGCAGTGGCATACAGGTATACCATCTGTAGTACGGTCTCAAAGTCTTTGACACTGCTACTTCCCGAAAAACCTGCAGTCAGGTTACCAATGGACGGGCGAACGTTGGCGATTTTCCCAGCGTTGATTTTACGCATGTCGGTTGGCGTAAAACTCGCTAGGCCCATCTCTCCAATAATCCCGCCGATCAAGGAAGCATTGCGCAAATCTTCAACCGGGAAGTTGTTGATGCCCCCAAAGCGGGCCGAGCGGAACTGAATTTCGTCGTTTTTAAAATCGGTGGTTTTTAGTGTGACTTTTACGCCGTTGCTCAAGGTTAACTCCGTAATACCCAGGGCTGGATTGGAACTTTCCTTGACAATTTTTCCGCCGCTGGGTGGCGCGGCCATCAGACTGCTGGCCAGGACTTTCTCTTCGTAGGGTTTAACTACTTGCTGGCTGGCTTTGGTGTACATGGCCAATAGTTGAGCCTCGGTTGGCAGGGTATGCGTTCCTTTTACCGGCCCGGTCAACAGGATGAACTTGTGGCCATCCATTTTGAAGCCACTGAATAGTTTGTTGACGTCCTGCACCGTGGCCTTTTGCAAAAACTCCTGGTGGTATTTCAACTCTAATTCAATACCTGGAGAAGGCTCCTTTTCCAAAAAGTGGCTAAGGTATTCCTGGACAAAGTCTTCGGATTCGGTTTTGTCCTTTTCTTTGGCCATACTTTCCATTGAATTGAGCATGCTCTTTTTGGCGCGTTCAAACTCGGCGGGTAAAAAGCCATACTTCCGAGCCTGCTCCAACACTCCATATGCCGCCGTCAATGCAGTATCGATGCCTACCTTGCCGATGCCACAGGAAAGGGTGAAACTTTTGTAGCCCCGGGCCATTCCCCCATCAAAAGCACCTGCACCAAGAAAGGGGGGATTGGCACCTTGGGATGCTTCCCGGAAGCGCGCACTCATCATACTGGTGAGCAGACGGCCCAGAATGTACTGTTGGTAAGCGCCCAGGGTGTTGGCATCTGCGCTTTTAATGTTGTCGTAATAAATTTGCAGACTGTAATTCGTAGCCTCTTTGTCGCTGACCACCCTAACTTCGGTTTTACTCCGGGCAGGCACCGGGGTGGCAACCCGGGGAACAATGGTAGCTGGATTAGGAATGGCCTCAAAATGTTTTTTGATCATCGCCAAAGTGGCAACGGGATCAACATCACCTACCACAATTACCGCCATCAAATTGGGTCGGTACCAGGTGGTATAAAAACGTTTGATCGTTTCAGCTTTGGCATTTTTGATGATTTCATCCTTGCCAATGGGTAAGCGACTGGCGTATTTGGAGCCCGCAAAAAGTTGGTTGCGGTATTGGGCAAACATGCGATCCCAGGCCCCTTTGCCTAGGCGGGATTCTTCCAGTACAACTCCACGTTCCTTATCAATTTCAGCGGGGTCGTAAGTACAGTTGTGGGCCCAGTCTTCGAGTACTTGTAGGCCTTTGTCGAGGTTACTGGGGTCTTCCAAGGGGACGGGCAACATGTAAACCGTTTCGTCGAAAGAAGTGTAAGCATTCAAATCTGCTCCAAAGCGGATGCCCATTTTTTCCAAAAAACCAACCAATTCGTTTTTGGGGAAATTTTTGGTTCCGTTGAAGGCCATGTGTTCACAAAAGTGGGCCAAACCCAGCTGGGTCTCATCTTCCTGGAGCGAACCTGCATTAATGGCTAAGCGGAGTTCGGCTTTTTTTTCAGGTTTGGCGTTTTTGCGGATGTAGTAGGTCAGCCCGTTTTTGAGCTTTCCGGTTTGTACTGCAGGATCTAGCGGTAAGCGATCAGTTGGTGCAGTTTGAGCCTGGTTGCTGAGGGAGTAAATCAGCAATACAGCGAGGAGGAATAAACGTTTCATATAGGTACGAGGTTTTTTTACAGCGTATCGGAATCAAGTTTACTTATTCCTAAAATCTATAGATGCAATCGAGCGTCAAAGCGTTGTATACACATTGCTTTAACAAAACGTTTTCAATGTTTAGGTATTGCTTATTATCGGTCCAAATCATATATTTTTCTATTCCAAAGTAATGATTTTTAACTCTACTTTCCGATTGAGTTTTTTGATGGCTTCGTCCGTATTTTCGCCATACCCTTTGAGGGCGATTCGCGTGACTGGGTAACCTTTGTCCACCAAATAAAGCGCGATTCTTTTGGCCCTTTTTTCCGACAATTCGAGGTTGTAGCCATTGTTGCCAATGTCATCGGCATAGCCATCTATTTCAATGCGTTGTACTTCTTTACCCGCAATGGTCGCGATAAATGCATCCAACTTATCTTGTTCATTTATCTCCATTTCATCGCTGTCAAATTTGAACAAAAAACTTTTGTTGTACCGTTGGGGCTTGCGGACTTTCATAGTGGTTGTGGTAGTGTCGCTGCTACCATTGTTGTTGGGTTTGGTTTTGGGAACCTCTACCGGTTTTACATACACTGGTTGCAGGCGGAGTTCAAGGGAGTAAAAACGTTTGTTGTCCCAAATTGGGATATTGAAATTGCGGCTATAAGGCAGGTATCCATTTACGCTGGCTTCGGTATGCAAAAGTGAAACGGAGGGTAGGCAAATAAAAAATCGTCCATCCTGATCGGTTTGAATGGATTCCCGATCGGTGATTTTGACAATGGTTTGAACTGGTTTTTCGGACAATGAATCTTTCACAAAGCCTTCCACAAAAGTCATGGGCTCGCTGTACAAGGGCTCTTTAAACTGCACCTGGTAAATGTCCATGCCTCCAAAACCCTCGGGCCGATTGGAAGCAAAATAGCCAGTACGACCATCTGCGGACAAGAAAAAGCAGCGCTCCGTGAAAGGAGAATTGATTTCTGGTCCCAGGTTGGTCGGCAGTTCCCAAACGCCTTTTTCGTTCAAAAAGCTCATAAAAATATCCTGGTCGCCAAGACTCAGGTGGCCAGTGGAGGTAAAAAACAGGGTGCGCCCATCATTGGAAATAAATGGTGACTCTTCATCCTGGGGCGTATTGATGCTAGGCCCCATGTTCATTGGAGGGCTCCAGTTGCCATTCAGCATTTTTTTGCTGTACCAAATGTCGGCACCACCAAGCCCACCCTCGCGGATACTCGAAAAATACAGCGTACGGCCATCACAGCTGATGGCGGCTTGAGATTCCCATTTTTCGGAGTTGGGGTGGCCTAGGATGGGCTTCACTTCCTTGATTTCGTGGCCTTCAATTTGGGCTTCCCAAATGTCGCATACCCCAATCACATCTTCCCGTTTGCAGGCCGTAAAAAACATTCTCCGCCCATCGCGCACCAGGGTACTCATGCCCTCGTCTAATTTGGTATTGAAGGTATTGCCAACATTTTCGCCTCTGCGCCAACCATTTACTTCATGGATGCTGTAGAATAAATCTTCGTCGCGGCCCGTGGCACTCATCCGGGTATAAAAAAGCAGGGATTGGTCATTGGTTAGGCAGGGAAAATATTGATCGTGTTTGTCGTTGATATTGGAGCCCAGGTTGTAGATGCTTACGTCTTTGAGCAATACGTTCGTGTCCTGAGCAACAACACAGGCACGAATGTTATTGGGTAATTTTACGAGGTAGTCTGCTTCTAGTTCTTGTTCATGCAAGCCATTGACGGTGAATGAAAGGTCCTCGAGCAATTGCAGGCGCTGAAACTGCTGAAAATAGGTCACTGCCCGCATTTTTTGCCCCAGTTTGTAATACAATTGGCCAATTTCGTAATAGATCGCCCGTGAAAACTTAGGGCTCAGTTCCACCACCTTGAGGTAGGCGCTGAGTGCTTCTTTGAAGTTGCCTAGCTGCTCAAATGCGGCCCCCATACCACGTCGGGCTGGATGTAAACTGTCACTGATGACTAGCGCCTGCTTGTACAGCTTAATGGCCTTGCTGTATTTTTTTTCCGTAAAAGCGATGTCGCCTTCTTTGGTAAATTGGGCAGCCATCACCAGGTTTTGCCCGAAAAGTTCAAAACAGGCAAAAAAACAAAAGCCGAGGAGGAGGAGAAGTTTATTCATAATGGATCAGTTTTTGGGACGAACAAGGTTCCAGGGTTTCTGGGTTCCTGGGTTCCAGGGTTCCAGGGTTCCTGGGTTCCAGGGTTCCGGTTAGCCTTGGAACTATGGAACCCTGGAACCTTGGAACCCTTTTAAGATGATTCCTGGTTTTTTTTCAGTCAGTTGTCCTGATGCTATAACGGCAATTCCATTGACAAAAACGTATTCCATACCTGTAGAATAAGCATGGGGTTGGTCATAAGTTGCAGGAGCGTTGATTTTATTCGGATCAAAGATCAGAATATCAGCAGCTTTACCAGGTTGTAATTGGCCACGATCAGTCAAATTGAAGCGGGTTGCGGGCAGTACGGTCATTTTACGGATGGCTTCTTCCAGGGCCATGATTTTTTGTTCACGTACGTAAGCACCCAAAACCCGGGCATTGGTACCATAAGCGCGAGGGTGCAACATGCTGCGGCCAAAACTGGTCACACCTGCATCCGAAGCAATCATACAAAAGGGGAATTGCATGATTTTTTTGACATCCTCCTCCCCCATTTTGTGAAAGATCATTTGTACGCGGGGGCCACGGGCACACAGTTTGAGCACGGTTTC
>JAIXOO010000471.1 GCA_027486765.1 Saprospiraceae bacterium
CACCAACACCTGGTTAAATTGCCCGAAAATCAGCGCCCGATTGTGTTCATCAGTCACATGGAGCACCACTCCAATCAGACCAGTTGGTTGGAAACCCTGGTCGATCTGGAGGTGATTGCTCCAACTGCCGATGGCCTGGTGGATTTGGACAATCTGGAAGCCATGTTGCGGCGTTATTCCAACCGTGAAACCAAGATAGCAGCCGTCACTTCTTGCTCCAACGTGACGGGTTTGTTTACCCCCTACCACGAGATTGCCAAAATCATGCACCAACACGGGGGGCTTTGTTTCGTCGACTTTGCCTGCTCCGCCCCCTACATCGACATCAACATGCGCCCGGAAGACCCGCTGGAACACCTGGACGCCATTTTCTTTTCTCCCCACAAGTTTTTGGGTGGTCCTGGTTCGACGGGTATTCTGATTTTTGATGCCAAATTGTACAAAAACCGCATACCAGACAACCCTGGCGGCGGCACCGTAGACTGGACCAATCCCTGGGGTGGCCACAAATACATCGAAGAAATTGAAGCCCGGGAAGATGGCGGTACACCTGCCTTCTTACAAACCATGCGGGTGGCGCTCTGCATGCAGCTCAAAGCTCAAATGGGCGTAGAAAACATCCTCCAACGCGAGCATGAACTGCTGGACCTCATTTGGGATCGATTGGAAAACATTCCAAACTTACACATTCTGGCCCACGGGCACCGCGATCGTCTAGGGGTGATCTCCTTTTACATCGAGGGTTTGCACTACAACCTGGGCGTACGGATTCTCAACGACCGTTTTGGCATCCAGGTTCGGGGCGGCTGCTCCTGTGCGGGTACCTACGGGCATTACCTGCTGGAGGTTTCCCAGGATCATTCCCGCTCCATTACCGATAAAATCAACATTGGCGACTTGACTGAAAAACCGGGCTGGATTCGCATGTCGATTCATCCGGTGATGAGTGATGCCGAAGTGAAGTACATTATGGGCGCAATCGAACAATTGGCTCAGGAGCATGAAACCTGGGGCAAGGATTATGTGTATAATGTGCATACCAACGAGTTTCAGCATCAGAGCAACCTCAATGTAGAGGAGGAATTGGTGAATACCTGGTTCAATAAATTAAATTAAGTTGAGGGGTTGAGAAGCATGAGCATCCCGAATTTTTGAAAAGCCAAAATCGGGCATAAACCTAATCGCATCCGCGGTTTGTTATCCCAAAAATTCGGGATGACTCATGTTTTCTCAACTCCTAAACCCCTACCTATGCGTATTTTTTTCGACAATGCCGCCACTACCCCAATCGATCCCCGCGTGATTGAAGTCATGGTAGATGCACTACGTCATACCAATGGCAACCCCTCCTCCATCCACCAGGAAGGGCGCACGGCCAGGGCAGCCATTGAACAAGCCCGGCGCCAGATTGCCCGTACTTTGAATGCTTCCATTGGGGAGATTTTTTTCACTTCCGGCGGTACAGAATCGAGCAACATGGCGCTCAAACGTTCGGTGCAAGACCTGGGCGTGCGGCGCATCATCAGTGCGCGTACCGAGCATCATTGTGTGTTGCATTCTCTGGAAACGCTGGCGAAAGAAGAAGATGTAAAGGTGGTATTTGTGGATCAAGCCAGCAATGGACACATCCAACTGGAACATTTAGAGCAGTTGTTGCAGGATGCAACGCACAAGACCCTAGTTTCGCTCATGCACACCAACAATGAAGTCGGAACTTTGTTGGATTTAGAGCAGGTTTCGACGCTTTGCACCCAGTATGGCGCTTTGTTTCATACCGATACCGTACAGAGCATGGGTTTTTACCCCATCGATGTAGCAAAAACCAAAATCGCTTTTTTGACCGGTTCGGCGCATAAATTCCACGGCCCCAAGGGCATTGGTTTTATTTACATCAATAGCGAGAACATCATTCACCCCTACATTGACGGTGGCTCACAAGAGCGCAACATGCGCGGTGGGACGGAAAACATTTTCGGAATTTTGGGGATGGCCAAAGCCTTGGAATTGGCGACTGCGGAGATGGAAACACGTCGCGCTCACATTCAAGGTTTACGCGATTATTTTGCGGAGCAATTGCAAGCTCATTTTGCCGATCTGGAATTTAACGGCGATCCATTTGGGCAGGGGCATTACAAAATCCTCAGTGTAGGTTTTCCTCCTGGGCCACGCGCTGATTTGTTATTGCTCAACCTCGATATTGCGGGGGTGGCGGCTTCGGGTGGTAGCGCTTGTAGTTCAGGGGTAGATGTGGGGTCGCACGTCATGGATGCATTGAAGCATGGGTCGCCTCGACAGACGCTGCGCTTTTCCTTTTCGTACATGAATAGCAAAGCGGAGGTGGATCAGGTTGTTCAGCGTTTGAAAGAGATTCTGGGCTAATGGAAAGCAAATTAGCATTCCTTTTTCACTCCATAAACTTCACCCCATACTTCCGCTTCACTTCCTCAATTCTTCCAGCCAAAGCCTTTTCTTTTTGTTTCATTTCGTCCAACACCAGTTCAGGCATGGGGCACTCCAGCAGCGTTTTATTGCCTTCGCTCGAGACGAGGATATTTTTCCCATCACCAGAGAATGCAGCTATAGGTGGCGTATCCTTGTCTCCCGTGTTGAGTTCCATCCAGAGATTGCCGTAGATGTCCCACAAACGCAATACTCCGTCAGCTGAAGTGCTCAAGAGGGACTTGCCATCGGGTGAAAAAGCCAAACTCGTGATTTCGGCCTGATGACCAGATAGCAATAAAACCTCACCCCGCTCAAAATGTTCCAGATAGATGTTGTAATCCGCATCTGCGGTAGCCAGGAATTGATCATTAGGATCCAGGACGGCTAACAACTCACGACCTGTTTCACTATAATTCGCTTTGCGAAACAAGTCTCCCTCGGGCGTAAGCAAAGCCATACTTGAATCGGCGGCGATGGAATAAATAAAGCGCTTTTGTTGAGATACGCGCAATTGACGAATGGGACTCTTGTGCAAAGCCAGGGTTGGCAGGGAATTGCCTTTTAGATCCCAGCGGTACAATTTGCCATCGTGCCCTCCCGCTAAAATCCGATTGCCTTTTTCCGAAAAAAGCACGGCATAACTATAAGCGGGTGCATTGGGCAAGGAAATAAATGTACCCGCGCCAATGTTCCAAAGCTTGAGACTGCCATCCGCCGAACGAGTCAAAATGGACTGCCCATCCGGGCTGAAAAGCGCGTTGTAGGTATTGACTTTGTCTGGAAAACTGCGTTGAAGTTGCCCATCTTTACTCCAAAGTTTAGCCTGCTTGTCTCTGGAGGTAGTCAGCCAGGATAGACCATCCGCAGAGGCATTGGTGCTCAAGACCGATGCGGTGTGGGCCTCAATGGGACTGGCCAAATTGGTCGTAGCATTCCAAAGCCAGGCTCGCCCTGAAGTGCTGCCTAGCAGGTAGTTGTCACCATAGCGGGCAATGGCATTAGCCAATATCAAGGTATCTTTACCCGTTTGGACAGGACTACTTTTGCCTTTGCTCAGGAATACCAATTGCTGCTGATCCTGGACTGCCAAATAGTCCTGACCATTCGCAAGTGGGTAAATGGCGTTGAAAGATTGGGCAGATTGGGCAAGGGGATGATTCAGCGTATCCCATACCGCTTGTGAAAAGGCGCGCATTTGAGCAGGAGAAATGGGCCATTTGTCATTCATCTTGGTAGACAAAAAAGCCAAAAACAAGGCATCTCCAGGCTTATTGTCGGTGCGCAGGTTGTCGGCCAGAATGGCCAGGCGAAGCATTTCGGCCTGTTTGCTTTGAGCACGGGCGATTGCCGCATTTTTTTCAGCTTCCGCCTTGGCCAGGGCTTCCGCATTTTTGGCTTTATCGGCCAGGTCTTGTGCTTTTTTAACTTCCTCTCCGGCCTCGGCTGCCTCGGCCACTGCTTTTTTTGCCGCATCACTTTTTACAAGCAGGTCCGTATC
>JAIXOO010000468.1 GCA_027486765.1 Saprospiraceae bacterium
AAAAGCAAATTTCGTCAATCAACTGCGGCACGCTCTTGCCTTTTTCAATTTCCTTCAAATAAAATGGGATGCCGCCCATGGCCATGTAAAGCTCCAAAATCTGGTATCGCGGCATTTGTAAACCCATGCTTTGCAGGAATAGTTCGGTTTCATGCAAGTTGAACGGCATCAATTTGATGCGCTGGGTAACCCGATTGTAAAGCCCACCTCGTGCGTTGATGAGGTTTTTGCGAATCCACGACGAAGCTGAGCCGCAAGCAATCAAGACCACTTGGTCCATGCGGGAAAGGTGCTGATTCCAAAAAAACTCGAGGGCAGACACAAACCCGGAGCGAGGCGTGTCGAGCCAGGGCATTTCATCCAAAAAAACCACGTGTTTTTTGTCGGTTGGTGGCAATTGGGCAAGGTAACGGGCCAGGTACTTGAAACACTCGTGCCAATCTTCAGGCATTTTGGTCTCCAATCGGGCTTGCGTCCGGACGAGGTATTCGTCAAAAAAATTGCTGATTTGCCGCGATTTTGAGCCTTCTTTTGAACCCGAAATATCAAATACAATGCTGTCCTTTAGGTGTTGCCGGATGAGGTAGGTTTTGCCCACTCTTCGCCTGCCATACAGGGCCAAAAACTCGGGCTGTCGGGAGGATATGATTTTGTCCAAGCGTGCTTTTTCTTGTTCCCGGCCAATGATTAAAGATGCTTGCATGGTTCTTAAATTGAAGAAATGTGCTTAAAAATAGCACATTTCTTCAATTATCTATTTTTATTTTTGAAGAAATGTGCCTAAAAAAGAACGATTTCTTCAAAAAAGAGCCCAGCTAAATTGTTCTTTTATTTTGAGCTCCTTCTTTATCATCACTCGAATATTCCGATTAACTTCACCCTACCAAAAAACACACTGGTTTATGACGACGACAACACCTACCACCCAGCGTCTCTACTCCTTAGACGCCCTACGTGGCTTTGACATGTTTTGGATTATGGGCGCCGAAGCTGTAATCCACAGTTTGGCAACCGCCACCAAATCTCCCATTTTTGAGGCCGCTGCCCAGCAATTGACCCACCCGGATTGGCACGGATTTACCTTGTACGATACGATTTTCCCCCTTTTTCTGTTTTTGGCTGGGGTAGCTACGCCGTATTCAGTGGGGCGTGATCTGGAAAATGGAAAATCTAGGCGGGAGCTTTTGTTAAGGGTGATCCGCAGGGGGCTCATTTTGGTGTTGTTGGGCATCATTTACAACAATGGGTTGGTGCTCAAACCTTTGGCAGAAATCCGTTTCCCCAGCGTGTTGGGGCGCATCGGCCTGGCCTATATGTTTGCCAACATCATTTACCTGTACACCAAACAAATGGGGCAAATCATTTGGTTTGTGGGACTACTCATCGGGTACTGGTTGCTCTTGACTTTTTGCTCCGCTCCCGGCTTCCCGGCGGGTGACTTGAGCATGGAAGGCAACTTTGCTTCCTACCTTGATCGCCTGATTGTTCCAGGGCATTTGTACAAGGACATTCACGATCCAGAGGGTTTGATAAGTTGTATCCCCGCGATTGGCACGGCACTCTTGGGCATCTATTGCGGGAATCTTTTGAAATACGGCACCCAAAGCGGGCAACGCAAGGCCTTACAATTGGCCATCATGGGCGTTGTATCGCTGATTTTGGCTCAAACCTGGAATCTAGTTTTTCCCATCAACAAAAACCTCTGGACGAGCTCTTTTGTACTGCAGGCAGGTGGGGTGAGCCTTTTGTTGCTGGCCTTATTTTACTACATCATTGATGTGTTGGGCTATCGGCGTTGGGCTTTCTTTTTTGCGGTGATTGGGATGAATTCGATCCTGATTTACTTATCTGATAACTTTATCGATTGGTACTTTACCGCTGAGGCCTTGTTCAAGTGGTTGATGCAATTGTTCAGCGAGCCTTATGCAGCAGTAATTCTGGCCTTGATGGTACTGTTGGTCAAATGGGGCTTTTTGTATTTTATGTATTTGAAAAAAGTGTTTTTGAGAGTTTGATAAGGTTTAGAAAGTTGAGTAAGGTTGAGAAGGTTTAGGCTACCGCGAACTTCTTAGACGCGTCCTTGTCCAAGTCGCTCGCGGTAGCCTAAACCTTCTCAACCTCACTCAACCTTCTCAACTATTACAGCCCAAAAGCTGCTTTCACCTTATCCACGTGATCCAGTTTCTCCCAGGTGAAGGTTTCCACTTCGTGTTCTACGAATTGGCCCGAACCATCGCGCAGTTTGACTTTTTTAATTTCAGGCGTACGACCCATGTGACCATAAGCAGCCGTATCAGAGTAGATTGGCGTGCGCAGTTTCAAACGCTTTTCGATGGCGTAAGGGCGCATGTCAAAAATATCGGCCACTTTTGCCGCAATCTCGCCATCGCTCAATTGTACTTTGGCAGTCCCGTTGGTGTTGATGTAGATGTTGGTTGGTTTGGCTACACCGATGGCATAAGAAACCTGTACCAATACTTCGTCACAAACTCCGGCAGCAACCAGGTTTTTGGCGATGTGGCGGGTAGCGTAAGCCGCAGAACGGTCTACTTTGGAGGGGTCTTTTCCAGAGAAGGCACCACCACCATGTGCACCACGACCACCATAAGTATCTACGATGATTTTGCGGCCAGTCAAACCAGTATCCCCGTGTGGGCCACCGATCACAAACTTACCCGTTGGGTTGATGTGGTAGGTAATTTGATCGGTGAATAAGCCGTGTAAACGTGTAGGCAGTTGATCTTTCACCCGTGGAATCAGGATGTGAATGATGTCCTGGCGGATGCGATTGAGCATGGTCGCATCGTCCGCAAAATCATCGTGCTGCGTAGAAACAACGATGGAATCGATGCGGATTGGCTGATGATCATCAGAGTATTCAATGGTTACCTGGCTTTTGGCATCTGGGCGCAGGTAAGGCATCAGGTCAGCGTGGGTTTTGCGGATATTGGACAACTCCAGCAAAATGCGGTGAGAGAGGTCCAAGGGCAAAGGCATGTAGTTGTCGGTCTCGTTGGTTGCATAACCGAACATCATGCCTTGGTCGCCGGCACCCTGGTCTTCGGGGTTTTCGCGTTCAACCCCTTGATTGATGTCGGGTGATTGCTCGTGGATGGCCGAAAGGATACCACAAGAATTGGCCTCAAACATGTATTCCGACTTGGTGTACCCAATGCGGCGAATTACATCGCGAGCGATCTGCTGCACATCGAGGTATACTTTGGATTTGACTTCACCAGCAAGTACAACTTGACCCGTGGTTACCAGCGTTTCGCAAGCAACTTTAGAGCTGGAGTCAAATGCCAGGAAATGATCAATCAGTGCATCGGAAATTTGATCGGCGATCTTGTCCGGATGCCCCTCAGATACAGATTCAGATGTGAATAAATAAGGCATGGTATAAAAGATTATAGTACGTAATGCTGGCGGAAAAATCCCTCACTTGAACAAGCTCATAGGCCCCTTTCCACTAAAACGCTGCAAAAATAGGAATTGTCTGGATAAAAAGAAAATAAGTACATTCGTCGTGGCAAATCGATGGTAAGATTCTGACAAAAGACCTTAATTATGCTACATTTTCGCGGAGATGAATACTTTATGCGTGAAGCGCTCAAAGAAGCCCAATTGGCTTTTGATGAAGGGGAAATCCCGGTTGGCGCGGTAATCGCTTGTGAAAACCGCATCATCGCCCGCGGACACAATACTACCGAAAAATTATTGGACGTAACGGCACACGCCGAAATTTTGTCCATCACCGCCGCTTCCAATTACCTCAACAGCAAATACCTACCGGATTGTACCTTGTACGTCACGCTGGAACCTTGTAACATGTGCGCTGGCGCGATTTTTTGGGCTCAAATGGGTCGCCTGGTATATGGCGCCGGGGATGACAAACGGGGATTTATGCGGATTGGGAAAGAGCTGCTGCACCCCAAAACGACGCTGGAATACGGGGTGTTGCACGAAGAGTGTAGTGCGTTGTTGAAGGCATTTTTTCAGAAGATGAGGTAGGGGGAGCACAGCATCAAACCTGACGCATCAAACAGCACGCCATCGCCGCAATTGGGCATTTTATCCGCTGATAAATGAGGGCATCCTGTGTGAACTGTTTTCTGATGCGCTCATTTATGCTGTCTTTCTTTATTGCCCTCACTTCCGGAGGTCCCATCAAAACCGCCTTATCAGACTTGTGTTCTGCTTTGAGCTTGTTGTTCAAATGTAGTTTTTTCATCTGCTTGTTGTTATTGGTTTGAACCGGGTATACAAATCAATGGCACAAGGTGAATTGGGAAATACAAAGTTTGGTCGCCTAAGCGAAGTTAAATTAGCAGCACTCACTACTCACTCAGCTGAATGAGCTTTTTGACATGATCCTTGTTGTAAGGAATCCCTTGCTCGTTGATCAGGTAAGCGAGTCCTTCGGTTTTGTCAAAGCGACGCAAGTGTTGTACATTCACCATGTATGAGCGGTGGATGCGGAAAAACCCCAGGTCATTCAACTGATCTTGGAAAAAACGCAATGGTTTGCTCATGCTCCAGCTTTTGCCTGAAACCTCCACAAAATGAGTGTAGCTGTTCTGAGCCTGGACGTAGAGAATCTCCCGAATCGGCAACACCAGAATTTGTTCTGCCATGTTCAACACGAGGGATTCATCGAGCAAATGTGCTTTTTTGGGCATAATTTGATTGATAATCAAAAAGTTAAGTGATTAATGCGAATAACCCGCTTGATTTTTGATTTTGGGAAAAGGAACAAAAGGGGAAAGGGGGAAACTTATACAATCAAAAATCCGTCAAAAAATAAACTGTGCACTAAACACATTCAATTAAATTCCCAAACCTTCTGAACACAGAGCATGCAATAATTAAGTTGTTTATGGTACCGCTAAAACTATAACTGGGGTCTAGTACATTGTTGTCGATATTCACATTGTTCAAATGTATCTCGTTTCGTTCAGCCGCCTGTGCCAGCATGAGATGAAAACAGCTATTTGCGCCTGAACTACCCTTTTTTACACCCTGTACGAATATTTTGCCTGTGCTTCATTTTAGAATCTTCAAGCGATTCATAAAATCCTTTCTATAGGCGTATCCAATGGGCAATCGCTCTTCCGCTATTTCAATCAAACTGTCCTTTAGGTTAATCGAATCGATCATTTTAACATTGATCAAATAACTTTTGTGGATACGCAGAAACTGGGGGTACAATTCGTCCTCCAGGGTTTTCAATTGTACATTGGTGGGGAAATTCCGCTTGTTGACCCGCGCAAAAGTCATTTTTCCTTTGGTAGAAAAGAACGCGATCTCTTCTATGGCAATATGTTTGTACACCTCTCCAACCTTGAAGAAAAAATGCTGATTGTCGATCCAGGGCACCTTTGTTTCAGGAATCTCATTTTGTTCAGTCGGACTTAGGCTTACCTGAGTGGCTGGGTGAGCATTCATCATGGCCAATTCTACGGCTTGGTATAACTTTAGCCGCGACAACTCCTTGTTCATGAAACTGCTTGGCATGGTATGCTTGCAGCGCTCGTACATTTCCTCATTGTAATGAACAGTGAGGAAAATGATGGGTAGGGTAGGGGATACTTGTCGGATTTTTTCAGCCAGGGCGATGCCTTCCATCTCTTTGTCGCTCAACTCAATGTCAATCAAGCATAAATCTGGACGCTCTTTTTCGAAGAGCGCCCAGGCCTTTTCCATAGTATGTGCTTTATAAATTTGTTTCAGTTGGAGCTCTTCCAGCATCATCTGGATCAACTGGGCAAACCCATCCTGATCTTCAACTATTAGTACTTTGACGTGTTCTCTAAACAGCATGGGCGCAGCGCAATTGTTCGTTATTGCTGATACAAGATAATTGCTGTCAAAAAGGAAACGGCAGCAATCTAGGCAAACCCACCCAGGCGAGGATAAACGCAGTGATAATGAGGATGAATGCTACTTATTTCAATAATTTCAATTGCTCCAAAAAGGATTTGCGATGGCTGTAGCCAATCGGCAAACTCTCGCCCATTACCTCGACCTTGTCATCCCGGGTGTTGATGGCGTCGATAAAGTCTACATTGACCAGATAAGACTTGTGAATGCGGAGAAATTTGGGGAATAATTCATCTTCCAGGGTCTTGAGTTGCACGCTGGTAGGGAAATTGCGCTTGTCAACCCGTGCAAAAGTCATTTTTTCATTGGCATAAAAAAATCCGATGTCTTTTATAGCAATGTTTTTGTAAAGATCACCTACTTTGAAGAAAAAATGGTTGTTGGTGATGAGCGGAGGCTGTATTGGTGGTGGAGCGAGGGTAGGCGCAGATTTAGCCAAAGGTTCACTGGCCTGCAGTTGAGGCAGAGCCAACTCTATTGCTTGGTATAGTTTGAGTCTGGAAATTTCCTTGTTCATAAAACTGCTAGGCCGGGTATGCCTGCAACGAAGGTAATAATCCTCAGTATAATTGGCAGTGAGGTAGATGATGGGAAGGTAAGGTGCTGTTTCCCGGATTTTTTCTACCAGTGCAATCCCGTCTTTTTCCCCTTCACCCAAATCGATGTCAATCAGGCCTATATCTGGAGATTGCTTTTGGAAAACAGACCAGGCTTCATCGTAGGTTTTGGCAATCTGTATGGAGGCAACCCCCAGTTCTTCCAGCATCAATTGGATCAATTGAGCAAATCCTGAGTGGTCTTCTACTACAAGTATACGCGCGTTCTGACTAAGATTCATCGTGTTCCGGGCTGATGGCTAATTTACTGCAAAGTATACAAAACTACATGAACTTGTAGCAAAAATAGTCCCAATTTAGTTTTCCCTAAATCCTATGGTGTATATAATTCCAGACATTTGAACCGATCAACCAAATACCGGGCCACTTTTGGCGAGATCAACACTTTTTGCTCCTCCAGGTGGGCTAAAAAAGGAGGCAAAGTGCTCTGCCAACCTTCCTTCAACAGGTAAGCGCTAGCTCCAGCTTTTATAAATTCAAAAATCTGTACCGGCTTTTCTTCTGCAACCAAAATCACCAACTCTGCTTCAGGATAAGACTTATTGAGCATGGCCAGGCGAATTTTACTGTACAAATTGGGTTTTGAAAGATCAACAAAAATCAGACTTGGCCGAGCACCCGCTGGTAAACCACCAAGTGTTCGGCTTAGTCGATTCATGCTAAAAATGGACCGAAATGGGAAATGCTGGGCCAAACTGTCCACAAATTGGATCCGGAATGCAGCATCAGTGGAATAGATAGCAATTGCAGTTTTCATCAGGTGTGTGGTTAGAACGCTTGAAAATAACCAGCCTTAATCCATTACGTACCAGTTTATGCGACCAACAGGACTAATTGGGGCTTATATCCTGTGTTGATGGGAATGAATAGGATATGGCCAAATTTTGAGTTTTGAAGTGAGCCACCGCAGCGGCTTGAGCAAAGGCTATGTCCAAGGGGCTGCGGTAGCTCACTTCTAAATTCACTACTCATGTATTCTTAACGCTTAACTCAAAAAAATAAAAAATAATTAATTGATAATCATTGAATTAAATTTTTTCCCTACTCCCCACCACCATTCTCACTCCACCACCATCCACCTCCTCAGCCTGCAAACCCCAACCGTAATCCAACAAAGTAGCCTGCAACAAATTCAAACCCACGCCCTGGCCTTTAGCCGAGCTAACCTGCTGCCCCTGGATCACGCGATTGATCTCTGCTGCATCACCTGAGCCATTGTCGGCTACAAACCAGCACAGGTTGCCTTGCGCATCAATGCCCGAACCAATCTGCAAGCGGGGATTGGGTACTTGATCGGCGTAGCGCAAAGCGTTGCTTACCAGGTTTTGGAGTACTTGTTCCACCACCGATAAAGGCAGGCGGCTGCTGGGCAATTCCCCCACTTCCACCACAAATCCTTTCTCCTCCAAGGCTGCCCCAAAACGCTTCATCACCTTGTTCAAAACTACGTTTGGATCACCAATTTCAGCCAACGCAGTATCCGGGCTGGCTTTGGCTTCTGCCAGTAAACCCAGGCAATACTCTTTGAGTTGGCGGCCAGTATTTTGGGTGAGTGTGTAGTATTTGTTGAGGTTATCGGGATTGGGCCGGGTGCCTACCAGTACATTCCCTGTCGACAGAATCAGGTCGAGGTTGGAGAGGATGTCGTGGGAAACAACCCCGCTGAAACGCTGTAACCTCTTGTTGCTGAGGGTCAATTTTTGTTTTTCTCCCTCCAAAAGCTGGTTGACCTGAGCCAACTGCTCTGCTGTTGATTTTTTCTGGCGGTAAAAACTGTAGTAAACGACCACCACCCCCGCTAGAAACAAACTCAAGAACCCCAGAAACCAGTAATTGAGCTGGGC
>JAIXOO010000457.1 GCA_027486765.1 Saprospiraceae bacterium
TCACTCTTTAAAAGCCCACTCCAAAAACTCCCCCATCACCTTACCCCAGGTCGTCTGGTCGTGGCGGCCGCCTTCCACTTCGCGGTACACAATATCTTCGTTGAGGCGATAGCCTTTTAGTTTCAATTCTTCAATCAATCCGAGGGTGTCGTCGATGGAATCGATGATGCCATTGTTGTTTCGGTCGGATACTTCGTCTTCGGTACCCGTTTGGAGCCAGAATTTGACGGCGGGTTTATCCGGTGTTTCGCGTACGAGAGCGTGCATGATGCGGTCGGTTGCTTCGTTGTAGCCTTGATCCAAGGCTTTGGAGCGCCACCAGAAAGAACCAGAAAAAACGCCCACTTTGGAAAAAACATCGGCGTGGTGCCACACGATGTCCAGTGCAGATAAGCCACCCAGGGAAAATCCTGCATAAAAATTATCTTGAGGCTGGGTCTTGGCGCGGTAATGCCGCTCGATGTAGGGCTTAAGCTCATCGATTACGAAATGGGTGAAATGCCCGGCCTTACTGCCTCTACCTGCGTAATCTGCCTGATTTGCAGTACCATATTCCTGAATGCGTTGCTCATTGGCATGAATACCTACTACGATAAAAGGGCGAAGTTCATGTTGTGTAAACAAAGCATGCAAGGTTTCTTCCATGCGCAAACTCGGTAAATCCTGGCCATCGTTCAAGTACAAAACGGGATAATGCCGAAAGCTAAACGCGTAATGTGGAGGCAAAATGAGCGTCACATTGACTTTTCGTCCCAAATGAATCGAGGATAAAACGAGTTCTTTTTTGTGCATTTTAAGATTATTGTTATTTTAGTCGCAGGCAAAAGTAATTATTTTGCGATATTACCATTAAAACCAAATAAACTTGCAAGAGACTTACCACAAATTCTGGTCACACAGTTTGGGAAGAGACATTGAAATGTTGACTTTCGGGAATTGGGGCTATCCAATCCTGATTTTTCCCACTTCAATGGGTCGGTACTACGAAAACAAGGATTTCAAACTTATCGAATCTGCTCGTGGGTTCATTGAGTCGGGAAAAATCAAAATCTACTGCATCGATAGCATCGACAGCGATAGTTGGTACGCCAAACATTTGCATCCCGCCACCCGCCTGTACAATCATACCTGCTACGACCGGATGTTGAATGAGGAGTTGGTTCCCTCCATCCGGCAAGAGTGTAATGTGGACAAAATTGGGGTAGCGGGTTGTAGCTTCGGTGGGTACCACGCGCTGAATTTTGCCTTCAAACACCCCGATAAAGTGGCCTACATGTTCAGCATGGGCGGCGCTTTTGACATCAAACAACATTTGGGTGGCTACTACGACGACAATGTTTTTTTTAACAATCCACCCGATTTTATTCCCGATGCACAGAACGATCATTTCTACGACATGAAGATTGTACTCGGCACTTCCGAACACGATTTTTGTAAGGGAGAAAACGAGTGGATGTCACATATTTTGCAGGGCAAAGGCATCAACCATTGGCTGGACATCCGCCCTTTTGCCAACCACGATTGGCCGATTTGGCGGGAAATGTTTCCGGATTATTTGTCTAAAATCTAATGCAATTCACGAACAAGAAAACGTTTACATATGAAAAAGATCGGTATTTTATTTGGAAAAGAGAACACTTTCCCTTGGGCATTCATCGAACGTGTCAACCAAAAAGAAGGCAAGGACATCATCGCCGAGCCCGTTTCGATTGACAAAGTGACTCAAGGCGGCGACAGTGGCTACGCGGTGATCATCGACCGCATTTCACAGGATGTCCCTTTTTACCGGGCATTTCTTAAAAATGCGGCCCTTTGTGGCACAGCTGTTGTCAACAATCCCTTTTGGTGGAGCGCAGACGAGAAATTTTTCAACAACTGTTTGGCTTTACAAGTTGGAGTGCCCGTGCCCAATACGGCCCTGATTCCTTCCTTTGAATTGCCAACCGATACTAGTGGCGAGTCTTTTCGCAACCTCAAAATGCCCCTGGATTGGAATGCCATTTTCGACTACATCAAGTTTCCTGCCTACATGAAACCGCATGCAGGTGGTGGTTGGAAAAGTGTATACCGGGTGGATGATGCCGAGGATTTGTGGAAAAAACACGCTGAAACCGAGCAATTGGTGATGATGTTGCAAGAGGAAATTGTTTTTGACGACTATTTCCGCTGCTATTGTATTGGGCAAAAAGATGTGCGAATCATGCCGTATGAGCCCCGCAATCCCCATCACCTGCGTTACGATTCTCAGATCAAGGCGCAAGGACCTGCCGCCAAAAAACTGCTGGAAACGATTCACGATTACGTCATGCGTTTGAACTTGGCGCTTGGCTACGACTTCAACACCGTTGAGTTTGCAGTACGTGACGGTATCCCTATCGCCATCGATTTCTGCAATCCCGCACCCGATGCTGATGTCAATTCGGTGGGTCAGGAAAACTTCGACTGGGTCGTAGAAGCCGCTGCTAACATGGCCATTGAGCGCGCCAAAGCTGCCAAACCCGGGCAGACCAACCTCACCTGGGGAACTTTTGTCGGCGCTGGTGTGAATGACAACATGGCGGCATTAACGGGAGTCGCAGCGAAGAAACCCACAGCAAAAAAGACAGCGAAACCGAAATGAAATAAGGTTCCAAAGTTCCAGCGTTCCAGCGTTCCAAGGTTCGATTCTGCCTAAACCCTGGAACCTGGAACCTTGGAACTTTGGAACCCTCAAAAAACTTTAACATATGGATCTTTCTGGTTTCACCCTTGGCATAGAAGAAGAGTTTCAGACAATCGACCCCCAAACGCGGGAATTGCGTTCGCACATGTCGCGGATTGTAGATGAAGGGCAGGTAAAACTCCAGGAACAAGTGAAAGCCGAAATGCACCAGGCAGTGGTGGAGGTCGGCACAGTCATTTGTAAAAACATCCACGAAGCGCGCGAAGACGTGATCAACTTGCGCAGGTACGTCATGGAAATTGCGGATAAGGTTGACTTGAAAATTGCTTCATCGGGCACCCATCCCTTTTCGCATTGGGCCGATCAAGCGATTACACCCAATCCGCGTTATGACCAGATTGTAGAAGAGTTGCAGGAAGCTGCCCGCTCCAACCTCATTTTTGGCTTGCACGTACACGTCGGTATTCCCAGTCGGGAAGTTGGGGTGCAAATCATCAATGTCGCACGTTATTTTTTGCCCCACATTTTTGCCCTTTCTACCAATTCTCCTTTTTGGGAGGGCCGCAATACGGGGTACAAGTCCTTTCGCACCAAAGTTTTTGACAAATTTCCCCGCACCGGATTGCCAGAATCCTTTTCCAGTGCCGTTGAATACGAGCAATACCTGGATTTGTTGATCAAAACAGGTTGTATCGACAACGGCAAAAAAATCTGGTGGGACATGCGCCTGCATCCATTCTTTGAAACTGTAGAATTCAGGATTTGTGATGTACAAATGCGGGCCGAAGAAACCATCGCTCTCGCGGCGGTGATGCAAGCCGTGGTGGTCAAATTGTACAAATTGATGAGTAGCAACCTCAGTTTCCGCATGTACGGCAAACCGCTCATCAATGAAAACAAATGGCGGGCTGCCCGCTACGGCATCGATGGTAAGTTGATTGATTTCGGAAAACAGGAAGAAGTTCCCACTAAAGCATTGATCTTAGAGCTGCTTGATTTTGTTGATGATGTAGTAGATCAATTGGGTAGCCGTGAGGAAGTAGAGTACATCATCAAAATGATGGAAAACGGCACCGGCGCGGATCGCCAACTCAAAGTGTACAACGAAACCAATGACTTTAAGGCCGTTGTAGACTTTATCATTGGGGAAACTGCGCACGGACTTTGGTAAATCGGACCACGTTGACTAATTTTGGCACTTTTTAATGAAAGTATAGCTTAAAATTTTTTACTGTGATGAAAACGGACGAAACGATTAAGATTGCGATACTGGACATGTACGACAATTGGGCCAACGAAGGCATGCGTTGTATTCGGCAAATAGCAGCCCGCTTTTTGGAGCAGGATGGTATTGAGGGCAGTTTTGAAGTATTCAATGTGCGGGCAAACAATGAAATTCCTGATCTGGAAGCATTCGATATTTTTATTTCCAGCGGTGGCCCGGGAAGTCCCCTGGCTGCCAATACCCAATGGGAAACGGATTATTTCGCTTTTGTAGATGCCCTTTTTGCCTACAATCGCCACCATGCCCGCAAGAAATTTATGTTCCTCATCTGTCATTCTTTTCAAATGGTTTGCCGCCATTTGGGCTTGGCTGAAGTGACCAGAAGACAGTCTACTTCTTTCGGGGTAATGCCCATTCACCGCCGGGGCGATGGCTACGCTGAGTTTCTATTTCACGGATTGCCCGAGCCCTTTTATGCAGTTGATTCACGGGATTATCAGGTCACCCAGGTCGATGAAGCCAAAATGCGCGAACTTGGCGCCCAAGCACTATGTCTGGAAAAAGAACGCCCCCACATTCCCCTGGAACGTGCAGTGATGGCGATTCGTTTTTCACCCGAGGTTTTTGGCACCCAGTTCCACCCCGAGGCTGATTCGCGGGGGATGCTGCGCTACTACTTGATGGACGACAAACGCAAATGGGTGATCGAAACCCACGGCGAAGCCAAATACTTTGAAATGATTGATCGACTTGATGATCCCGACAAAATCATGTTGACCGAAGCGGTGATCATTCCTTCATTTTTACACCACGCTGCCGAACAGCTCCAGGGAGTGATGGTGGCTTGATCATGGACTTATGTTACCAGAAATACGCCAACGTTACAATGACTCTTTTACGGAAGCGGCTTACCAGGCTTTTGTAGCACAAATCAATGAGGATTTCCCCAATACCCTGGAGTTTCGTGTAGCGGAAACCCCTGCTTTCATCCCTAAAGCGTTGACGCAAAAATTGGTTCAGGCCGGAGAGGACATCATTGATGTGATGATCCAACCCGATTTTAAAGCTAAAACCGAACGGGCCATTCCCGCCGATCAGCGGGTGCCCAACGAACCGGATATTTGCACTTTGTTGACGCTGGATTTTGCAGTTTGTAAAGATGATCAGGGTGAGTTTACTCCTCAACTAATTGAAATGCAGGGATTTGCAACCTTGTATGGCTATCAGGCGTACATCGGCGATCTGTACAAACGGTTTTTCTACTGCCCGGAGGGATTCAATGAATACTTTCATGGTTTGGATCGGGAAGGGTACATCGCGGAGCTACACCGTTTATTCATCGGCGATGGCAATGCTGAAAATACCATCTTGTTGGAGATTTATCCCGAGATTCAAAAAACCAGAATTGATTTTGCAGTAACCAAGGCTATTCTGGGCATCGAGTCGGTTTGTCTGACCAAAGTGCGCAAGGATGGTCGGAAGTTGTACTACGAAAAAGAGGGGCGCCGCATCGACATCCAGCGCATTTACAACCGGGTTATTTTTGACGACTTACAAAATTATCCTGATCTGGTGACGGAATTCAAACTCACCGATGATGTGGATGTGGAATGGATTGCCCACCCCAATTGGTTTTATCGCGCCAGCAAATTTACTTTGCCATTGTTGGATAGCCCTTTTGTGCCCAAAAGTTATTTCTTGCATGAGCTGCCAGAATATCCGGCGGATTTGGAAAATTATGTGTTGAAGCCACTGTTTTCCTTTGCGGGTTCTGGTGTAAAGTTGCACATTACCAGGGAGGATCTCGACGCCATTTCGGACAAAGAGAATTTCCTTTTGCAGCGCAAAGTCAATTACGAACCTGTAGTGGAATCACCTACGGGCGGGGTTAAATTGGAAATCCGCTTGATGTACGTCTGGCACCAGGGCGAGGCCCGGCCCAAACTGATCACCAACCTTTCCCGCATGAGTAAGGGGGAAATGATCGGAGTGCGCTTCAATAAGAATTTTGATTGGGTAGGGGGGAATATTTGTTTTTTTGAGGAATAATCTCAGGTGTATCTTAAGTGTCTTAGGTTTCTTAGGTGGTGAAAATACGCTGCCTGCTACGCAGGCTTTTTTCTCTCACCACCTAAGAAACCTGAGGCACTTAAGATACACCTAAGAAGAGGTCGCTTTTACTGGCACATCGTACCTGTCTGCACAAAATACCGTTTTCCATTCAACAATATTTCATTCCCTGCCTTCCCTGGGCTCAGTGGATATTCCCAAACTCGCCCGTCGTTGAAGCGCAGAATCAATGTTGGCGGATTACCTCTCGCCACTACCTGCCATTTGCCCGCATCCGCACCTGCACTCGCGTAGGAAAAATCGGTGTAAGCATTATTGGAACTGTAGGAGTTGTCATTTTTGTACACAAAAGTACCTTCCGAGCAGACGTGGATGATGTAATGGTCGGCCATTCCATTGCCCGTGTAGTAATAATCCAGTCTTTTTCCTTTGATCTTTTGTTTCCATTGCTCAGCCAAACTCGAGGTTTGGGGTTTGCTGAATTGTACACTATTCGCAACAGATTTCACTAGAGTGGTATATTCCGCGTTGTATTGATCTTTGACACCCGTAGCTGCAACGGTCACGCCACCGCCGTTTGGCGACAACAAACTGATCATTTCAATCACTACTGCTTTGCCTTGAGCGGTGCCATCGAAGCGGATCAACAAACCATTGCTGCCGTAATCCTTGGTTTGGGCTTTGAGGTAGGTGTTGCTGGCGGGGTCGTTGGCATCGAGCACTTGGGCACGCATTTCGGCCAGGGTTTTGTACTCATGCGGGCTTACACTCATCGATACTTGAGTCCCCACTTTATTCAGCATAAAACCACCTCCTTGTTCCTGGCTCTTCCAGGCACTGGGCGTTTGGAAGGAATAACCACTGGTAGGATCAGCAATCCGGGCACCCGTAGCGGCAGGAGCGGTGGTCGTCGCTTTTGCACCTGCCCCGCTGGAAGGAGTTGGATTGGTAGCAGTACTGGCTTTAGATGTATTACTAGTTTCAGTATTCGATTTAGTGGCTGCAACTGGTTGATTGGCGGTTTTGACCACGGGAATACTTACTCCCTCACTGGTTACATAGTATTCACCCAACAAACGAGAGAGGGAAAACGCAAAAGCCTGGCCATTGTACTGGTACTCCGCATTGATCATGCCCAGGAGTTTGGTTCCATTGCTGAAGGAGTATTTCTGCTCTTGCAATTGGAAAAAGCCTTTATAGCTGCCATCAGCAGCCTTATCCATCGACAAGACCAGGCCCGATTGGCTATTGCTGAAAGTACCCACGTAATGATCTTCGCTGCTACTTTGACCACTAAGGGTTTGGAAAAGTGCCATTGCGGTAAAAAGTGCCATAATCTTGTGCGTCTTCATGGTTTTGAGTGTTGTGTGTGAACAAGAACAATCAAGTTGATGACTCAAAGATCATGCTTTCTGAACGCTAATGCTTCATCGCTGGAGGGGATTTGTAAAATCTCCCCATTTATGAGGAGGAAACGGGCTTGGAAAAACAAAACCGGGAAGAATAAATCCATTACTTGTCGTCCGATAACATGCTCAGCACCGCAGCAGTGATTTTTGCCCGCTCAATGTTTGCCGTGCCAGTATCAATGGTACCCAGGCGCTCCTGGCGTTCCAATCCATTTAATCGACTTTGTAATAGAATTACATCGTTTTGCTGGTAGTTTTGGACTACGGCAGCTAATCCTTTAAACGCTTCGCTCAAGCGACCATTGGCGATAAGGTCGCGAATTTCTTTTTTAGTCATAGTCAACAATCTTTACATCAAATATAAAATTCTTTTGCTTCATGTTTAAAGCAGTGAGCAATAGTTTAAAATCTTCTTGCTGCACGATGCAAAATATAGTTTGCGACAAAAGCATACAAGAAAATGCCGATTCCATATACAAAGATCAGCATAAAAGCTATAGGAAATAACACTGGAACCAAGCCAAAAAAGCCCAGAATAATGGCATACCAGGCCAATTGTTTGCGGGCTTGACTTCCCTCGGGGGCCAAAAAGGAACCACTCACTGGAATCAACATGGTGCCTACCACCAATACCGCAAAGAACAAACGATCTTTGGTCCAGCCGAACCAACCTTCCTCCGGAGCCAGCCAATACAAAGTAGCCACTCCTAATAACGCCAACAATTGAATGCCAACCCAATTGGCCGCGCGGTTTTCATCCGAGCTCAAGGCGTGTTTGCCCAGCGGATGAAAGCGCAGGAAAAAATTGGAAACCGGTTGCCCAATCCAGGTAGAGTAAGCAAAAAGGACATACATGACAATCAAGGGGGTGAGCAAAAAACTCAAAGCCGGAAAGTTTTTGTTCAAACTCAACACGATGCGGTACACAAAATACAAGCCAATGATGAACCACCACTGTTTATCACTTTGCAATTTGCTCATCCATAGGAAATAGTTCAAAATCCAGCGGTAAACCGGGTTTTTGGCTTTAATGGCCTCCTTTAAACCAGCTCGGGCATGTCCATTTTGGGGATTGAGGCGCAAGGCTTCTTTAAAGGCAGCAATCGCTGGTTCAAAATTGTTTTGGTGCACGGCCACCCAACCCTGATTGGCATGTGACATGGAATTGTGCGGGTCAGTATACAGGGCGTAATCCATCGTAGCCTCGGCCTCGGCGGTACGGTTGAGTTTGAGTAAGGCTCGGGCGCGCAGGTTGACCAATTCGGTGTCTTCAGGGTCGATCTCTAATCCTTTTTCGGCCTGATAGAGCGCCTCTTCCCATTGGTCTTCATGCATGGCGATCTCTCCAGCCAATTCGAACATGGAGGGCATGTAGGGATTGAGGTTCAAACCGCTGCGGATCAATTCCTTGGCCTGTTGATTTTGGTTGTTGTAAAAATTGGCTACAGCCAGAATGTAGTGATTGCCGGGATCTTCAGGTTCTAGTGCTAAAGCTTGTTGTGCAGGGGCCAGTGCCGCAGGGTAGTTTCTGCTGATCACTTTGCACAATGCCAATAAACGGAAAGCAGCTCCATTGTCGGGAGATTCTTGCAGGGCAAGCGCCAGTTCTTTTTCAGCATCGGCAATGCGCCGTTGCTCCATGAGGAGTTGGGCGCGTTCAAGGTGGTGGGACATGGTTTTTATGTTCCAGAGTTCCAGGGTTCCAAAGTTTCAGGGTTCTCGGTTGTTGAACCTTGGAACCATGGAACTTTGGAAGTTTGGAACCTATTTTTTTACATTCAAATATTTGAGGATTTCGTCGTACTGCCCACTTTCATTCGAAAACAGAGCGTAGTTTTTGGCAGTGCTGAACCATTCAGTGGTGGTCGCTCGATGCTGGTTCAAGGCTTTGAGTAGGTCATTGGTCTCAAGGGGAATCGGGATACCTTTGCGCATACTTTCCTCCAGCTTGTTTTCAATGGCAATGTCGATCACTGCTTCCAAATCAGCACCTGAGAAACCATTGGTTTTTTGGGCGATTTTGGCAAAATCAATTGTCGAAACTGGTTTATCTCGCAAGTGAATTTCCAAAATGGCTGCCCGGCCTGCTTCATCGGGTGGGGGTACAAAAATGATGCGGTCGAAACGACCGGGGCGGCGGAAAGCGGGATCCAGATGCCAAGGCGCATTGGTGGCGGCCAGAACCAATACTCCGTCGTTGGACTGTTCGATACCATCGAGTTCGTTGAGGAATTGGTTGATCAGGTGCCGCCCTGCACTCATGCGCATGTCGCTGCGATTGGCACCCAGTGCGTCAACTTCGTCAAAAAACAGTACACAAGGTTTGATTTGCCGGGCTTTTTGGAAGATGGCATGCAGGTTTTTTTCACTCTGTCCCAGCCACATGTCCAGGATTTCGTTGATGCCCACCGCCATGAAATTGCTCTTGATCTGGCCTGCGGTGGCTCGGGCCAAATGGGTTTTTCCACAACCTGGAGGGCCATAGAGTAGGATTCCGCCACCTATTTTTTTCCCATAAGCCTTATAGATTTCGGGATGTTCCAGCGGGTGGATGATTTTCATCCGAATTTCCTCCTTCACTTTTTCCATGCCACCTACATCATTGAAGCTGACTTTGGGCCGCTCAAACTCGAGAACACGTTCTTCTTCTCCTTCTTCTTCACCAAATCCCCCCAAACGTACTTTACTGGGCTCGGGTGACTGGTCCAGTTTTTGGCTGATTTCGTTGTTCAGGTAGGCATCGGCCAAATTGGGATCGAGGGTGATGGCATTGTCGTAGGCCTCTTGGGCTTGCTGGACCTGCCCAGCCGTCAACAACAACCGAGCTTGGATGATCCAGGCCTGTGGTGGCGGCATATCATGTGATAAAATGTCTTCCATGATGACCATGGCCATGGCAGTTTTGCCTTGCTCCAAAAAAGCAGTGGCCAGGCCCATTTGTAAGTTCAAATCTTCCGCTGCCAGGCGCAGGGCAGCTTTGTACTCTACTTCCGCTTCTTCAAAACGCCGGTTTTTTAATAACGCTGAAGCCAGTAGTTTGCGCAGTGGCAGGTTGTCGGGTGAAGCTTTTACAGCTTCCAATAAAAAATCAAGATCGTTCAATTCCATTTGCTGGGTATTACATGCATAGTAGCGGGGCAAAAATAAGTGTACATTTTTTTACGGCCCCAATGCCCAAATGTAAACCTTTGTGCGGACAATAAAAAAAGCAGTTGAGCGAAAACCACTCAACTGCTTTTTACCATTCAAAAAATATACTTTATCCTTTTATGGCCAGTTGCTTCAATTCCGGGTGTTTGGAATTGGTTTTGGCCGCTTTGGTCATGTGTTCCAATGCTTTGGAGCTATTGCCCATATCCTGATAAATCAGGGCCAATTTGCGGTTAACATCAATGTTTTCTGGGCGGATTTCGTATTCTTTTAGCGCGTATTTCAGCGCTTTATTCAAATCGCCAACGAGGTCGGCGTAGATGCTGGCGTATTCCAGGTTCATGTTGTGGCCGTGCGCTTCGTCGTCGGCGAGCATGGGCCAGATTTCATCCAGGGTTTTTTTACAAGCCTCATCTTTGCCTTGCGTTTTGTACAAGCGGGCAAGGTCTTCATAAAACCCTACTTCAGGAATGATGTTGGCAGCATTTTTAAAGAGCTTTTCGGCCTCAGCATATTTTTTGCGTTCAACCGCAATTTCAGCCAGGGCGGCAACCGCAAATGGGTAGTTAGAGCGTTCCTTTAAAATGGTATTGTATTCACCTTCAGCCGCATCGAGCTGACCGTATTGTTTGTACAAATTGCCGAGGGTAAGTCTGGCCCAGCAGGTTTGTTCCTGACCAGGAAAACCTGCGTCTACCGCCATTTTCATGGCCTCAATGGCACCATCCACATCTCCGTGGATTTCGCGGAGGTAGGATACCCGAGCGTAAGAACGCAAGTCAGGGCGAATCGAAACCATTTTATCCGCCATCTTAACAGCCTCATCATAATTGCCCAATTCCACGTTGGCGTCTACCAATACTCCATAATTCTGGGCATTGTACGGGTTGATGTTCATGGCTTCAGTGCCGGTTTTGAGGGCATTTTTAAAGTCGTGCAGGGACAATTGAACGCCTGCTTTGGCGGCCATCGCACGAAATTGGAGGTCTTTTTCCAGTTCTGGTTTTTGCAAAATGTAATCACTCATTTTGAGCGCAGCTGGGTAATAATGTCCGTGTTCTCCGGTGATGCGGGCTTCGTTGACAAACACGTACACCAGTTTGAGGGCTGCTTCGTAGTCTTTGGGATTGTCCAGGAGTGCCTGGCGGGAAGTACCGTAGTAACTTTGGACGTCCGACCATTCCTGGCCGTTTTGGATGGCTTCGTTGCGGTCAAGCAGTAATGGAATGTCTTTGACCGTCATGGTGGTAGCTGACTCAGTTTGCTTCTTGGCACAAGCAAAAGTGAAAGCGAGGAGAAGGATAAGGATGGAAATGCGGTGCATGGCTTTTTTTTTGTAGGTTCCAAGGTTCAAGGGTTCCAAAGTTCCTGGGTTTCGACAACCCTGGAACTTTGGAACCCCGGAACCTTGGAACTTTCTTTTTAGTTGACTTTTACAATTTTCACATTCTGCAATACGGCACCATTTTTGTCAATGATCCGTGCGAAGTAGTTGCCTTTGGCCAGGCCTACTGGAAGTTTCGCCTGAATGGCGTTTTCTCCTTCGTATACCGTGGTGGAGATGATGCTGTTGAGTTTGCGGCCATTCAAGTCGTACAGGTCAATTTGAATTTGGTTTTCACCTTGCGACCGTACATTGAAGTTGACCTCATCCCGTACTGGGTTTGGATAAACCGCTGCAACAACTTTTGGTGCTTTCAACAAGCTGCTTTCCGCTGCGGCATTGGCAATAGCTGCCGTAGATGGGCTGCTTACTTCTACACCACCACATTTGCCGTCGCCAGCCCAGGGTAATGCGACGTAAGGGAAGCTCATTCCAAATTTTGCATCGTTTTTCTCTACCCCAGTGGAATAAGACAATACATCGATCAAATCCTGACTAACTGGATTTTTGCCATCGAAATCGTCATACCACAACCCAACGGCAGCCAAAACGACACCCGCTACTGCTTGTAGCTCAATCCGGGTAACGTCATCCTCCAAGCGGCGACCATTTGGGAAACCATCCATATTCGGGATGAACTCCAGGCTGCGGTTGCCTTTGTATTTTGGATGCGTCAAACCCATCACCGCTGCTTGAACCAAGCCCAATGAACTGAAGTTAGGATCGCTGCGGCGAGTAGCAGGTACGGCCATGTTCAAACGCAACATGTCGCCACCGTTGGGGAGGAAGTTGTGGATGAAAGGCTTACCTGGCGCCAGGGGATTTCCACCTTTGCCCGTTGCCAATTGGTAAGGGGCAAGGTTCGGGGCACCCGTGTGGAAGATCGGCCAAAGATCTACCGAGCGAGCCTTCCCTGGGCCAGGCAGCAACAATGTACCAAACACCTTATCATCAAGCGCCGTTCCATTCAGCGCAGGATTCCCTTTAAGTGGATACAAACCATCTTTGCCATAACCGAAGTCGAATGAACCCAAAGACTTCCGTTGAATGCGCAACTGCTTGAAAGCTGGCACGGCAGTACCGAACTGAGAATCGTCCATGTACAAGGCCAGTTCTGGATTGTAAAAGAAGTTGTCCAAAATGGTATCGCTGATTTCAGCATAAGGACTGAGGGCATTCCAATAGTCTTTGTAGCCAATTGGAATCACCGCTTCGTTGGTCAATGGCATACCCAGGCGAGATACCTGAACCCAATCGCCAGAGTGGGTTTCTTTACCTTTGGACAAAGTGCGGATGGCACGGCGGCTAGAAGAAGCCCATACCCCAATCACGTAATCTGGGTCCAAAATGGTTTTTGGCAAATAAAATGCTCCTTTTTTCAACAAAGTGCGTATAGGCACCTGAATGGCAATCGTGCTTACATTCAAACACTTGACACCATCACGAGCTTTGCTACCTTGACGTGGGGAGTCACCCAGGTCAAAAATTCCGCCCAAGTCTACAAAGAAAGGATCGTCGGCAGGGCCGCAGAATACCTTTTCACCCGTAGAAGAAGTGGTGATGGAATTTTTTACCAAGTCGGCATAACGGGTATCCAAGCCTACTCCGCTGGTAATCGAACGGGTACCCACATTGGTTGGGGGTACTACGCCATTTCTGATCACCATCTGGAAGCTTTTGCCCCCATCGATGCTGCGTTCGAGGGTATAAGTAGCTTTCAGGTTTTGTTTGCCCAAGCGGATGTTGAAGAAAGTAGTAGGATCTTCATTCACCAGTTTGAACGTAAAGCGGAAGGTGATTTCATCGCCTGGCTTAGAGGCATCGTTGTCGATGTGGATTTCGTAGCGGATGTTTTCACCAAAGTTGTAATAGTTGGGGCCACCTTGTGGCAATTGGAAGGGAATGAAGTTGGCGATGATGGTGATCATCCCCGGTTGGTCCGGGCTACGGAAGGCGTACAAATCGGTATTGTCCGCCAAGGGATCGTCCGCAATTAGCGGCGCTTCCCGGTGACTGGAGGCAAACAGCGATGCGCTGAAGGCCAGCAGGGTTAAACAGAGTATGGATTTAAAAAAGTTTTTCATGGTTGTGCTTTGTGCTACATTGGTGTAGCTTGATGATGATATTTTTGGCTGCCAGGATGATCATGTTTTCCACGATTCTCGTGGCCTCCATGATTTCCCACGAATAAATTCGTGGGTTGGGACTGTTTTGTGGCCTCCCACGGATAAATCCGTGGCTTGGCGAGGATTGTGCGGGAATGAAAGTCCAACACACCCACACTCACACGATCACACCCACACCCTTTCTTGTGGGTTGGCGGGGTTTCTTGCGGGAATGGAAGGCTGTCACACCCACACTCACACCCACACTCACACCCTTTCTAGTTGGTATCAGTACCTGCCCAAGGAGCCGCCACGTAAGGGAAGGTCGCCTGGAAGGCTTTGTCGTTTTGCTCTACACCCGTGGTGTAAGTCAGGACGTTCAGCAATTGGTTGGTTACTGGGCTACCTCCGGTCTTGAAATCATCGTACCACAGACCCACTGCTGCCAATACGACTCCAGATACAGCTTGCAACTCGATCCGGGTTACATCATCCTCCAGGCGGCGACCATTGGGGAAGCCATCCATGTTGGGAATGAACTGTAGGTTGGCATTGCCAGCGTAGGTAGGATCGGTCAGACCCAATACTGCGGCTTGAACCAAACCAAGTGGGCTGAAATCTGCACTGTTGCGGCTGGTGACCGGCACGGCCATGTTCAAGCGCAACATATCGCCACCGTTGGGCAGGAAGTTGTGGATGAAAGGTTTGCCTACCGCCAATGGGTTGCCGTTTTTGCCTGTAGCCAATTGGTAAGGTGGCATGTTTGGAGCACCCGTGTGGAAAATTGGCCAAAGGTCAACTGAACGCGCTTTGCCAGGACCAGGCAACAACAAGGTGCCAAACACTGCATCGTCCAGCGCGGTACCGGCCAGTGCTGCATTACCTTTCAAGCCATAAAGACCGTCGCGGCCATAACCGAAGTCAAATGCACCCAGTGATTTGCGTTGGATACGCAGTTTTTTGAAGGCAGGAACTGCACCACCAAAACGGGAATCGTCCATGTACAGGGCCAATTCTGGATTGTAGAAGAACTCATCCAGGGTCACATCAGCCAATTCTTCGTAAGGAGTCAAAGAGTTCCAGTAGTCTTTCATGCCGATTGGAATTACGGCTTCGTTGGTCAGTGGCATACCCAGGCGAGATACCTGAATCCACTCGCCTTCTTCGGTAGGGGCCGAGCCGTCTACCTTCAGTGTGCGCATGGTGCGGCGACTTGCAGAAGCCCAAACACCGATCACATAGTCTGCGTCCAGAATGTTGCGAGGCTCGGCAGGAGCACCTGCCTTGAGTAGCGTAGCAATTGGAATCTGTATCGCAATGCTGTGTACATTGGTCATGCCGACGCCGTCGCGGATTTTTTGGCCGCCTTGACGTGGCAAGTTGCCGAGGTCAAATACCCCACCCAAATCCACAAAGAAAGGATCGTCAACGGGACCACAGAAGATGGTTTCACCAGAGCTAGTAGTCATTACTGCTTTCTGCATCAGTGCAGCGTAAGTAGTGTTCAAGCCCGCAGCGCCACCAATTGAACGAGGGCCGATGTTGGCGGGTGGCACATAGCCCTCACTCAACACAACCTGGAAACTTTTGCCACCATCGATGCTGCGTTCCAGCGTATAGGTGGTTTTGAGGTTTTGTTTACCCAAACGAATGTTGAAGAAGGTGGTGGGGTCTTCATTCACACGTTTGAAGGTAAAGCGGTACACGAGTTCGTCGCCGGGTTTTGAGGCGTCGTTGTCGATGTGGATCTCGTAGCGGATGTTCTCACCAAAGGTGTTGTAGTTTGGCCCACCGTGAGGTAATTCCGCCGGAATGTAGTTGGCGATAATGGTAATGGTGTTGGGCTTGTCCGGGCTACGGAAAGCGTACACATCCGTGTTATCCGCCAGCGGGTCGTTGGCGATCAGTGGTGCTTCGCGGTGGCTGGAAGCCTGTGCGAACCACGACGCCAAAACGAATAAAAGTGATAAAATGGAATAACGTCGCATAATAGGTTATGATTAAATGAAAAAACTCAGTTGCGATTTTCCTGGACAAAGCATTGGCTAGGAGCAACATGTCGTGCATGTGCCCTGGTTTGAATGCTAAATCGAAGGATGGGAGGTAATGAAGTGAAAAATGAAAAATGAAAAATGAAAAGCCGGAGGCTGCTACAGTTTTAACTGCCTTCAATGGCTCTATTGCAAGCTGTTCGTTTAAATACAAAAACAAAAGAGGTCGAAAGTGATGATGGTTTCATGGTGGTGTTGGTTGTTGTTTCAAAGGTTCGAGAGTAATTACGAGGTGGGTGGGAGATTGGATTGGATATAGATGGATTTTTTTTGAGATGAAAATTTATAATTAACTCAAGTGGTTGAAAAATAATAATTTATAAAATAAATTTGCTTAATTATTTTTGATAAAATAATTAAGAGAGGCGAAGCTGCCCCTCTTAATTACGCCCTCAAACATATTCCTCTTCAATATCCTCACTTCGAAACCCGCGAATCTCAGCCAATAATTCCATTGCCTTCAGTACGGGCGTCCATTCTCTGCCTTCAAAAATGAGGCGAAACCATTTTTTGTCGCGATTTTCGTACTTGATGTTGAAAAAGAGCCAAAAGGCTACAAAGCAGAAACTGGCTGTGATCACGATTTGAATAAACAAACCGGGGCCAGGTTGAAGCATGTTGGGGTGCACAAAAAAGGTAGTCCAAACGGGAAATTGTAAAAACATCAAGCGAGCACACCACAAGGTGGAAGCTTTTAGGGCAGCAATCTTTTCCTGGGTTTCCAAAACCGTATTGCCAATGTCCATTTGCCCAATCAAGATCAATTGGTAGAGGTAAATGCCAATGGCCAACTTGGTCAAAATTACCTGAATCAAGGCCGAAATCAAAAAGAACCAGGTAGCGTATGGCCACAAACCAATGATCAATGAATCCACCAATACCACCCAAAGTATCCCTACCACAATGGTGAAAATTTTGCCAGGGCGCATCGAAGCCAGAGCCGATTTTATTTTGATTTGGCTGATGGCTTCAGCGTTTTTGCGCTGAAGCACCAGGCTTTCGTCCAGTTTTTCTTCAAAGCGTTGCCAAAGGGCCTTCAAATCTTTATCTTCCATTGGATTGATTTTGATGTTGTGAAAAACGTTGTTTGAGTTTGTCTTTAATGCGGCCAACTTTGGTGGCTACATTGCTGATGGAAATACCCAAAATTTCCGCAATTTCCGCATGGTTGCGATCTTCAAGGTAGAGCACCATGAGCGCTCGATCCAGCTCTTTTAATTCGCTGATGAATTGCTCGAGGAGTCGAAATTGTTGTTCTTTTTCGCTGGAATCTGCCTCTGCTCCCTGTAGTGCTTTTGCATCGAGTACTTGTTGTCGGCGTTGCTGTGTTGTTGTTTTGCGGTAGTAAGAAATGGCCACATTCAGGGCAATCCGATAAATCCAGGTCGAACTTTTGTACTGCGCATTGTAACGCGGCAAAGCCTGCCAAATCTGGATCATCATTTCCTGGATTAGGTCTTGTCGTTCTTCCTCCAGCGGGCAATAAGCTCGGGCCACCTTGTACAAAATGCCCCGATGTTGTTCGATGAGTTCCTGAAAAGCCGCACTGTTTCCTACTCCAGACATAACACGATCACTTTACACAACAGCTGACAATAGATGACCCGAATCAATTGCTGTACTTCATCCTGGATGAGCGCTGGATAATTTTTGTAAAAATTGAGCAGGTTCTGTGGTTGCACATTGCTCAACACATCCAGTAGCAGGATAAAGATGCTTAGAAAAAACTTGGGTGTGTACATACTGCGAATGATTTGTGTGAAATGCTTTGATAGATTATTCGCAACAGGCAAAAAAAAATCACAGGTAGGGAAATGAAAAAAGCACAAGTCTTTTGCTTTTCCAATTTTTTAAACCCAACTGAGTACAATACCCCACAACCCGGCTTATCATTAAAATCATCCTTAAATACCACCACAAGCTCGTAACCTATGAAGTATTCAGTCATTGCAAGCACACTTTTTTTGGGAATCCTCAGTCTGTACTCTTGTTCAAAAGATGCGGTAGTTGACGACCCAGATCCCGATGATGTCACTACCGTAGACCCTCAAAGCTACAATGCCGATTGGACCGACTTGAGCCACGGGAACGTCACTCCTGATTACACAACGGCATTCCCACAGTCCTCCGTCAATCAGATCGAGATAAGCATCGGTACGGATAAATGGAACGCCATTCGCACCAACATGAAAGCCCTTTATGGCTATGATTTTGGGGCCAAAGCTGGCGCAGGCGGTGGTTTTCCAAACTCTGAATCAGAATACGTGGATGTGACCCTCAAATTCAACAACAAAACCTGGAAGAATGTCGGTTTTCGCCTCAAAGGCAATTCCAGTTTGAGTCAAGCCTGGGGGCAGGGTATTTATAAACTTCCCTTTAGGCTCAATTTTGACAAATTTGAAGACACTTACCCTGGCATTAAAAACCAGCATTTTTATGGTTTTGAGGAGCTAACCTTTTCACCTGGGATCAAAGACCAGTCCTTGATTCGGGAAAAAGTAGCAGCAGATATATTTCGGCTTGCCGGAGTACCCGCTGCACAAACGGCTTTTTACCGGGTGTACATTGATTTTGGGGCTGGCCTGAAATATTGCGGAGTTTATGCTGGAATAGAAATACCTGAAGACAATATGGTCAAAAGCCAGTTTGGGGAAGAGAAAGGCAATGTTTACAAGCCAGAGTCTAAATTGGCGAGCTTTGTACAATCTGAATTTGAGAAAAAAAACAATGAAGAAACACCGGATTATTCGGATGTGCAGGCCTTCATCACTGCGTTGAACAGTAGTTTGAGAACCAGCAACCCTGCGCAGTGGCGGAGCAACCTCGAGCAGACCTTTAACGTAGACCACTACCTCAAGTACCTAGCCGTGAACAATGCCATCGTCAATTGGGATGTTTATGGCTCCATGGCCCACAACTATTACTTGTACAACCACACTGGCAAAAAACTCACCTGGATTCCCTGGGATCACAATGAAGCTTTGACGGGCAGCCCAGGTATCTCCGGGAGTACCAGCACAGGCGGCGGCCCCGGAATGGGCGGCGGCGGACAAAATGCCTTGTCTTTGAGTATGAACGAAGTAGGTAGTTCCTGGCCCTTGTTGCGATACGTGGCTGATGATGCCACCTACATGGAAAAATACAAAAGTTACTTGAAGTCATTCAAGGACAATGTGTTCACTGAAAGTGCCATGAATGCTCTTTTTGACAAATACCATAACCTCATTTCCCCCTATGTGATTGGTGCCAATGGTGAGCAGGCCAGCTATACCCATCTGACCAATAGTGCATCATTTACCAGTGCGCTGGCTAGCCTTAAAGCCCACGTGAGCACTCGCCGGGCTTTGATAAGCACGTACGTACCATGAACTCTATTGTTAATTTTAGACATGCTCTCAATCAAACCGTTATGAAAAAGACTCCCAGCGTCGCGTTGCAAAAAATAAACCCGGAAGTGGTGTTGACCATTACTTTCCTTTTGATGATCTTGATATTTATTGTAACCTTTTAACTGATAAATGTTTAAATGTTGTTTCATCGTTTTGTTTCAGGAGGGTCGCTGTTTATTGGCGACCCTTTTTTATAACCTATCAAATCGAACATTCAAGAACCAGGACATTCCATTGCTGCAAGGATGTACATCGCCATTTTTTTCTTTTTGCTCGACCTGTACCCCATTGCGGGCCATGGCGAAAATTGATTGCTTTTGTATAGTTTTGTCGAGGCATATTTAACTACATCAGGCGAAAATGAAAGCAAACACATTTCTAGGGCTTTTGATTTTTTTGATTTTAACGTTTGAAAATCAGAGCGCATTAGCACAATCCAAACCAAGCACAAGCAAGGTTCGCACCGTGGTCACCACCGACGGTGAAGTCGACGATATGGATTCATTCATCCGACTCTTGTTGTATGCCAATGAATTCAAACTGGAGGGTTTGGTGTACAGTAGCTCCCAATGGCATTACAAAGGGGATGGCAAAGGCACCAAGTTTACCTCGGAATTGGAAATGACCGCCAAACTCTACGGAGAAAGAACGGAACTTCGCTGGGTGGGCACCGACTGGATCCAAAAATTTCTGGATGATTATGAAAAAGTGCAGCCCAATTTGTCCAAACACGCAGCAGGGTATCCTTCTGCCACAGAATTGAGGAAATTGGTGAAAGTAGGCAACATCAATTTTGAAGGGGATATGGCTGAACCCACCGAAGGCTCGAATTGGATCAAAAACCTCTTGCTCGACAACAACCCCCAACCGATTTACTTACAAATCTGGGGTGGTGCCAATACAGTAGCCCGTGCGCTCAAATCCATCGAAGAAGAAAACAAAGGCAAAGCGAACTGGCCAGAGATTTATCAAAAGGTTTCGCAAAAAGCCATTTTGTACAATATCCTCGATCAGGATGCGACCTACCAAAAATACATCAAGCCCAATTGGCCAGATATCCGCATGTACAACAATTTCAAGCAATTCTGGTGCCTGGCTTACCCTTGGCCTCGGGTGGTTCCTAATGAATTGCAGCCTTACCTGCGTGGTGACTTCATGTACAAAAACATCATCCACAATCACGGCCCACTTACCGCCAATTATTATTCCTGGGGTGACGGCAAACGGATTGAAGCAGACTTTGATCACATTCAAGGCACCAAAGAAGAAATGGCCAAACAGCAAATGACCCAATACGACTTTATTTCCGAGGGTGATTCCCCGTCCTATTTTCAGCTGATTGATGTGGGCTTGATGAACCTGGACCATCCAGAATACGGCGGTTGGGGTGGCCGAATGGTTGTTTCAAAAAATAACCCCAA
>JAIXOO010000293.1 GCA_027486765.1 Saprospiraceae bacterium
CCAGCGGCACCCAGGCCTTCGTGTAAGGCGGTGCGCACCACTGCGCGGATACAGGCATTCATGCCCGGAGAGTCTCCACCAGAGGTGAATACGGCAATCTTTTTCATATTGTTCGGGTTTTTGGGGTGACTGTAGGGGTAACCCTCGCGGTTACCCCTTTTATATTGGGGTAGCCGCGTAGGCTATTTTTGTTGTATAGGGTAACCGCGAGGGCTATTTTTTGTATATGGGTAGCCGCGAGGGCTACCCCTACACGAAACGCCGCCGCACCAACTTGATGAACGACTGCGCAATCTCGCTGCGATCGTCGTCACCCCAGTTGAACTGTGCGGCAACCCCCATGAGGTAACTTTTGGCGCTGTCCAGGCTCGGGAAATTATTCAGTGCCCGCAGGACTTCATCCAATTTGCTCATATCCCGGCCAAACAACTCATTCATGTACAAGAGTCGGTCGTTGATGGACATGCCCTTGGTCAGGTCTGGAATGGGCATCTCGCTCAATTTTTCGGACAACTCGGTGGCCTTTTTGAAAGAGAAGAGTGCTTCTATGCGGCTATTGCTACTGCCCGTTGAAGGGGGCGGCGTTACAGGTGGTGGCGGTGGTGGCGGCGTTACAGGAATAGGTTCCGGTTTTACCTCTACCACTGGGGGTTTGGGCGGTTCTACTGGTGGAATGTATACTTTGGGCTCTTCGCGTATTTCTACGACTGGAGCTGTTTCTACTACGGGAGGCTCTACATGAACCACGGGTGGTACGTAGGCTTTGGGCGCTTCGTAGACTGGTTTGACTGGCTCCGGTTTGGGTTCTGGTTTGGGCTCCGGCTTGCTGACCGGAATTTCTACCAGCGGGGCACTTACGGTGATTTTACCAGCGTCTACGACATCGTCCAAAAAGCTTTGGTACAACTGACGCAGGTAACTCAACATCAGGTCGCGCTCAATCGGTGTAGGTTGAGGCGATCCATCCATTTCCATACTCTTGAAGAGTGAATTGATCTTACGAACGAGAATTCGGGCTTGTTGCAAATCCATTGCTGCTAATTCATTTTGGGTTACAAAATACGGAAATGTTTGTTACGGATGTTGAAAAACGTCAATTGGGGGGTGGGTAATATGTCAGTGTGGAAAAAATTGAGGAGTTGAGGAGGGATATTATTTAGGGACTTTAAAAACGAATTGCTGGCTAGTATATGCAATGAACATTCCCAAGCCTCCTTTTACATTCGAGGTCAAGGGGAGAGGATCCGAAAAAGTGTGCTCGAAATCTTCCGGCACCTTACGTGACCGATAGTATTCAAAGGCTTCTTTGGAAAGATAAATAATTTCAACACTCATATCTGAAGGTAATATATAATTAGCACCGGGTGCAATGAAAAGTTTTTCAATTTCTGTATCAAAAATTAAAGTTACAGGTTTACCATTAAAACACTCATCGCCTATGAATTTTGAAGCAAAATAAGAGAAATAGCTACATGCACTGGTACTGGAAGGGTTTCTCAGAAAGCTGTTGCTTGCTGTAGTTTTGCGATTGACTGTTGCGTAAATATTCTTAAACACAAATCGATAGTAGTTTTGAGTGTTTTCTGGGTCTTGCAAATTGATTTTGTACTGAATTAACTGCTCGTCATTAATGGATAACTTATCTGTAATGGTTGCGATTACGGCATCACTTATATTTGATTGAGGAATTATCACAGAGTCGGATTCTATGTTTCCATACGTACGGTGGGATACTTTTAGCACATATTTGGTGCGATTAGCTGGCTTAAATGTGGAATCTGGCAGATAGGTTCCTTTTTCAGAATGGATCAAAGTAAATGTCTTGCCGTCCTCTGCAATAACTTGTACCAAGGCGTCTTTAACTTGTAAATCCTTGAAATAAACTTCGTCGCCACCTGGAGGTACTGAACGTGAAAGTCTAACTATAAGGCCATCCTCTATGCTAATAGAAGCATTTACAACCAGCTGTGCTTTAAAATTCAGGAATGTATACTGGATGTCTTTATCACAGCCCAATATTAGGAAAATCCCCCCCCAAAGAAGTAAATTAGAGCGCTTACTCATGTTCAATAATTGATTTGATAGCTAATGAATGGAACAAAACGTAAGATACTACGTTGCCAAAAATTAGAGTAAAAGCCTATTGGTGACAATTGATTATAAAAGTTCGAATCAGGCGGTCGAATATAACCCAGTCGATAATCAAGGTAATACGGATTGAGTCGACCATACACATTGTAAACTCCATATGACCATAACACTTTACGATTTTTTTGTGTAATTTTTTCCTTAGTGAAGGACACATCCAAACGGTGATAACTGGGCATTCGAGCATTGTTTCGCCCCTCAAAAACAAAAATGGGGTAATCATCAATATCCAAATGTGCTGCTACAGGCAAAGTAACGGCTGCTCCGGTTTGGAATTCAAAATTCGCTCCTAATTTCCATTTTTCATTGAGTTGATAACTTCCTGTAATGGCAAGGTCATGCCTGCGATCATACCTATAAGGGTACCAGGCATTTGAATTAACTGTGCTTATTTTTCTTTCTGTTTTGGAAAGGGTATATGCAATCCAGCCGCTGAAGCGTTCGGTCTGTTTGTACAGGGATAACTCTAATCCATAGGATCGCCCCAAACCTGATCCATCAACTAAATTTTCCCAATCTTGGTTCGGAATCTCGTACAAGTTTAGACCAGGACGGTAGTCGATGAGGTTTTTGATCGATTTGTAATACGTTTCTGCGCTCCACTTAATTGATTGGTTAGCATTTTGCCAGGTATATCCCAAACTGTATTGCAGGCTAGATTCAGCAGGAAATCGATTATTGGCAGCAACCCAAACGTCATTGGGCAATCCCGTACCTGAGGTTGCTAACAAATGTAATGCCTGGCTCATTTTGCTTACAGAGATTTGAATGGCCTGATTTCCTGCATCCCATTCTTTTCCCATCTTTAAACGAGGTTCGAAAAAGTTCTGTGTTTTCTCATGTAACAAATACAAGCTATATCGAAACCCAGCATCCACAAAAAAACCGTTCTCGCTTTCTATTTTTTGGCCTAAAAAAACAGCTGCTGTATTAACAAACTGTGTCTCCTTAGGTAATATTTGAATTGGGTTCTCGCCAGTTGAAGTACTAAAATTAGGGTTAACCGTTTGATGACGTAGCTCAAAACCAGTATAAAGGTAAGCTGCACTCCCTTGGTTCCATTGTATTGTATTGTTCCATGCAATATCTTGAATTTTGGCTTGGTTGATAATGTTGGAGATTGTTTGATTTTTTCCGTCAAGGCTCTTGTTGTTGATGTGATAACTATAGTTGTTATAACTCAATACACTTTGTATGAATTTATCGCGACCACTTTGATGGGTTAGGCGTAATGCTGCAGTGCGATTACCCCATTTAAGACTAAATTCTGATTTTTCACTATTGGTGTCAAAATAGCTACCCCAATGATCTTGAGCATTGAATACACTCAAAGCAAGCTTGGTTTTGGTGGAAAATTCATGCGTTAGTTTTAGATTGGCATCATTCATCCAAAGGCTTTGAAAATCTTTTCTGGAACCATTGCGATATTGAATGTAAGCGGGCAGAGAGATTAGACTTAAATATGAAGCCCTGCCTGCAAGCATGTAGGAAGTTTTTCCTTGCTTACTCACTGGCCCTTCCATAAAGAGCCGAGAGCTGATGAGCCCAATAGACAATTTCTTATGATGCTCCTTTTTGTTACCTTCTTTCATGGAAACTTCAACAATCGAAGATAATCTTCCTCCGTATTGTGCAGGAAAGCCTTCCCTGATCAGCTTTACATTTTTGATAGCATCTGGGTTAAACACAGAGAGAAAACCAAATAAATGAGCTGCATTGTATACTACAGTTCCATCCAGCAACAATAGATTTTGATCAGGAGAGCCTCCACGTACATGCAAACCTGTATTGCCTTCGGCTCCACCCTGTACCCCGGGGGTCAAAGCTAGAACACGCATAGCATCGGTTTCACCCAATAATGCGGGTACTTGTTCTATTTGTTTGCTAGAGAGGCTGGTAACACCTAAATTAGCTCCTGCTCTTGATTGTTGATTTCCTTGGATGGTAACCTCCGAGAGCAACAAACTGGGTTCCAAAAAAACATTAAAAAAAGTATCCTTTGTATTGGTATAGTGAAGTGTGTCTGATTTATATCCTATATAAGAAGCACATATAAACTTGGGCGGGGCATTGAGAACGAGGATAAAATATCCGTCGGTGTTGGTAATGGATCCAGTGCTTTGATTTTGAGTGACAATGTTGGCACCAATTAGCGGCTCATTGCTTTTCGCGTCACGTATAATGCCTCTTAAACGGATTGGCGATTGTGCATTAACAATCCATACCACACTTATCAGACCAATCGTAATAAACAACTTAACGGATGTTTGCATGTATAGGTTTTACTTTTGAATGATCATCAACACAGGGTGTATCAAAATAGCTCATACCTTGGTGGAATTCCATGAAATAAACCCTTTGATACACCCTATCAAGTGTTGACAAAATTAGGGAGCTGAAACGTAAATGTAACAGCTTACGTACCCCTGCTTATCTTCTCTCTCACAACTGTGATAAGAATCCATGGAAAACCCTATTATACTAGAATGAGAACCAGTATTCCCAGTTTCAGCATCTTGAGCCAAAACCTCGGTTGAAGAAAGCACGTTGCTTCGATCATCGAGAGTCTTTGTAGGAAGATTAATGGGAAGAGTGGCAGTAGTGCTAACACCAGTAAGGTTATTGATGATTCTTACGGTTACTGAGCCTGAAGCGCCGCAGGACAAATCATCCGTATCTTGCCCAAACCATATACCAAAAGCACCTCTTTTATAATGTGTAGACTCGGTAAAGAAGTCAATGTTACCTGTAAACAGACCTTCTCTGGATCCTGCTCTGCCTTTCAGTTTCTGTTTGTTGTCGTTGTAGTAGTCTTCACAATTTTCTTGTATTCCTCTTAGCGATGACTCAAAGGATTGCTGAACAGTTTTAGACACGATCTTCCTACATCCTGGAATGTGTTCAACATTGGCAATTTGACCTAAATATCGATCTGGAAAAATATAGATTACATCTCTAGTGACCTTTATTATAGAATCAGCAACCTGTACAATTCCTTGTTCATTGATCAATTGCGCTTCGATATCTTCTGTTACATTACGCATCACATAGGCTTCTTTACCCTCTCGTACCAAAGTAACCACATCTGGATATTTGTTCAAAATTTCGTCCACAGGTCTTTCTCGGTAATAGTCGAAATCAATACCATTGTAAATTTCTTTTAAAGACACAAAATTTGGTGCCTGATCAAGTGCATGAGCCGGTAGGGCATCATTGTTTATGACTTTAATTGCAAATTGTTGCATGGCCTTTATGTCTTTAAAAACCAGTCGACCATCTTTAACCTTGAAAAAATGATGCTCAGCGGGTTGAGATGAAGGGTCAGGTAGGTTTTTTTCACAGCCTACAATACCAAAAAAGATGGCAAGTAAGCTTGCCAAAGTCAAGTTTTTCATCGAATTTTACTTTTTTAATTTACGATTAGGCGCTTGCTGCATCCATTTCATCCGCAGTAAGCGCTTTTTACTCACCTCATCAATGTACCTTATGCGCCCCTTGTGATACATTGAGTTAATGTCGTCCAAAAATAAATAAAAGCGGAACACACTAATGTCGAAAAGTGTCGCATGTTGTTGCGTCTTTTTTAAGAAGCTGTGCAATAGGAAGTTAGAAAAAGATGAGACTACTCAATAGATAAAATTGGTAAATTATTTTTATCAACATCCTCTCCATTCAAAACCTTAAGAATTGTATCGACCCATTTAGGTCCAAGCAGTTCTCCTGGAGGCTGAATACCTCGTTTTTTTAATTTTCGATAAATAGTTGAACGATGAACGCCAATCTCGTCGGCAAGTTGGCAAAGTGTGATGAGCTTGAAACCAAGCAATACTTCAGTGTTCATGATTAAATATGGAGTTTATATGAGGGAATATGGTTACGACTTATTTCATCATTTTGCGTAAACACAATATTATGGAGAATAAATATCATTTCAAAAAAAAAAACAACGCAAAAACGTTTTTTTAACAAAAAAAATTAAATGGGTTGAGTCTGCCGTAGCGACTAAACAAGGGGAAGTCTAAATCGCTCGCGGCAGCCTCAACCTTCTCAACTTACTTCAAAATCAGACTCGCCCGCTCCGGTCCCACCGAAATGATGGTAATCGGCACACCCAAATAGCGCTCCAGCGCTTCCAGGTAAGTACGGGCAGTATCGGGCAATGCCGAATATTCAATGCCAGCAGGAAGCGATTGTTGCCAACCACTGAAGGCTTCATAAACAGGCTCAACCTCTTCATCACAAAGATCGAAGGGCAACTGATCCGTCAATTGGCCATTGATTTTGTAATGCGTAGCGGCATAAATGGTATCAAAAATATTGAGTACATCCAGTTTGGTCACGTTCAGTTGGGTAACCCCATTGAGCATGATGGTGTACTTGAGTTGGGGCAGGTCGATCCAGCCACAACGACGAGGCCGGCCAGTAGTGGCACCAAATTCGGCACCTTCCTTGCGCAGCAATTCCCCCGTTTCATCGTGCAA
>JAIXOO010000161.1 GCA_027486765.1 Saprospiraceae bacterium
CTCGACATCTCCGAACGCAATGCTTTTTTAGACGATAATGTTGACTAGCGTTATTGCGACGCTTTAGTCTTTTTTATTTTTTTTGTTTTCCATCATGTAAGCGACACTTTTAAAATGCCTGGCAAGGGGAGATCCTGCTGGGCATTTTGTTTGACGGTGTGACTAGTACAGCTGATAGTTGTCGAAGCTTATGGTGTTTATTAGGAATTATTTGGCGTTTTTAGCTAATTTTGATTGCAATTAAAATCCCGTGAATCACCAGCTCCATCTCGAACACGTCACTACCCTCAACGTCCTCGCCCCCGGCTACGCCACTGCCATGCTCGAAGCCGCCATTGTCTGTATGGCCGATCAAAACCATCAGTCCGGCGTAAACCTCCCCGTTACCATCAACGACCAGGGCGATAAAAACAACATCCGGGTAAACTGGTCGTTAGAAATATCGGAAAACATCTATAAATCGTACCAGGAACCCAGTCGCACCACCGATTATGGCACGATGTGCATCGCGGTCTTGCTCAGCACTATTTTAGTAAAAAATTGCAGCGCTGTGGAACCAACCATAGGCAACAACGGTTTTGATTTCTACCTCTGTGATGAAGAGGACGAATACAATTTTTACCTGGCGCGATTGGAAGTGTCGGGTATTCGCAAGGAGAGCAAAACCAATACCGTAGAAAAAAGAGTGGCGATCAAAAAACAACAGACCAAGCGATCGGATAATTCCGGCTTGCCTGCGTACATTTGTGTAACCGAGTTTGGAACTCCAAAAGCTTCCTACGTAAAAAAATGACACAAACAGCACGTCAATTGCGCAGCACCCACCGTCAGGCCAACCTCCTGGCCCAGGAAGCTTGGATGGCCAAGGAGAAAGGACAGTTTGATCGTTCTTTGGACTTGTACCAAAAAGCTTACCAACTGGAAAAAGAGGTTGCTCAAGGCTACCTGGAATTGTTGGACGCCGAACCCACACGCTCCATCATTCTTAAAAGTGCCGCCGTTCTGGCCAAGGAATGCGGCGAGTTGCGCGAAGCTGAAAAGTGGTTGAGCCATGCCCTTAGTGGGAATCCTTCCGAAGAAATTGCCGCAGAATTGCGCGCATTGTTCAAAGAAATCAATAAAAAACACCGCAAAGCCAGTGGAACTGCCAAAGTTGAAAAAGGCATCTTGCGTGTGGTAGAAGGGATTTTGGGCATGGTCGACTCCACCAAACACCGCATCGGCGTAGATGCTGCTGATGGTCGGGTAAAAATCCAGGTACCGCAAGAAGCCAATGACATGGTGCTGAAATTCATTGACAATCAAGTAAAAGTGACTTACCGAGTAGAAGGGCGGAGGAAATGGTTGAAGCAGATTCAAAAGGCAGGATGAGTAAGTGAAAAGTGAAAAGTGAATAGTGAAAAGTGAATAGCGAAAAGTGAAAAGCAAAAATTAAACACCACAATATGATCTCCTCTATTCTTTTTCCCATCATCCTGTTCTTTTGCGCCAATCCAGCACAAAAAACGCCCCTGGGCTCCGACCCCGAATTCCTCACCGTTACCATCGATGGTGTTACCTGGACAGCCGAAGATGTGCACGTTCCTATACCTGGTAGTAAGTGTCTGGATACTGCCTGCCAACAAGTGCTTTATTCCTGGAAAGAAGCCAAACAACTGGACGAACAACTAACTGGCTGGCGCTTGCCGACCTGGAAAGATTGGCGCAAGGTGGAACGCCACTTTGGTTCTGGCTTGATGGAAGAACATGGCTTGGTAACGGTAGGCAAAGAAGTCAAAGCTGCCTTGAATATCACCTCATTTCCTGGTGTTGTTTCATCCGAAGGGCAGCGCAATAAAGTGGGCGAGGAAAATGGATATTGGGTGAAACCCGCTACTGAGATAGTAGAAGCAGATGGAAGCATCCAAATCTTTCAAAAGTATTTTTATGGTCCAAAATCAGAAAAGAAAGATCAGATTTGGCCTTTTATCACCGATGCGGAAAGTGGCCTTAAATGCTCGGTTCGGCTAATTAAAGTAGAATAATCACCCCTCCACCTCCTTGATCAACCCCAACCCATACTCCCTGATCAGCGTAATCAATTCAATGCTCCCCTTGCCTTTTTCCGTCAGACTGTACTCGGTCTTTGGTGGCACCACCGCGTATACCTTTCGGTCGATGTAGCCATTTTCCTCCAGTTCCCGCAACTGGGAGGTCAACATTTTATCTGAAATATGGGGAATATCGCGGCGCAGTTCACTATAGCGCAGGGTGTTGAACTGCAAGCGCCAGAGGATGGGCATTTTCCATACACCACCCAGTTGTTCCATCACCAATTGTACCGGGTTGTAATACACTTTTCCTTTGTAGATAAAATCTGGCATGCTGTAACGCTTGATTTGTCCATACTTACCCAAAAGTGTGTATCGCACTTTTGGGTTAAACACTTTACAAAGGTAGGTATAAGCCGGAATTTTGTGGGGAGTTTTTTAACCCACTAGACAAATTCCGAATCAATGAAAAAGATCATCCTTGTTGTTTATGCCTTACTATTCCTGATTCCAACATTTGCTCAACACAATGCCGGAAACAACGGCAAAGTGTTGATGATTGCCTCCAACCCCGCGGTGAGCAAACAAACCGGCTGGCCCATCGGCGTGTGGTACGCGGAGCTCGCGCACCCCTACTGGGTATTCAGCGAAGCCGGATACAGCGTAGACATCGCCTCTCCCGAAGGTGGCGAAATCAAATTTGACGGATTCAGCGACCCCGAGGACCCCAGCCAATATGCAGCTTTTGACTACGTGTCGCTGGGATTTAAAAAAGACCCAGCTAAAATGGCTTTGACCAAAAATACCCTCAAACTGTCTACGGTCAATCCCCAGGATTACAAGGCCATCTTTGTTTGTGGTGGGCAGGGGCCGATGTATACTTTTTATGAAAACACCGAACTGCACCAGTTTTTTGTCAATTTTTACCAAACGGGTAAACCCACGGCGGCCATTTGCCATGGTACTTGTATTTTGCTCAAAGCCAAATTGCCCACCGGCAAGTATTTGGTGGAAGGCAAACGTTGGACGGGCTTTGCCTCCAGCGAAGAACAATACGCAGACAACTACGTAGGCCAACAAATCCAGCCCTTCCGCATCGAAGACCTGGCGCGCAAAATGCCCAACAGCAAATACGAGTGTGGCACTCCCTTTTCTGCCTATGCTGTTAAAGACGGCAACCTAATCACTGGCCAGCAACAAAACAGCGGCGAAGCTGCGGCCAAGTTGGTGCTCAAAGCCCTGGAGGAGGACAAAAAACGCTACCCCACCTACGTCCTGATCCACGGAGCTTGGGCCGATGAAAGCGCCTGGGGTTTTGTCCGCAATGACCTGGCCAAACGCGCCAATGTAGTAGTGGTGAATTTGCCCGCCCACGGCATTGACTTGACTCCTGCCAACCAGGTTTCATTGGCCGCTTATGTCAAAACCGTCAGCAATGCCATCAACGCCCAAACGGGTAAGGTGATTTTGGTGGCCCATAGCATGGCGGGAATAGTGGCTTCACAGGTAGCCGAAATTTTGCCCACTAAAATTGACAAGATTGTCTACGTCAGCGCCTACCTGCCCCGCAATGGTGAAGATTTGTTGACTTTGTCTAAAAAGGATGCAGAAAGCAAAGTAGGCGGCGCGCTGGAATTCAACGCAGATTATTCGGCGGCGAGCATCAAAAAAGACCTGATTGCACCCGCGGTATGCGCCGATTGCCCGGATTTTATGAAAGAAGCATTGGTCAAATACCACAAGGCAGAACCCGCCAAACCGCTGGGTGAAAAGGTCGTATTGACGCCCAAAAACTTTGGCGCGGTGCCCAAATACTACATCCACACCAGCAAGGACGCCGCCGTAGGCTACGAACTGCAACAACAAATGGTGAAGGCCAATGGAAGCATCAAAAAGACCTTCACCATGGCTACTTCACACCTGCCTTTTGTGGTCAACCCGACTGAATTTTTGAGCATTCTCACCAGCATCAATTAAGATGAAATACCTGAAATCTTTAAGTTTGGCATTGGTATTGTTCCTGATCGGGAGCAATGCCAATGCCCAAATCCCGGTGGAAATTTTACTCGGGCACGAAAAGACCAGCATCGACTTGATGTTTTTTAAATACCTCAAAAAGCACGATGGCAACAACTCCCGGGTTTTGTTTTTCAACCGCAACCGCGCCAGCGTCGATTACCGCCAAACTTCCAGTGCATACTTGCCCCAGTTTGGGTTCACCGAAGCCCTATCTTACAACCATCCGGCCTGGAAGGGTTTCGCTCCGGTAGTGGTGGTGCAGTTACTCAATCGGGGGATTTATCCCAAAGCGGGCCTGCAGTATGCCAAACTGGCCAAAGATTTTACATTCTTCAGCTGGGTGGTAGCCGAGTTGCAGACGGAGCCGAACGTTGACTTTTTTGTGTTGACCCGTTATACACCGCCACTTTCGGAACGCTTGCATTTGTACACTCAGCTGGAATTGGTCAATGCTTTTCCCACGGTGGAGAACAAAACTTTTAGCCTGATTCAACGGTTTAGACTAGGGTTAAAAGTAAAGGATTGGCAGTATGGATTGGGGATTGACTTCAATCAAAACGGCCGAAATACCTGGACCAATACGGACAATCTTGGCCTCTTTTTGCGCCATGAGTTTTAATCATTCGGTTTAAAAGCCTTAGCATATGACCCTCGCATTCATCGGCATCGGCAACGTAGGTTTTGCCCTCGCCAACCGACTTCAACACCACGGCCACCAAATCATCATCGCCCATCCGGACGGTGACTCGGATAGCGTCCGCGAAGCATTGGCGCATAACCCTCATTGGCCAGTTCAGCCATTGCAAGTGGCCATCGATGCGGCAGATGTAGTGTTTTTGGCTACTCCTTTCAAGGTGGCCTCGGAACTATTGAGTGGATTGCAGTTCAAGGGAAAAACCCTGGTCGATTGCACCAACCCCGTTGGTCCCGGCGTTTCGCATGGCCTTAAAAGTGAACGCTCTGGAGCAGAGGTCATCCAGGAATTGGCACCCGACGCCTATGTCGTCAAAGCCTATACGATCTACGGCTACGAAAACCTGGAAAACAGTAGTTTCCCAGAGTACAATGTAAAACCCGCCATGTTTATTTGTGGAAACGATGCCGACGCGAAAGCCGAGATTACCCAGCTCAATACTGATCTTGGCTTCGAAACCCTCGATACAGGTGCATTAAGTCAGGCCCTGCATCTGGAACACATGACCCTGTTGTGGGTAAAAATGGTAAGGATGGGCGGGAGTTCGCCGAGGATGGTGTGGAGCGTTTTGAAGGAGTGATAAATGATGAGTGATGAATGATGAATTGTCCGACAATTCATCATTCATCATTCATCACTTACTCCGCTGCTTTAAATTTCTTAAACGCCTCCGTCAACTTGGGCACCACCTCAAAAAGGTCGCCTACCACGCCGTAGTCAGCAGCCTTGAAGAAAGGAGCTTCGGGATCTTTGTTGATGACCACAATGGTTTTGGAGTTGTTGACCCCAGCTAGGTGCTGGATGGCACCAGAAATGCCGATGGCGATGTAGAGGTTGGGGCGGATGGCGATCCCGGTTTGGCCCACGTGTTCGTGGTGCGGGCGCCAGTGTACGTCGGCAACCGGGCGAGAGCAAGCAGTGGTAGCCCCCAGCACATTCGCCAGGTCTTCCACGATGCCCCAGTTTTCCGGGCCTTTCATGCCCCGGCCTGCGGATACCACCAATTCAGCTTCGGGCAATGGCACGATGCCTTCGATCCGGCTCACCGATTTTACCTTTACGCGGCTGGCCGGTACGGAAATCTCGAGGGTTTCAACCGAAGCGGCGCTACCGACTACGGCAGGTTGCAAGGAATTGCCCATCACCGACAAAACCTTTACCTCCGATTTGATCTCATACTCAGCGATGGCTTTCCCTGAAAACACGCCTTTTTTGACTTTGAACCCGCCATCAGCAGTTGGAACGCTGTTGACACCAGCTACGGAACCTGCGCTCAAACGAGCCGCCAAACGGCCGTGAATCGACTTTCCGGTGGAGGTGTGGCTGAGTACAACTACTTTGGCACCTACTTGTTGGCTGGCCTCGGCGATAACCTTGGCGTAAACCTGGCTGTCAAATTGATCGAGCGTCGCATCAGCAAGGTGCAATACCTTGCTTGCTCCATACAAACCCAGATCAGCTGCATTGTGTGCCGTGCCCAGGGCCAAAGCCACACATTCAGTGCCGAGCACCTGAGCCGTTTTATATCCGTAAGTCACCGCTTCGAAGGCAGTTTTTTTGAAATTTCCTTTTTGGCTTTCAGCAAATACGAGAACCATGTTATAAAGGTTTTGGGTTCCATGGTTCCGAAGTTCCAGGTTCCAGGGTTCAGTCAGCACTTCGACTCCGCTCAGTGACCGGCTGAACCCTGGAACCTGGAACTCAGGAACTTTGGAACCTGTTTTTAGTTAGATAACTTTCGCTTCCTCATGCAGGAGTTTCACCAGCTCTTCCATGTTTTCGGGGGCAATCATTTTTACTGCCGACTTGGCTGGTGGCAAGGTGTATTGTACCGTCACCGCTTTGTCTTCAAAGGCCGCAGGTGCCACCACTTTCAGGGCCTTGGACTTGGCCATCATGATGCCCTTCATGTTGGGAATGCGTTGTTCGGCCAGGCCTTTGGCAGCACTTAGCACAAAAGGAGTGTCTACTTCCACTTCTTCCACCCCACCTTCGATGTCGCGCTGGATCGTTGCCGTTTTGCCATCGCTGGTATCTAGTTTCGTCGCATAAGAAACGAAAGGCAAATCCAGGTATTCAGCGATCATGGCACCAATTTCAGAGCCATTGTAGTCGATGGTTTCTTTGCCCAAGAAGATCAGGTCGTAATTTTCAGCGCGGGCATGTTCCGCAATTTGGAACGCTACATTCAGGGCACTGGGTGGGTTCATGTCGATGCGCACTGCATCATCGGCACCAATGGCCAAACCTTTGCGGATGACCTGGTCGTTGTCGGCAGGGCCAACGTTGATCAGGGTAACGGTTCCGCCCAAGGCTTCTTTCAGTTCAAGTGCGCGTACCAGGGCATACCACTCGTCGTAGGGGTTCATGATGTACTGTACCCCATTGCCGTCCAGCTCAGTATTGCTGGCGTTAAAAGCGATTTTGGTGGTGGTGTCGGGCGTTTTGCTCACGCAGACCAGTATTTTCATCGAATACGTATTTTTGGCAAAAATGAAGTTTTATTTTAGCTTTGACAAAGATATGGATTTCGCTAGCAAAGCTGAAACTAATTTAGCGAAAATTCGCTAAATTCTCTTTTGTAACTTTCTTAAAGGGCAAAAAGTTCACCCTAATAACAAATCAGTGTTTATGTCCAATAATCGTTTACTTCAACTTTTGGAAATGCAGGAGTCCGATCCGGCAGATACTTTTGTACTGTTTGCGTTGGCCAAAGAGTACGAAGGACAAGCGGATGACTCCGAGGCATTGCATTACTACCAGCAAGTGCTGGAAAAAGACCCGCACTATGTAGGGGTTTTTTACCACCTCGCCAAATTGTACGAGCGTCAGGAAGCCTTGTTGGAAGCGGTTTCGACCTATGAAAAAGGCATCACGGTGGCCAAAGCTGCCAGCGACCAACATGCCTTGGCGGAATTGCAGTCGGCGAAATTGAATTTGGAATTGGAACTTTAATTTTTTGAACCACCTTAGGAACCTAAGCCACCTAAGACAAACCCAAGGATAATAAGCCTAAGGTTCTCTTAAGTGCCTAAGGTTCCTAAGGTGGTTCAAAAAATTAACCCCAACAACTCCTCATGTATCTCCCTCCAGTGCGCATTCAAATTCACACTGCGAATCAAAATATCGTGGGTTCCAAAACGGTAGTCAAGCCTGATTGGCTGATCCGTTTGTGGGTAAATGAGCATTCCCGTAGCCACCCGCGAACGTTCGTTGCGTTGCTCCTGATTGAGTAGGTAGCTGTACATTTGGTAGAGGTTGCTGGAAAACAATTTATCCACCTCAAAACGGCTTCCGCCCAGCGGCTGCCGATAATATTTGGCGTCGATGATAATTTTTCGGTTTGCACTTTCCAACGTAACATCCGTTTCCATGATGGGCAGGTAATTCAAATGCTGTGGATCCTGGGGGGCTTCCCACTGCCAGCGGATTTGCTCGCGCCTTACCCAATATTCCTGCTGTTCTTTTTGGTAAAAACGAAAAAGAAAAGATTCAAACACGCGGTTCATCTTGCGGTCGTCGCGACGAAAATCGACAAATTTGAATTGGCCTACCATTTCCGTTGGCAGCAGATTTTCGGCAACGATGCGGCAAATGTGTAGCAGGAAATGATACAACCGTTGGTCGCGGCGAAGTTGTACCTGTTGAAAAGCACGGGGCGTCAGGGCAATTCGCTTCAGTGGTGGAAACATGCGCTGCAATTGTTGCAACTCTGCCTTTAGGGTTTTATCTACTGCTGGGGTTTGTAACAAATGTTGTACCGTGGCTGCCAGAATTTGATTGCCGGGGGTATCGGCGCTGTATTCATCAAACTGGCAGATGCTGCGCCGATGCCAGAGTTGTTGGGTTTTTAGGGTGGCGCTCAAATTTAGTTTCCCTTTGATGCCTTCTACCACCTGCTCATGTGCTTCGTAATCGTGATCCAGTCTCCGCTTGAACAATACCCGCAGGCCATTGATCAACACCTTGGCAAACAAATCGGGTAGGTTTTTGAATTGTTCGATTTGGATGTTGACCCGCTCGGCCTCGTCCAGGGTATTCCAGGCATAACACAGCAGATAGTACAAATTTTGGATGGGGATCATGGCCGGGCAATTTCCAGATTTTGGAAAATTTTATCCACCTGCTCCGGTTGGTCAAACCACATTTCTTCCAACATGGGCCGAATCTCATAGCGCAACAAATCCTGGTACCATTGCCATTCATCCAGTGCAGGATTGTAGGTGCAAAAATAGCTGTGCCCCAGGCGAAAATCCTTGCCAAGGTTGGGGTCACGGGCAATTTCTTCGTTTAGTCGCGGGATTTGTTGGGCGATAAATTGGGCCAGCGTTGCCGAAATCCCCTGTTTTTGCAAATGCTCCACAAAACTTTGATCATAACAAGGTTCGATGTCGATGAAAGCAAAACGCCGCCGCAAGGCGTAGTCGATGATCGCCAACGAGCGGTCGGCAGTATTCATGGTGCCGATCAGGTATAAATTGGGGGGTACAAAAAAATCGGGATCAGTGGCCTGGCTGTAGGTGAGGCGCACGGCATAGGTTTCGCTGCGTTTATCGGCTTCGATCAGTTGGAGCAGTTCACCCAAAATTTTACTCAGGTTGCCTCGGTTGATTTCATCGATGATCAAAAAATAGGCCTTGTCTGGATGTTCATGGGCCACTTGACACAATTGGTAAAAGACCCCGTTGCGCAACTCAAAGCCTCCGTTTGGGGCAGGCCGCAAACCTTGCACAAAATCTTCGTAGCTGTACGATTGGTGAAACTGTAGCCGCTGAATTTGGTTGCTGTTTTTAAATCCCATCAAACCATAGGCCAATTTGGTAGCCAAAAAGGTTTTACCAACTCCCGGTGGCCCTTGCAAAATGACGTTGCGTTTGCGCTTCAACAAATGCATTAGGCGTACAAAATGCTCGGTAGGGATGAAGGGGCGATCGGGATCGTCTTCATAGCGATAGCGGGGGGCAAAAATGGGCTCTTCGGGCTCGCGCACTACCGCTGAAACTGAATCTTCGGTATTTGGATAACTTACAGTTTTTTTGCCCCTTTGTTGATCAGAATCTTGGCTCAATATTTTATCATTGAACTCAATGACTTCGGCTTTTATTTTTTCAAAAACAGCCTTGATTTCGGCATAGGATTGCACTGCCCAAAGCTGGTTTTCTACCATTTTATCTGGGCTCAGTTTTGCAGGAGCTATTTTGCCCGCAGTGCTGATTTGGCCGATTTTCAACAAAAATTGATTGGATTTTAAGTGCCCCTGGGGAATATCCAGGTGGATACTCACACTTGCCGTACTGCTTCCAAAAGGGGAGCTGGAGCGAAAATCCCCAAGTTTTACTGCGTACTTTTTTAAGTGTAAATCAGCAATAAGCTGTTCACCGATTTTTTCAAGAAAGGCCCGGGTTTTCTTTTGAACCTCACCTTCAAAAAGCAAGGGCAAAAAGATGCTGAACGGTTTTTGGTAACCTTGAAAAGGGTCACGGTTGCCCAAGGGATACACATCGAGTTGATCCAGGGTATCTGCGTCCAGGTGTGCAAAGTAGCTACGATTTTTTTGCCGAATGCGTTGTTTGATTTCTTCAACTTTTGCAGCATCAATTTTTTGCTGCTCCGCCAGTTGCCGCAGGCATTCCATCCGCAAAAGCTGGATGGGCTGGAAAGGGAGCTGCTGGTATTTCACGAGCAAATTTTGCACCCTTAGCTGATCCAATTGCCCCAGGTGTGCATACAATTGCGCTGGGTCTTCGGAGAATTGATGGTATTCTTGAGCGAGTTGTTGAAGGTATTCAAATTCGGCCTGCATGATTCTTCTGTGTAGAGGGAAAGGTAAATAAAAATGAACTAAAATAAAAAAGAGCCACCGAAATAGCTTCGGCGGCCCATATACATTCAAGCTCAATATGTGTCAAATTGGATAAACTGGGGATCCTGTTTTACATTTGGTTTTTGGGATTATTTACAATTGGCCAATAACTTGCGCAAATCTTCTTTGTCGTTTAGCACTACTGTTCTGCCATTTTTGGTTTTCACCCGGTAAGGGAAGACAAACTCTGGACGATCAGTAGACAATGGGTTGTTTTTTACCCAACGCTCGATCAATTCGCGGAAAGCATCGGCACTGCGGATTTCTACCACCACACCACTAGGCAGTTTTACTTTGGCTGGGAAAATCACGTCGAAGCATGGAGTGAGATCAATGCCACATTTGGCATTAGCTTTACGCAGGTCTTCCGCAGATGCGATCACTGCCGTGGTACTGTCGCGATATACTATGCCAAAAGGTATTTTTACAATCGTTGCACCATTAGCCGCAGGGTGTCCTCTACGCCAAGCCAGTGCTTGTTTGGCAAAGTCTTCAGCATCAGTAGCTATTGCAGTGCTACCGTCAGGGTGCTGAATGGTGTCTGGGAAAACGATGCGGAAACAAGGGCGGGGATCAGGGCCTACACTAGGACGATCGGGGCCTGGCTTACATTCTGCCAGAATTTTCCGCAAATCGTCAGCTCCGGTGATCCGTACAATAGTTCCATCGGCTTTTTCTACACCATAAGGAAAGACAATTTGTGGATGTTTGTCCGCATTGGGGTGTTTGTCACGCCATCTTTTCAACAGTGCCGCAAATGCATCAGCACTATTTATCGTAATGGTGCTGTCGTTGGGCAATTTTACTTGCACAGGGAAGATTACCTTGTAGCAAGGCTTCAGACTAGGACGATCTGGTAAACAAGATTCAATCAGTTTCTTCAGCTCTTCAGGGCTGTTAAGCGTAGTGTTTGAACCATCAGCAAGGGTTACATCAATTGGGAAAATGATTTTGGGACGGCCATTTAGGCTTGAGTTCTTCCAACGTTCGATGAAGTTTTTGTGATCGCGTTCACCATCAATCACCAGCGTATCACCATTGGGTAGTTCTACACTGATCGGGAAAACAAACTCAAAACAACAACGACTGGAATCACGAGGGCCGCGTGGTCCCTGGCCGAGCAGAGGGTCGCCGAGGGTGAAGTTGTCTTCACTCACGACAAGGTCTTCTTTCTGGCAAGCTGTGAATAACACTGTGGCGAACAGCGCAAACACCGCTCCGGTTTGTAAAATGGACTTTAACATGTTTTTGAAATTTTTGGGTTAAGAATGCTTAGATTGTATTGGTAAGCCCAGGTTTTTTATCTTGTACTCACTTTTTTGAAAAAAAAATTAAAAAATTGTGGGCTGGATAAAAGCACAGGGGCGATAAAAAAATAAGTTTTCATTTTGCCAAAGGATTAGTGCAAGCAAACGGTTCATTTCAAGTGGATCAGCTAATCCTTTGGCTCAGAGAAAATGAAAACTTATTTTTGCCCCACTATTAAGATTTTTAGATGCGTTTGTATTTCAATTTTCACCAGGATTCGTCCTGTTCAATTTTTTTCTAGATGTCGGATTTAGAGCGTTGGCAAGCATTAAAAGATGGTGATAAACGGGCCTTGGAACACATTTACCGCGACCATGCTGCGGTACTGTTTAAATATGGCCGCAAGTTTATGCCGGATGCTCAGTTGGTAGAAGACTGCATTCAGGATTTGTTTATTGAACTGTGGGATGCTCGTCAGCGGATTTCAGCAACCGATTCTATTCGCAAGTATTTATTCGTTTCCCTCCGCCGCAAAATTGTCAAAACACTGGATCGGCAAGTGAAAAAAATTGCCTCCGAAGAACCTGAAGAGCGCCATTTCCAGGCTGATTTCGGGATCGATCAACTCTTGATTCAAAACGAAATGGATGCAGAACGGGAGTCTAAGCTGAAAACAGCAATGGCTGCCCTTAGCGAACGCCAGCGTGAAGTTTTGTACCTGAAATATTTTGCGGACATGGACTACAATCAGATCGGTGAAATCATGGAATTGAACTATCAATCTGCCCGGAATTTGTCACATCGCGCCTTGGAATCGCTTAGGCAAATCCTTTTGGTGATTTTTATTGTCTGGTTGTGTAATTTTTTCGGCTTGATCTGAGTACACAATTAAAATTGCTGGCTTATCCCAGTAAAATGTAGAATCAATGCACAAGCTCATTATAGTGTCCTTATTGTTGATCACAAGTTTTTCTTGTGCCAAAGACGAAATCGCTACGGTAGATGCTGCATTGCAACCTTTGTTTGACAGTTTTGCCGTTGAAGCCCAAACACGAGGACTAAACCTGGACATGACCCAATACAGTGGGATTTTTATGGAACTGGAAGAAGCCAATGTGGCGGCCAAATGCCAAACGATCTCCAACGGCACCAAAAGAGTGGTCGTGGATCAAAGCTTTTGGAATTCGGCCAGTGCCCTACAACGAGAAATGGTGGTTTTTCACGAATTGGGACATTGCGTACTCAATCGTGCCCACCTCGATGACGCCCGTACCGATGGCGCTTGTGTCAGTATGATGCAGAGTGGACTCGGTCTTTGCAAAATGAGCTATACGAACCAGACGAGAAGCGCTTATTTAAATGAGTTGTTCAACTAAAAGCTTTCAAGGTTCCAAGGTTCCTATGTTCCAGAGTTCCAGGGTTGGAGACAAGTTTCTAAGCTTACCTCCAACCCTGGAACTCTGGAACATAGGAACCTTGGAACCTTGAAAGCTTTGAAACCCTGAATATGTGAAATCAGAAACCTTTACATCTTACACTTCCCTGGACTTTGCCCAGGAACCTTCCTTCATCCGCTGGGTCAGGGCCGGTGATGAAGAAGCTGCCGTTTTTTGGCAAAACTGGCTGCAAGAGCACCCGGAAAAAGCCACTGAGGTAGCGGAGGGCCGCCTGCTTGCTCGTGCCATTACCCTGCGCGAGGAAGAGCCCAGCGCCATGCAGTTGTCCAACCTATGGAACCGGATTGATGCGGCTACTCAGGATAAATCAACTGTAACGGACCATACACCCGTGGTGCCGATCAACCGCGGGGCCAAAATTCGGCCGATTCGCCGCTGGCTGACTTATGCTGCTGCGGCCTGTGTGACCCTGTTGTTGGTAGCCTATTTCTACAATCCTACCCGCAGCATCAGCGCTGGCATTGCCGAACAAAAAACGCATCAACTACCCGATGGCTCCAGCGTGGTGCTCAATGCGGCCAGTAAGGTGAGTTACCACCCTTTGCGTTGGGGCCTGGCACGCAAAATCGAGTTGGAAGGTGAAGCCTTTTTTAAAGTCACCAAAGGCCGTCGCTTTGTAGTGAAAACGGCTCAAGGCGAAGTAGAAGTACTGGGTACGAGTTTCAACGTCCGGGCACGAGGCAACTCCTTTGCGGTCGCTTGTGTTACAGGTAAAGTGCGGGTGTCCAACCCCAATGGGGAGCAAATTTTAACGCCCGGATTAAACACTCAAACCAACGAAAATGGGGATCTGGTGGCTCCTTATACCCTGACCACTCAGGCTACGGCAGCCTGGCGAGAAGGCAAGTTTTATTTCAACGATGCTCCTTTGCAGGAAGTATTCGAAGAGATCCAGCGGCAATTTGAGGTGCGGGTACAAACTTCACCAGAGATCGCCAATCGTAAAGTGACGACTTATTTTGAGGGGAATAACCTCGATTCTGCTTTATATAACGTGTGCTGGCCACTCAGACTGGAAACGAGTACACGTGGAAACCTGATTATTGTAAAATGAGTTGAGAAGGTTGAGGAGGTTGAGAAGGTTGAGGCTGCCGCAGGAACTTAGACAATGGCCTTGTCAAAATCGCTCGCGGTAGCCTCAACCTTCTCAACTTTCTCAACCTCCTCAACTTTTTAACTAAAAACAACCATGCCCATCAAAACGCTGGTCGTATGGCTTGTCTTTTCCTTTTTCTCCTGCACCTTGGTGGGCCAGTCAACCTATGCCTTTGTTGAAAAATTTCAGAACACCCCACTTGAACAAGCATTCGATATTTTAGCCAAAAAGCACCAGCTCAAATTCTCCTACGAGAATCTGACGGTAGCCAATATTCGCGTTTCTAAAAAGATCAATGCCAAAGATTTATCAACGGCTTTAAGCCAGTTGTTGGCAGGGCTGGAACTGGAATACCACATTACCGGAACTGGACAAATTTTGGTGCGCAAAGCCCTGAGTGAATCCGAACTCAGTGTGAGCGAGGTGAAAATTAAAGTGCCGCGTAAAGTGAATGGCGTCCTGATCGATGCCTGGACCCAACAACCCCTGGCTTATGGCCACGTGCTTTGTGGTCAAGGCGACGGGGTGATCAGTGATGAAAATGGACGCTTCGAACTTACCCTGGAGGATGGAACTGCCACCACCGAAGTAGCCGTACAATACCTGGGCTACCAGACCCGGAAAACCTGGATCAGTCCAGGAACTGAGCCCCTTGACCTCAAAATAAAACTCACCCCAAAAGTAGAACAACTCCAAGGGATGACGGTGACTGCCCGACTGCCCGCAGTGTCCAATAAATTGCTGGAAGATGCGACCGTTTTACATGGCCCCGCATTGCAACGTTTGCCCGCCTTTGTCAATGGTGCCGACGTCATGCGCAGCCTGCAATACCTGCCCGGGGTAAGCGCCCACGATGACCTTTCAGCCGATCTGAACATCCGGGGTGGAAGTGGAGACGAGAACCTGATCATTCTGGACGGCATCACCTTATATAATGTAACCCACTATTTTGGCATTTTCAGCATTGTCAATCCGCACATGGTTGACGAGGTGAAGGTGTACAAAAATGCCTTCCCCGCAGAATACGGAGGCCGTACTTCTGCCGTGGTAGACATCCGCTCGGCTCAACGCAACCAGGGGGACACCAAAGCACTAGCCATCGCCGATGTAAACCTCATGACCAGCAGTGTTTTATTGGATGTGCCGCTAGGGAAACAATTTAGGGTAATGGCGGCAGGCCGGATTACCAATCAGAATCTGGCCAACAGCAAGTTATTTAATCTCCTCAACTCTGAGGTAAAAGATACCCGTATTTTTGATGCAAGGTCCAGTTTGGCAACCGTAAGAGAGGTGGTTTCCCAAAAGCCAGAATTGCGTTTTTTTGACGCCAACTTCAAGGCAAGCTGGCGTCCTTCTGCCCGTTTTAGTGCTGATTTTAATTATTTCAGCGGAGCGGATAAATATGCATACTCTTATTCCCGCACAAGTACTCAACTCATCAACAACCGCAGAGAAGTCCTGAACGAATCCTACGATGAAGAAGCAGATTGGTTCAATCAGGGTTTTGGTTTGCAACTGAATCAAAGGTGGAGCACTCGCTTCAGTTCCAACTTAAACGTCGCATTTTCAGAATACGGCATCAGCCGGGATTTTTCTCAAAAATCGATCTTCCAAGTTGGAAACCGACTGCGGCCTAATTTTATTTTTACCAATAACCACGACAACCACATCAGTGGCCTGGATGTAACCTGGAAAAATGAATGGCAGTTGCGGGCAAATCAAAAACTAGTGTTTGGTTTTGAAAGCATCGACAACAAGTCTACCCTCTATCTTAAGGATGGGAAACTGGCATCATTGGATCTAGATGACCATGGGTTACAACAGTCTTTGTATGGAGAATACCAAGCTGATTTGGCGGATTCAACCTTGAATTTCAGCTTTGGACTGCGTGGCACCCGTTACAATGGGAATAATTTTTTTTCGCCCCGACTTGGCCTTTTTGTAAAAGCTTCGGACGAGCTTCGTCTGAAAGCTTCCTGGAGTATTTACCAGCAGTTTTTGTACCAGTTTTTCCACGAGGATATTTACGGCCGCTCTTACCCGTATTGGGTTTTGGCCAAAGGTGACCCTCGCTTCCCGGTGACTGTTGCGCACAATACCATGCTCGGAGCTAATTTCCGGAAAGGGAGTTTTGAGCTGGACGCGGAGTTTTATGTCAAAAACACCAACAACATGGTCGAGCATGCCCGGACTTTGGTAGCCTTGCCCGATTCTTTTGAATACAAATTCACCACTTTTCAGGGTACGGGGAAAACGGTAGGCTTGGATCTTTTGCTCAAAAAATCTTTTCCCCATTTCGATACCTGGGTGGCCTATACACTGAGCAAAAGCAGCCAAAGTTTTCCCAATATCGCCAATGGCCGGTGGTTCGCATCACCAAACGACCGCCGCCACCAACTGAAATGGATCAACCAATACAACTGGAAAAAATTTGACTTCTCGCTGGCCTATGTTTTTGCTTCGGGCCGCCCGTATACCGACTTATCCAAACTGAGTGAAAAGCCTGTCGACCGGGGAGAAACGACCCCCGAAAACCGCCTTTCTTTCCTGGAGGACTACCATCGCGTTGACTTGGCTACTACCTATTCTTTCCGCATCGGTAAAACCAATGTGCAGGCCAATCTCAGCTTCTTTAATTTGTTCAACCACCAAAACGTGAAGTACCGCCAGTACATCTATTCCTTTGTACCAGCTGACCCACGTAATGGGCAGACTAAGCCGCAGAATACGGTGCAAGGGCTGGAATTGCAGTCTTTGGATTTTACGACCTCGGTGGGGGTGGTGGTGCGGTTTTGAATGATTTTAAATAGATATCTACCCCCCACCCACATCCCATTCACCAATTTCCTCGTATATTCACCCATCAACCTGCATTAAAAACTCTAGATCGCATGCTCAACCTATCTGTCCTGCTGGAAGACAGCGCGCGGCGCTATCCACAAAAAACAGCCTATATTTTTGGCGAAGTTCAACTCAGTTTTGCCCAGGTCAATGGCGCGGCCAATCAGGTGGCCAACGGCCTGCGGGCGCAGGGCATTCAGCCTGGGGATAAAGTGGCCCTTAGCTGTTTCAACTTGCCCTATTTTCCAATCATTTATTTCGGGATTTTGAAAGCGGGTGCAGTGGTAGTACCGCTCAGCGTTTTACTCAAAAAAGACGAAATTGTCTACCACCTCAGCGATAGTGAGGCCAAAGCCTACTTTTGTTTTGTGGGTACACCTGATTTGCCGATTGGCCAAATGGGGCACCAGGCCTTTGGCGAGGTGCCTACCTGCGATCATTTTTTCCTCATCATGCCGCAGCCTACGGATGCGCCTGCAATACCTGGGGCAGCTACCTTGGGCAGCTTGATGGCTGGGCAATCCCCCGCAGGACAGGCTTATGCCAGTGGTGCGGAAGATACCGCCATCATCATCTACACTTCGGGTACTACGGGCCGCCCCAAAGGCGCGGAACTAACCCACAACAACCTCCTGCAAAACGCAATCCTTTCAGCGGATTTGGTGGGCATCCAGCCCGCTGATACCTTACTGATCGTGCTGCCGCTCTTCCACATCTTTGCGATGACGGTTTTGATGAATGCGGGTTTGTACCGTGGTGCCACCAGTGTGCTGTTGCCACGTTTTGAAGCCGAAGCGGTATTTGGGCTGATGGCCAAAAACAAAGTGACCGTATTCGCTGGGGTACCTACCATGTACTGGGGCTTGCTGAACTACCGGGAAGAAAAATTCGATTACCCGAGCATTGCGGCCCAACTGCGCATTGCAGTATCAGGTGGTGCTTCCTTGCCAGTGCAGGTGCTGAAGGATTTTGAAGCCCGTTTCAATGTACCGATTATTGAAGGTTATGGCATGTCGGAGGGCTCGCCCGTGGTGACATTTAATCATCCTGACCGCCCACGCAAACCGGGGAGCATTGGTACGCCGGTTTGGGGTGTCGAGGTCAAACTGGTCGATGACAAAGGCCAAACTGTAGCAGTAGGGGAGAAGGGGCAATTGCTTTATCGGGGCCACAATGTGATGAAGGGGTATTACCGCAAACCTGATGCTACGGCAGAATCACTCCAGGGTGGTTGGTTGCTCTCTGGCGACGTAGCCATTCAAGATGAAGATGGATACTTCTACATCGTAGACCGCACCAAAGACATGATCATTCGGGGCGGCTTTAATGTGTATCCACGCGAGGTTGAGGAGGTGATGATTCAGCATCCGGCCATTTCACTGGTGGCCGTGATTGGAGTACCCAACGATGAATATGGAGAGGAAATTAAGGCCTGTGTGGTGCTGAAAGACGGTGCCAGTGCCAGCCCGCAGGAAATCATGCAATGGACCAGCGAACGGATTGCAGCATATAAATATCCCCGTGTAGTGGAGTTATTGGATGCGCTGCCGATGAGTGCTACGGGTAAAATTTTGAAAAAGGAGTTGCGAAAATAAGGGATTAGGACCACAACATATTCCGGCCTGCCTTGATGTATTTTTTTACGTTCAACCAAAAAGCCATCACCAGGTATACGATGACTGGCGATCCTAGCGTAACGAAGGAAGCGTAAATGAAATACAAGCGCACTCGGTCAGGAGACAAGCCCATTTTTTGACCAACATAACTGCAGACGCCAAAGGCGGAGCGGGCTAGAATGGATTTAACTTCTTTCATAGCTGTTGCTTTCGACATGGTTAACCAATTGAACACGCAAATTAACGCAAAATCCTTGAAAAGGTTGTACATGCCGGGTATTTTCAAGGGCAACACTTTACCAGAGCAACATTTTTTAGCACAAAGAACACAAAGGCAGCACAAAGGGCACAAAGTTAGACGTTGACGACGTTTTGTACCCCTTGTGCTGCTTTGTGCTGAAGATCAAAAAATAAAGATGTAAGCTACAACATTTCTACTCGCAGTTGTTTGAGTGCTCGGGTCATTTGGGTTTCTACCGTTTTGATGGAAATGCCTAAGCGGTTGGCAATTTCCTGGTACTTGAGGCCCTCGTGGCGACTCAATTGAAATACGGTACGGCATTGTGGTGGCAAACGTAAAATTGCAGAGTCAATTTTTTGCTGGGTTTCTCGTCCGATCAGGGTATCGTAAGCATCAGGGCCGGGATAAGCCTGATCGTAAAGACAGTCATCAGAGTTGTGTTGTTGTTTTTTGGACTGGCGCTGCATGTCGATGGCCATGTTGCGTACGCTAGCGTAGAGGTAATATTTTGCAGAGGTTTTGATGTTGATTTGCGCGCGATTTTTCCAAATTTTGTAAAATACTTCCGATACGGCTTCTTCGGCAGCTTCAGGGCTATGCAGGTAGCGGGTTGCAAAGCCGCACAATTGCGCGTACTGGTTTTTAAAAAGGGCCTCAAAACTGGCCGAATCGCCTTGTTCCAGGGTTTGCTTGAACAACGTTTCGATGTGGTGGTTTTGTGCAGCCATAATGAAGTCGGTTTAGGAATTCCGAAGTTTATTTGGAAAATTTCCCCATTCCCTGAAGAATACTCGAAATTAGCTCAATTCGTGGTATTTGTTTTGGTAAATGGGATTAAAATGCTTCAAAAATGTATGTAAACGTTTACGGAACTTTTTAGACAAGCCAGATAAACCCTTTTCCTTTTTCCGAATTTGAGTAATATTGTAGAATCAACTTAATCAAAGCCAAGCCATGCCGCAAGTCAGCATAAAGGACATCGCCCGGATGCTCAACATCTCGGTTGCCACGGTATCGCGAGCCTTGCACAATCGGTATGATGTAAAACCTGAAACCAAACTCAAAGTACTGGAACTGGCTGAGCGCTTGAATTACCGGCCTAGTTCACACGCCATTGGTTTGTTGAAAAAACGCACCCACACGATTGGTTTGGTCGTACCGGAAATTGACAATCAGTTTTTTTCGGAGATCATCAATGGACTGGAAAATGTAGCATACCAGCAGGGCTACAACGTGATGATTTTCCAATCCCAAAACATCTATGAGCGGGAAGTAAAAATAATCGATCAATTGATTGGTGCAAGGGTAGATGGGATTGCCATCTCGATTGGGAGTTCCACCCTGGATTTTAAACACCTCAATATGCTCAAAGACCTGGACATTCCCTTGGCGATGTTCGACCGGGCCAACGATCAGGTGTATGGACACAAAATCATCAACGACAATTTTGAAGGCGGATATAAAGCGGGTGAGTTTTTGATCAAAAGTGGTCGGAAGCGAATTGCACACATTGCGGGCCCTTCTACGCTCAAATTGACCCGTTTGCGCATGCAAGGGTTCAAAGCCGCATTGCGGGATGCCCAGATGGAGCTGCGCCCGGAATACCTGGTGCATACTACTTTCCGGATGGAAGATAGTCATCAAACGGCGCTGGATCTGTTGAGCCTCCCCGAGCCTCCCGATGCCATTTTTGCGGTGAGTGATTATGTTGCCTTGGGGGTACTCAAAGCTGCACGGGAGTTGCACCTGCATGTCCCGAATGATTTGGCGCTAATTGGATTCACCAATCTTGCAGTCGGCCCTTTACTTGAACCTCCGCTCACCACCATCAGCCAACAATCTTATGAAATGGGGGAAGAAACGGCCCGCATTCTCCTCGAAAACATCGAATCCTCGGACAAGGATTTCAAGTTACAAACCAGGATTTTTAAACCGGAACTTGTGATTCGGAATTCTGTTTAAATGAAAAATGAAAAATGAAAAATGAAAAATGAAAAATGAAAAATGAAAAATGAAAAATGAAAAATGAAAAATGAAAAATGAAAAATGAAAAATGAAAAA
>JAIXOO010000070.1 GCA_027486765.1 Saprospiraceae bacterium
CCACTGAATAGCAGCCCCAGCGATGAATACACTGCCTTCCAGGGCATAATGCACTTCGCCATTTAAGCCCCAGGCGATGGTCGTCAACAGCCCGGCGTTGGACTCAATCCGTTCTTTGCCCGTATTCATTAGCATAAAACAGCCCGTACCGTAAGTGTTTTTGGCTGCACCGGGTTGAAAACAGCCCTGGCCAAAGAGGGCAGCCTGTTGATCGCCCGCGATGCCCCCGATGGGAATTTCAGCACCGAATAAGTCTGCCGTGGTTTTGCCATAAATTTGACTCGAAGGGCAGACCCGAGGCAGCATACTAGCCGGTACATCCAACACATCCAACAAATGTTGATCCCATTCCAGCTTCTGGATGTTGTACATCAAGGTTCGCGAAGCATTGGAATAGTCGGTGATGTGCACCTCGCCTCCGGTCAATTTCCAAACCAGCCAGGTATCAATTGTACCAAAAAGCAGTTCACCATTGGCCGCTTTTTCCCTTGCTCCTTCCACATTGTCCAAAATCCATTTTACCTTGGTGCCCGAGAAGTAGGCGTCCACGACCAAACCCGTTTGGGCTTTGACGTAGGCTTCTTCGCCCTGGGCTTTTAGCGCATCACATATGGCGGCGGTGCGGCGATCTTGCCAGACGATCGCGTTAAAAATGGGTTGTCCGGTCGTTTTGTCCCATACCACCGTCGTTTCCCGCTGGTTGGTAATGCCGATGCCAGCTATTTGGCTGGGATTCACGTTGTGTGCCCTGAGCACCTCGCGGGCCACAGCAAGCTGGGTGTTCCAGATTTCCAGGGGATTGTGCTCCACCCAACCAGGTTGTGGGTAGTATTGAGTGAACTCCTGTTGGCGTACGCCAGCCACATTGCCATCCTGGTCAAAAAGAATGGCACGGGAACTGGTGGTACCTTGATCGAGGGCAAGAATGTATTGTTGCATGGTTGAAAAAGGAGAATTTGAATGATGGGTTAAACTAATTTGGCGTTTATCTCATTTAGGATGTTTAGAAGGTTTAGGAGGTTAAGGAAGGTTTAGGCTACCGCAGTGACTTAGACAAGGATTTTGTCAAAATAACTGCGGTAGCCTAAACCTTCCTCAACCCCCTAAACCTTCTCAACTTCAAATATAAAATTTTATTCGTCCAAAATGCTTTTACACCAAAAAAACGCTACACTAACCGACACACCCGACATGGACGTAACCATCCTCCCTTATGCTTCGGTACCACAGCTGGCACCTAAAGATGTAGCCTATGCTACGCAAAATCCGGCATTAAAGCCATTTTTTAAGTATAATCCCACCCCGGAATCCTTTCGGCAGGTGATTGATGACAAGGCCAAACAGCCCATTGACCGCCAATTGCTGGTGGAAGTACTGCGCGAGCAATACACCAAACTAGAAACCAGCCGCGATGTAAAACTGAACATCGAATTGCTGGCCGAAGAGAATACTTACGTGGTGGTGACTGCCCATCAGCCGAGTTTGTTTACCGGACCGCTGTTTTATTGGTACAAAATTTTTACCGCCATCAATTTGGCCAAGGAACTGAGTACTGCTTATCCAGATTATAGTTTTGTCCCAGTATTGGTCAATGGTGCAGAAGACCACGATTTTGATGAAATCAACCACGCCAATATTTTTGGAAAAACCATCCGTTGGGAACACGAATCGATAGGTGGCTCTTGCGGCGACATGTCTACCGAAACCTTAGTGCCAGTGTTGGCGCAGCTGAAGGAAATGTTAGGCGAAAGTGAAAACGCTACCTACATCTATCAGCACATCGAAGCGGCGTATACCAGCCACGCCAAATACGCCGATGCCACCATTGATTTGGTCAATCGACTGTTCGGTAGCTATGGATTGGTCGCCCTGAATATGAATGTTCCGGCCTTCAAGCGCCGCTTTATCCCGATCATGCGGGAGGAATTGTTCCAGCAAAGTTCGCAAGGCCTGATTGCTGCTACACAAGATGCTTTGAGCGCTGCTGGTTTTTCTGGCCAGGCGCATGCCCGCGACATCAACCTGTTTTACCTGCAAACCAATCGCCGCGACCGCATCGTACGGGAAGGGGAGGGGTTTGCGATTTTGAATACGGAATTACGTTTTACGGCTGCCGAAATGGAAGCCGAGTTGGAAGCACACCCGGAGCGTTTTAGCCCGAATGTGGTGTTGCGGCCTTTGTTTCAGGAACTCATTTTACCCAACCTGGCTTATGTAGGTGGGGGTGGGGAGATCGCCTATTGGTTGGAGCGCAAAGCCCAATTTGCCCATTTTGGCATCAATTACCCGCTGCTTTTGCGGCGGAATTCCTTGTTGTGGATCGATAAAGCTACCTCTAGCCGGATTGAAAAACTGGGCTTGCGGGTACACGATTTGTTTGTGGATACTGAGTTTTTGATCAAACAATACGTGGCACTTAATTCAGAAGGTGAACTGAGTCTGCAGGCCGAAATGACCCAATTGAAGGCACTGTTTGAACAAATTCGCCTCAAAGCCCTGGAGGTTGACGCCACGCTGGAAAAAGCAGTTTTGGCCGAAGGCGTCAAACAAGAAAAAGTCATCGAGCAATTGGAAGGCCGCCTGGTGCGTGCAGAAAAACAAAAGCACGAAACGGCCATCAATCAAATCCGCAGCCTTAAGGAAAAATTGTTCCCCGGCAATGGTTTGCAAGAACGTACGGATAACTTCCTGAATTTTTACCTGAAGTATGGGGCCCAATTTGGAGAAGTACTAAAGGATGTTGTGGATCCATTTGCCGAGGGTTTCCTGGTGGTGCGGGATGAGGGGTAATGAGTGCCACAAATGTGGGACTTCTACGAAGTCCTTCACTTTGAATACACATTGGATCATTTTTTCTACAAATGTGGGACTTCTACGAAGTCCTTATTTATGAACTCATGCACACGATTTTTTCTACAAATGTGTGACCTCTCCGAGGTCATTTCGCACCTATTCATTGGCGAACTGAAAGAATGGGTAGGGGAACTAAATAAAAATGACCTCGGAGAGGTCACACATTTGTAGCATCGAGAAATAAACCTATCCTCTAAATAAAAAATGACTTCGTAGAAGTCACACATTTGTAGACCCCACATTTGTAGCCATATTTTTACATCCCACATTTGTGAATTATAAATCAATCCGGCACAAAAAAATCAAACATCCTTTTTTGCCCAATTTCAACCCCGAAATCAGTTAGAATTTTAAAAAATTCTTCTTCAAAGGTTCTTTTTCGGTGATGCACTTTTTGGTTTAAAACATATTTGCGGACTCCATCCATGTGTGAACGACTGTACGAAAAAGCGCCATAACCATTTTGCCAATCAAAATCATAGTTGCAAAATTGATTTTCTTTAACAAACGCATTTGATGCTTTTTTTACCTCTCGAATTAAATCAGATAAGGCTTCAGCTGGTTTAAGACCAAAGAAAATATGAATGTGATCGGGCATTCCTCCTATCGCAAGCAGTTTATGGCCTCTTTTATCAATGACTCCAGTGATGTAACCGTAAAGTTCATTTTCCCAAGCAGGAGAAATCAATGCTTGGCGTTGTTTTACCGCGAAAACGGTTTGGATGTAAAGTTGGGAAAAGACGTCAGCCATAGGATTTGTTTTTTGAGAAGTATAAAAATAAGATAATTTTTGGAAATAAAAAATATTTGTGTTAAAATCAATTAAAAAATACAAATAAAATATAAAAAGCTGGAGCCACAAATGTGGGACTTCTACGAAGTCCTTCTTTTTGAATATGCATTTGGTTATTTTTCTACAAATGTGTAACTTCTACGAAGTCATTCTTGTTAGGTTACCCTTCGTAAGGGGGATAATTTAGGTACAAAAATGACCTCGGAGAGGTCACACATTTGTAGCGCTGTTAAATAGGTATCTCCTCAAAAAGAAGGACTTCGTAGAAGTCCCACATTTGTAGCACGTTTGTATAGCCCGCATTTGTAGCACATTCCTCCACATTTTTGCCACACAAATCCTATCTTTGTGGAACTCAAAGGGCCAAAAATTGTTTCTTTGGCAAACACCCATTGAACTACAGGATTTATGAGATTGGAACCGAAAGATCTTTTTGAAAAGCTCGAGTTTGACAAAGTGATTGAGCTATTGGTTAGGGAATGCCTTGGCGAACAAGGCATCGAGCGCATCAAAGAACTGCGGCCCCAAACCAATCGCGAACAGATTGAGGAGCGGCTCAAGGAGGTCATGGAAATGAAAAGATCGATCGAACACAACGATCGTATTCCCCTGGTAGCTTACCAAAACATCGATAGCGACTTGCAATTGTTGGCCATCATCGATTCGGTATTGCCCGAAGATGGCCTGCGACGCATCAATACCATCCTGGTGACGGTTGGTGCGATCTACAAATTTTTTAGCCCCTCGCGCCGCGATTTGTACAAGACCCTTTACGAAGTCATCCGTCCGGTCAATTTTGACCCAGCCTTGGTTAAAGAAATTGAACGGGTAATCGACGCTGAAGGCAACATTCGCCCGGATGCCTCCCCCGAATTGTCCCGCATTTATAAGGCCATCCAATCCAAAATGAAGGAATTGGACCGGGTCTTCCGCGATGTCATCAACGATTACCGGGCCAAAGGCTGGTTGAGTGATTCGGTGGAAAGTTTTCGCAACGGGCGGCGGGTATTGAGTGTTCCTGCTGAGCACAAGCGCAAAATCCGAGGGATCATTCACGATGAATCCGCTACGGGTAGAACGTCCTTCATCGAACCCGAACCCGTCATCGACATCAACAACGACATCTTTGACCTGGAGCAACAGGAGCGCCGCGAAATCTACCGCATCCTCAAAGAATTGAGTACCGTCCTGCGTCCTTACGTGCCCCAAATGCACCAGTACCAGGAGATCATGGTGTATTTTGACGTGGTGCAGGCCAAAGCGCGCCTGGCGGTACGGATGAAGGCAGAATTGCCCCAAATGCTGGATCAGCCAAGTTTCGAAATTTATGAAGGCTACCACCCACTGTTGTTGTTGAAAAACAGCCAGTCGGGTAAAAAAACGATTCCTTTTGACTTGCGTCTGGATGGCACCAACCGCATTTTGGTGCTCAGTGGGCCCAACGCCGGGGGGAAATCCATCACCATGAAATCGACAGGTTTGTTGCAATTGATGGCACAATCCGGTTTGTTGATCCCGGTCAATAAACGTACCCAACTGGGGATTTTTCACAACTTTTTTGCGGACATCGGCGACCAGCAATCCATCGAAGACGACTTGAGTACCTATAGCTCTCGTCTGGCGAACATGCGCATGTTCCTGGAGCATGCGGACGAGCGAACTTTGGTCGTCATTGATGAATTTGGTTCAGGTACCGATCCTCAAATTGGTGGTGCCATTGCCGAAGCCATTCTATGGGAACTGAATTACCGCAAGGTTTTTGGGGTCATCACCACTCACTATTCCAACCTCAAGATATTTGCATTTAAAAGCAAGGGCATCCTCAACGGCTCGATGGTTTTTGACAAAGAAAACCTGGCACCAACTTATGAATTGAAGGTAGGCCGCCCGGGTAGTTCCTATGCTTTTGAAATTGCGGAAAAAAGCGGTCTGGGCGGAAAAGTGTTGGATTATGCCAAAAATCGCGTAGGTAAAAACGAAAAGGCCGTTGACCAACTGCTGATCGACTTGCAACGCGAAAAACAGGAAGTAGAAGAAGAACTCAAAGGACTCAAGGATCGCCAGGAAAAACTGGACAAACTCATGAAGTCCTACGAAAGTATGCAACGCGACCTGGATTTCCGCCGCAAACGTATGAAGTTGGAAGCCAAAGAGCAGGACCTGCAAAAAACCTCTCAGGACAACAAAGACCTGGAAAAACTCGTGCGCGAACTACGCGAAGCCCGCAACCTGGAACAAGCCATGGAAGCCGCAGCCAAAGCCCGGGAATCCAAAAAACAACTGGCGGAGCAGGTTACCCAACTGCGTGAAGAAGTATATTATTCTCCGGAGAGCCGTCCCAAAAACGAACGCGCCGTGAAAAAAGGTGACTTCGTTAAATTGGTGGCTGGCGGTGCAAGTGGAAAAGTGGAATCCATCAAAGGAGACAAAGTCATTGTAGAAGTTGGCCTCATGCGCATGACCCTGAACATTCGCGACGTCATCTTTTCCAATCCCACCATCGACCTGCGCCAAAGCAAAAGTGTGCAGTCGGATGTAATCCAAAGAAGCGCTGCTTTTTATCCGCGCATCGATATCCGTGGCGTACGTTACGAGGAAGCCCTGAAAATGGTGGAGGATTTTATGGATCAGGCCCTGATTACCAGTTCAAACCATTTGCAAATTGTACACGGTAAGGGCAATGGAACGCTGCGCAACGCAGTGCGCTCCAAACTTAGAGAATACCAGAATGTAGAGATGGAAATTCGTCACCCGGAGCCGGAAGGTGGAGGGGATGGGGTGACGCTGATCGAGTTTAAATAGACTTCTGATTAATTATCAGGCGTTTGACAAAATGTCTAATCATTTTGTTAAAAGGTTCTTTTGAGTTACGAGTTAAGAATACATGGCTTAAGAGTTTAGAAGTGGCTACTGCAGCGACTTAGACATGCAACGCTGAACAAGTCGCTGCGGTAGCCACTTCTAAACTCAAAAGTCATGTACTCGTAACTCGTCACTCAAAAAAGCAATAAAACTATCAATTGCTTGATAATCAACCTGCCATTAAACGTGTTTTAGAACTGCTCCGTTCCCGCAAAATGGAACGCGCCTTCAATGGCTGCATTCTCATCGGAGTCAGAACCGTGTACCGCGTTTTCGCCAATACTTTTGGCAAATCTGGCGCGGATGGTACCTGGCTCAGCTTTGGAAGGATCAGTTGCACCAATCAAGGTACGGAAATCCGCTACTGCATTCTCTTTTTCCAGAATCGCCGCAACGATGACCCCTGAAGACATAAAGTCTACCAGCTCACCGTAAAAAGGGCGCTCCTTGTGCACAGCGTAAAATTCGCCTGCTTTTTCCTGAGAAAGTTTAGTCAGTTTCATGGCAACGATGCGGAATCCTGCTTCGTTGATTTGCGCCAAAATGGCACCGATGTGGCCTGAAGCTACTGCGTCGGGCTTAATCATCGTAAAAGTTCTATTTCCAGCCATATGCTCGGTTTTGCAAAATTTGGCGCAAAAGTAAGGAAAAAGCGGAAAGAGAAGGGGCAAAGAGCAACTTTTTTTAGGATAACTTAATTTAAGAGGTTCCAAAGTTCCAAAGTTCCAGAGTTCCTAGGTTCCTGGGTTCAGTTGACCCAGGAACCTAGGAACTCTGGAACTTTGGAACTTTTTTTGGTTAAATCCATAATTTTTGGCACCTTCGCACTCTGAATTTTGAATGAACAGAAAAGGGTGGATTAAGCCTGTGTTCAGCCTTCTTCAAAGTCTTTGTTTCCCCTTGATTTGATGGTAGCATGGAAAATAGCCAATCGTTAAAAAAATATCTTGCGGAACCTCGTAAAGCAGTGATTCTAACCCATCGAAACCCCGATGGGGATGCAATCGGTTCCTCGCTCGCTTTGTACCATCTGCTCAGAAAGATGGGGCATCACCCTGTGGTGGTCTGTCCTTCCGAATATCCCAGTTTTTTGGAGTGGATGGACGGGGTGCACGAAATGGTGATTTACGACGCAGATATAGATCGAGCCAAAGAGGAAGTGGAATCTGGCGATATTTTTTTCTGCCTGGATTTCAATGCCTTGGATCGAATTGACAAAGTAGGCGAGATGATCCTGCCCTTGGACAAGCCCAAGGTGATGATCGATCACCACCTGGAACCAGAAGCGTTTCCCGATTATTTGTTGTCCGATACCACGGCCAGTTCTACCTGTGAGCTCATTTACGATTTCATCGGGCTGATGGATTGGCATGCCCATCTCGACGTCAAAATTGGGGAATGTATTTTTACCGGCATTGTGACTGATACTGGCTCTTTCAAATACAGCACTTCGCCTAAATTGTACCGCACGGTGGCGGAATTGGTTGAACTGGGGGTAAATGATTATTTGTTACAAGACCTGATCACCAATAGCCAGGAAGAAAAACATTTGCGACTGTTGGGGCATTGTTTGTACAACCGCATGGAGATTTTGGAAGAATTCCGTACAGGTATCATCACCCTGACCAAAGAAGACTACGCCCGTTTCGACATCCAACGGGGTGACACCGAAGGCATTGTGAACTATATCCTGCGCATCCGGGGTATCATCATGGCTGTTTTTATCACGGAGCAACCTACAATTGTCAAAATATCTTTGCGTTCTAAAGGAGATTTTTCGGTTCAGGAAATCGCCCAGAAACACTTCAAAGGAGGTGGGCATAAAAATGCGTCGGGCGGCGCGTCATTTATCGGTCTTAAAGCCACGATTAAAAAGTTTCGCGAGTTGTTACCAGAATACCGCGAATCGCTGAATCGTGTGAATGAATTTACTGTGTAACCAAATTTGGGTTTTCCGTTTTGGGTTCCGACCTAAAGCCAGGAGCCTCTCAACATCAATAACAAACATGAGAATTTTGTCATGCTTATTCCTGGCGCTGGTTTTGCTGTCAGGATGCAAAAAGGAGCAGAAGTTGCCGAGTGGGTACACGTACGTACAGCACACCAAATCTACTGGCAGTGCACTCAAGGCTGGTGATTTCGCTTATTACCGCTTTCAATTGCGGAATGGAGACAGCGTAGTCACTTCCAATTTTCAATTGATTCAAGTACCCGATTCAGCTCAGCTGAAGCAGATGCCCCAAAACCCAATTTTTGAGGCACTCTTGCGCATGAAGGAAAAAGACAGCATCACGATTTTTGTTCCATTGGATACCCTCAAAGAAGAGCAAAAGCCTGAAGGGTTCAAAGGTGCAAAAATGATGTACTACGATATGGTAGTAAAGGATGTACTGACTAGTGCCGAAATGCAGAAGGTTTTCGCAGATTTCCAGAAAGATGCCGAATCAAAAGGCAAGAAGCGGACACCAGAACAAATGAAGTCTGAACTGGCCCGTGCCAAAGCTTTTACGGAGAACATCGCCAAAGAATACAAAGCAGGCAATTTGAAGGGCATCAAAACGACTCCTTCTGGCCTGAAGTACTTGGTTCATGAGCCAGGCAGCGGTTCTGTTTTCAAAAATGACGACATCGTTTACCTGGATTACTACGGTGCACTCACCGATGGAACCATGTTTGACAACTCTTTTGAGCGCGATGCCGATTTCTCTTTCCCTCTGGGCCGTCAGCCGCTGATCCCAGGTTGGATGGAAGGTTTGCAACTGGTGAAAAAAGGCATGAAAGTATCTTTCTTCATTCCAAGCAATTTGGGCTACGGCGAGCAAGGTTCTCCACCCAAAATTCCTGGCAATGCTGAATTGATTTTCTACATTGAAGGGAACAACTCATTCACGCCATCACCTTATGTTCTGGCGGGACAGCCAGGGATGTAACCAATAAATAAGGTTCCAGGGTTCCAAAGTTCCAGGGTTCCAAGGTTGAGTTAACCCTGGAACTTGGAACCCTGGAACTTTGGAACCTTTATTTTTTTCACAGTTTAAAAAGGAGCATCATGACGATAGAACAACTCCGCGATTTGCGCGAGCGTCTGGTGAGTTTGGGGAGGTATCTTTGACGTCGATAACCGATTGATTCAAATTGAAGAAAAAGAGCAGTTATCACTCGATCCTACCTTTTGGAACGACCCCAAGCGGGCCGAAACCATTCTCAAAGAACTCAAAACGCACAAAAACTGGGTAGAACAATACCGCAACGCTGAAGCTCAGGTAGATGATGCTGAAGTACTCCTGGAATTCCAAAAAGAAGGGGAAGCCACGGAGGAAGAAGTGGACCAAAAGTACGCTGAAGCACTGGCTGTATTAGAGGACATGGAATTCCACAACACCCTCAATCAACCCGAAGACGAACTCAACGTCATACTCGAAATCAACGCTGGGGCAGGCGGTACCGAAGCTTGTGATTGGGCCGAGATGTTGTACCGCATGTACATGATGTGGGCTCAGCGCAAAGGCTTTAAGTTCATCGAATTGAACCGCCAGGATGGCGACGTTGCGGGCTTGAAATCTGCAACCATCGAAGTTCAAGGTGATTACGTATTTGGATTGCTCAAAGGAGAAAACGGGGTGCACCGTCTGGTACGGGTCAGCCCTTACAACTCCCAAGGCAAACGAATGACCTCATTCTCGTCGGTATTTGTGCACCCCATGATCGACGATACCATCGAAATCGACATCAATCCAGCCGATCTGGAATGGGATACTTTCCGGGCAAGTGGAGCAGGTGGTCAGCACGTCAACAAAACTGAATCTGCTGTCCGGGTGCGCCATATTCCTTCGGGCATTGTGGCCGAATGCCAGCAAGAGCGTTCCCAGCACATGAACCGCGACAAAGCCATCCAGCTGCTCAAATCCAGATTGTACGAACGAGAACTTGAAAAGCAAAGAGCTGAAAAACAGGCAATCGAATCGGGCAAAATGAAAAATGAGTGGGGTTCTCAAATCCGCAGCTACGTTTTGGACGATCGTCGGGTGAAAGACCACCGAACTGGTCACCAAACCAGCCAAACGGACGCTGTACTCGATGGCGATCTTGATGAATTTTTGAAAGCGTATTTAATGCATCACGAAAATTAGAGGTTGAGAAAGTTGAGGGAGGTTGAGGAAAGTTTAGGCTGCCGCTAGCGATTTTGACAAAGTCCTTGTCCAATTCGCTTGCGGTAGCCTAAACCTTCTCAACCTCCCTCAACCTCCTCAACCTTTCTCAACTCCTCAACCATATGTCTCTCTCTCCTTCCACCCGCGTATGGATTTACGCTAGCGACAAACCCTTTGCCGAAGCCGATGTGCCAGCTATCCGCACCAAGTTGCAATACTTTGCCCAACAATGGGTGAGCCACAACCGTCAACTGATGGCCGATGCTGATGTGTTGCACAATCGCTTTGTTGTGCTCATGGTCGACGAATCGCAGGCAGATGCCAGTGGCTGTTCAATCGACAAATCGGTGGCATTTCTTAAAGGCCTCCAAGCCGAATATGGAGTGGATTTGTTCAATCGGATGATTTTTTCTTATCAGGATGCCAATGGAGTGGTCAATTCAGTAGATCGGGAGACTTTTGCCCGCTTGTACGCTACCGAACAAATCAACGAAAACACCTTGGTTTTTGACCCATTGGTAGCGACCAAAGCAGACCTGGATCAGAGTTTTGTGAAAAAATTGGGCCAAAGCTGGCACAAGCGTATGATTTGATTTTGCAGATTGAGGTACTGAAATGTAGATTTTTATCCCCTCAATCTTCATTTTTATCCAATATCCCGGATTGGCTGGTGAAATAGTTGCAAATTGTATTGTAAAATTTACGGACAATGATCGGAACAGTAAAAAAGTGGCTGGGTATTGAGGGCGTGAAATTGGAACTCATTTTGGACGAAGACGCCGCTATTCAACCCGGTATGGTGAGCGGGCTGATTCGCTTTACCAGCATGCATTCACAGGTAGTCACCAAAATCAAAGTGGTCTTGATCGAAACGTATTCCAGAGGCCGAGGTAAGGAAAAGCGGGTGGATGAATACGAACTAGGTAACCTCGAATTACAGGAAGACATCTCAGTGATTGCAGGTGAAGAGGTAGATGTAGAATTCAGCCTCAGCTACAAACTGGTGCGCTCAGAAATGGATGAGTTGGAAAAATCCAATTTCTTGTTGTCTCCCTTCGTTAAAGCGGCCAAAAAGTTGAGCGCGGTAAAATCTGAATACCGCATCGAAGCCGAGGCCAAAGTCAAAGGCACGGCCCTGAATCCTTTCGACAGGAAAGAGGTCATCATCAAATGAACCATTCCTGTACTAGCCTGTTCCTTATCCAATTAAACAGGCTCTATTTTTATGCAAGCACTTACCCTATTTTGGTTTCGGCGCGACCTGCGCTTGCAGGACAATGCGGGACTATACCATGCCTTAAAAAGTAAATTCCCGGTCCTTCCCCTGTTCATTTTTGATGCCGATATTCTGGATAAACTGGATGATCCGCAGGATGCCCGGGTGAGCTTTTTGCATCAAAGTATTCAGGACTTGCACAAAGAACTTCAAGCGCTCGGAAGCAGCGTCCTGGTGCGTTATGGCAAACCCAGCGAGGTATGGGCACAAGTCCTGGAGGAATTTGCCATCGCCGAGGTGTATACCAATCATGATTATGAGCCCACGGCCATCCAACGCGACGAACAAGTTAAGGCAGTGCTCGCTGAGCATCACATTCCCTTTTATGGATTTAAGGACCAGGTGATTTTTGAAAAACTGGAGGTCACAAAGGCCGATGGCAAGCCTTATACGGTATTCACGCCCTATAGCCGAATGTGGAAAAATAAGTTGAATTCCCGGATGGAAATGCCGGATGGGGCAGGGGAGGAGGCGCCTGTTTCGTTTTACCTCAAGCCTTATCCCTGCGAAAAACATTACGCCAATTTTTACCAAATAGAACCCCTGCCTGTCCCTGCGCTTAGCGCCATGGGGTTCCATGTATCTACGGTTGAAATCCCCTCAAGCAGCGTTAGCCGTGGCTTGATCAAAACATACGATAAAACCCGTGATTTCCCTTACCTCCTCGGCACCTCCCGCCTGGGCATTCATTTTCGTTTTGGTACCATCAGCATCCGGGAAAAGGCGCGCCGGGCACTGGAACTGAACGAAACGTTCCTCAATGAGTTGATCTGGCGTGATTTTTACGC
>JAIXOO010000188.1 GCA_027486765.1 Saprospiraceae bacterium
GACTGGTGTTTCTTTTCCAGCCGCAACGCCGTCAAGTTTTTTTTTCAGGGACTAAAAGCTGCGGGATTGCAGGTGCCCTCCGGACTGAAATGGGGAGTATTGGGCGAAGGCACTGCCAAAAGCCTGAAAGAACAAGGTTATGTAGCCGATTTTGCAGGCAACGGAGAACCCCAAAGTGTGGGCGATGCATTTGGCATCATAGCCGCTGGCCAACGCGTTTTGTTTCCCCGGGCGGCTCAATCGCGGGAAAGCATTCAAAAAATATTGATTGGACTTGTAACCATTGAGGATTTGGTAGTTTATACTAATGCGCCACGTACCGATTTTGAATTGCCTGGTGCGGAGGTGTTGGTGTTTACCAGTCCGCTCAATGCGCAGGCTTATTTTGCAAAATATTCCTGGTTGAAGAGGCAGAAGCTGGTTGCTATTGGGCCAACTACCGAGCAAGCAATGCGCAATTTGGGCTGCACTGAAATAACCACCGCGCCAATCCCTTCAGAAGAAGTACTGGCCGAAATTTGTAAAACTCAATTGGCTTTATGAACAGCAAATTCAACCTGCTTTTTTGCACGATAGTTTTGACATTGGCGCTAGGCTGTCAATTAAAGAAGGCGGACTACAGCGATTTCAACCAATTTTACGAGCAATTTTTACAGGACTCCCTTTTTCAGGTTCAGCACATCAATTTCCCACTTGATGGTTTGCCAGACAATGCCGTTGCTTATGGAGATACTTTGGGGAACTTTCGCTGGACAGCGGAAAATTGGCGCATGCACCGCCCGATTGATTTTGATAAGACAAAATTTGAACAGAATTTTCAGACTTTGGGTGATGAGTTGATCATTGAAAACATCATTGATCCTACGGTTGGTTATGGTATGATGCGCCGTTGGGCGAAGATTGGCGGTGAATGGTCCTTGATTTATTATGTAGGCTTAAATCCCATTCAAGAAAAACAGTAGAGGCAGATGAGCACCTGTCTATCTCTACTACGGAAAGGGCCTGACACAACTGGAACCGGGAGAGAAACTAAGCGGGCGGTCAGTTGTTTGCTTAGAAAACAAGTGTAAAACTCATCAAAATCATGCGACAAATCCGCGCCATTGAAGTACTGCTCATCGAAGTGATTTTTTACCTGGGGCTATGGTTGCTCAACGATTATGTGGCCATGTACCTCAGTATGATCTTTGGCAGCATTTGTTTTTTCATTTTGCTGTTCACGGGTATTGCCGAGCTGTTGGAGCGCTCCAAAGTATCGCGGAAGTATTTCTGGTTCATGGCCATGTCGGCATTGGCGCCGGTTATTGCTGCGGTGATTTTCTTTTTGTTGGGCGGGGAAATGACGTGGAATAAGCTGTGATGCAATCCCGTCGTGTAGTGAAAAAACAGTGCCGCCCTTAGCCATTCAATTGGCTAAGGGCGGCACTTGTATTGATGCTTCAGGTTTGCTTATTCCAGAATGACCATCTTTTTGGTTGCGGTAAATTCAGTTGTTTCCAAAGTGTAGTACAAGACCCCACTGGCACCCAACTGACTCTTCTTCAAAATTAGCTGGCTGTTGCCCTTGGCGTAATTGCCTTCCACTTTATACACCAAGGCTCCCTTCACATCTCTGATTGTTAGGGTCGCTTTCGTCGCCTTCGGCAAACTAAATCCAATCAGCGTTTCATCGCTGAAGGGGTTCGGAGTGTTCTGACGGAGCTCATAGGCTTCATTGGCTTGGATGCCCTCAAAGTTCAAGGCGATACCCAGGTTTTCGTTGTGCTGATCGTATGCCTCGGGGGATACTACTCGATTCAAATTCAGGGTGCTGCTCAACTTCGCATCCGCTTTCGCACGGAGGACTAGTGTGAACAAAGCCCCTGGCTCGTATTTGTTGTTCCAGGAAGTGGTGATCAATCCTTCGTTTTTGAACACACCAAAGTTCTCAGCCTTCGCCACACCGTATTCTATGTCCACCAATTCAACCTTGTTTTGATCCAGGTTCAGTGCAAACTGGTAGCCCTGGATGTTTTTCAGGTCTTCAGTACTGAACGCGGCCCGGTATTCATTGCCTGCTTTTAGGCTCTGCTCTTGCGTTTTGAGCTTGAAATTGCTCGTGGTGCGGATTTCTGTCGCCGCCGCACTGTTCACACTTGCACTCGCATTAACATCCCCTACCTTGACCGCGACGAAGTTCGCCGTTACATTGTTTGCAATGTCGTTGATGCTCACCACTTCCGGGAAGGCTGCTGACCAGGGGTTGCTGGCATTCGGGAACTTGTAAGCGGCATCGATGAATCTCCAGGAAGTATTGTTGGCGAAGTGGGTATCGATGTTGAGGATCAACTTGCGCAAGGCAATCAAATCCAGGGTCGAGATCGACTTGGAGTTGTTCACGTCGGCAGCAATCATCTTGTATGGGCTGTTCAGTGCCTGTACTCCCAGGATGTGCTTTTGGATCAACACCAAGTCGAAGGTAGATACCCCGTTCAAGTGGTTTTTGTCCAGTTGTGGAGTCACCGTGAAGTCGCCGCCTTTGCTCAGGTTGACGAAGGAGTAGCCACCGTTGGCCGCTGTTGTGCCATTCTGCGAAGCCGAACCACTCAGGGTGATGCTGGCTCCTTGCAGGTTGGC
>JAIXOO010000415.1 GCA_027486765.1 Saprospiraceae bacterium
GTTTTGTCGTACGCTTCCATCAGGAATTTGATCTCCCGGGTTGTAGCCTGATCATCGATGGTAGCATCCAATTTGTTCTTTTCACTGAGGTACTTGGTTTTTTCGCTTTCGCTGAGGGCTTTGTTGTAGTTGATGGCATTCCCGCCGGGTTGGGGCCAGCCGCCGTTGCTACGCTGAATGAGCAGCATTTTTTCGGCAATAGAATCCTGGACTATCGCCATCGAAATGGGCTCAGAACGGATTGGCTGTTGCACCTGGCAGCCACTCGTCAAAACAACGAGTGGCGACCACAGGAGAGCCATCAAAATGCTTATTTTTTTTATGCCCATAATTGTGTTGTAGTGAGGCAATGAATTAAGTAGACAAGCTCGGGATAAGGAGACGCACGGCCGTGCGTCTCTAAGGTGCACTGCCCCGATGTTATACTGTGACTCAAATAAATCAACGCAATACCTCAATGGGTTGTGGATCCATATCGGTGTATTCCTGGTTTTCGCCAGCCATCCCCCAAATGAAGGAATAACTGCTGGTACCCGAACCCGCGTGAATAGACCAGGGGGGTGAAATGATGGCCTGGTGATTGGCTACCCATAGGTGCCGGGTTTCTTGTGGCTCGCCCATCAAGTGCAGTACCCTTTGGCTATCAGGAACATTGAAGTAAAAATAGGCCTCCATGCGGCGATCATGTACATGGGGAGGCATGGTGTTCCAAACACTGCCCGGCTCCAATACCGTCAAGCCCATCACCAACTGGCAACTGCGGATGCCTTCCAGGTAAATGTACTTGTAAATGGTGCGTTTGTTGGCCGTTTCCATTGTGCCCATCTCCACGGAGGAGGCTTCTTCTTTGAGCAAACGCCGCGTGGGGTAATTTTGGTGGGCTGGAGAAGACAAGAGGTAATAATGGGCTGGGGTGTTGGCATCTACACTTTCAAATACAACCTGTTCATTGCCTTTGCCCACATAGAGACAAGCCATGAACGGCAAATCGTATGCCTCATCGCCCACTTTGACCCGACCATCGCCACCTACATTGATGATGCCCAATTCTCTTCTTTCCAAAAAATAGTTGCTACGCAAAATGGGATAAGTGGGGAGGGCCAAAGCACTGGTCGTTGGTGTGGCGCCACCGATGATGACCCGATCGTAATGCGAATACACCAAATTGATTTCGCTGGGTGCACAGACTTTTTCAATCAAAAAATGCTCGCGCAAGGCCTGACTGTTCAGGCTTGCGGTTTCTTTGGGGCCGATTGCGGTACGGATTTGCATGTTTCTTTAGGTTGAGGGTTCCAAGGTTCCAGGTTCCAAAGTTCCAGGGTTCGGCTGTCATTCGAACCTTGGAACCTGGAACGCTGGAACCTTGGAACCTGTTTATCTTCCCATCCAACCGCCATCGACGGTCAAAATGGTGCCATTTACATAACTGGAAGCCTCAGAAGCCAAAAAGACAACCGGGCCTTTGAAGTCTGCGGGTTCACCCCAGCGGCCAGCCGGGATGCGATCCAGGATGGTTTTACTGCGTACAGGGTCGTTGCGCAGGGCTTCGGTGTTGTCGGTGGCAATGTAGCCGGGTGCGATGCCGTTAACGTTGACCCCTTGGCCCGCCCATTCGTTGGCGAGAGCTTTGATCAAACTGGCAATGGCACCTTTGCTTGCCGCATAGCCAGGTACGGTGATCCCCCCTTGAAAAGACAACAGCGAGGCGGTGAAGATGATTTTTCCGCTGCCTCGGGCCACCATTTCCTTGCCGATTTCGCGGGCAAGTACAAATTGGGAGTTGAGGTTGATTTCGATGACGCGGTCCCAATATTCATCCGGGTGTTCGGCAGCGGGTTTGCGCATAATGGTACCCGCGTTGTTGATCAGGATGTCGATGACTGGGAAATCTTGCTTTACTTTGTTGATGAAGGTGTACAGGTTGTCTCTTTGGCTGAAATCGGCCTGATAAGGGTAAAACTTGCGCCCTAGTGATTGCACATAATCGCCTATTTCACTGCCATTCAAATCCAGGCTGGAAGATACTCCAATAATGTCCGCTCCGGCTTCGGCCAGCCCTTCGGCCATGCCTCGACCAATGCCCCGGTTACAACCCGTGACGAGCGCCAACTTTCCATCCAGCCTAAATACCTGCTCCATGTTCATCATACAATAAATTGAAAATTGAAATTTTATTTTGGCAAAACTAAGGATAACCATACGAAGCTAGGCTGAATATTAGCTATGTTTTAATTCATTTGGCTAATTTTCTACGCAAACGTTATCGGGAACGTTTGCATGAGTAACTTTTTTAAAATAGTTCGGGGTAAATCTTGAGTCCTTGCGTCTTTATCACTTATCTTGTATGGCACTTAGTAGTGGGGCAAAAATAAGTGATCATTTTTCCCGAGCCAGAGGATTAGATAAGGCACTTGAAATGAAACGTTTACTTATCTAATCCTCTGGCAAAATGATCACTTATTTTTTATCGCCCCTTAGCCGACTAAATAAAATCCTTTGGAACCAGTAACGATTAAAGACATTGCCAAGGCACTCAAGTTGTCTACCTCAACGGTCTCCCGAGCCCTGCGGGATAGTTATGAGATCAATGCTGAGACCAAACGGATGGTGCAGGAATACGCCACCAAACTGAACTACCGCCCCAATCCCATCGCGCAGGGATTGAAGGAAAACCGCAGCCGGGCCATCGGGGTGATTGTGCCCGAAATTGCCAATAACTTTTTTTCAGAAGCCATCACCGGAATTGAAGATGTGGCCAATAACCTTGGCTACGATGTGGTTATTTTTCAAAGCCACGAGTCTTACGACAAAGAAGTGGCGAACGTGCGCAACGTAGTAGCGCGGCGGGTAGATGGATTGTTGATTTCGATTTCCAACCAAACCAGAGATGTATCCCACCTGAGTGACTTGCACGAAAGGGGCTTTCCACTGGTGTTTTTCGATCGGGTTTCGGACGAGATCGATACGTACAAGGTCGTAGCAGACAATTTTTCGGGGGCATTTATGGCCACTGATCACTTGCTTAGCACTGGCAAAAAGCACATTGCACACATCACCAGTTCGGCGGGTTTGTACATTACCAAAGAGCGCTTATCGGGATACAAGGCAGCGCTGGAAAAACACTCCATCCCTTATGACCCTGATTTGGTGCACTACTGCCTGAATTTTGACGCCCAACACATGGACGGCATCATCGAAAACCTGCTGTCGAAACACCCACGGCCTGATGCCATTTTTACGGCCAGCGATCGTTTGGCCCTGGCTTGTTTTGAGGTCTTGTCGCGGCGGGGCATCCGCTGCCCAGAAGATCTGGCGCTGATTGGTTTCACCAACCTCAAAGTGGCACACCTGCTCTCTCCTGCCTTGACCACCGTGACGCAGCCTGCCTTTGAAATTGGGCAAGTGGCGGTGGAGTTGTTGATTGATTTGATTGAAAAAAAGAAGCGGCAGATGGGGGGCTCGTATTTGATTAAGTTGCCGACGGAGTTGGTGGTGAGGGCGTCATCGGTGTAGCAAAACCTAATGGCATTTGATTTCATTATAGGCCTATCGTTTAATGATACTTTTGGTATAAATCGCCCCCTTGCTGATGAGTTTGAGCAAATAACTTCCCTTCGGGTGTCTAGATAAATTCATTTCCAGCGATTGCTCTTTTGCAATGCGCTGAGTAGTACTATCTACCTGACGCCCCGTGAAATCATACAGCAACACCTGCTCAATTTCCGTATTTGACAAATTGTGGATATTGAGCAATCCTTTGGTAGGATTCGGATAAATTTTGATCCTGGCATCATCGGCATTGATCACCGGAATACTGCTGACAATTTTTGCTTGCAAGCTGTTGAGGTAAACTTCCAGCATGGTATACCCCTCAGCGTTGGTGGTATTTCGGTCGCTGGCATTATCGGGATTCAAGCCACGGGATAATTCCCAGGCGTCGGGCATACCATCTTTATCACTATCGAGGGGAGCGGCAGTAGATTTGTAGCTTGGAAAACCACCTACATCACTGGGTTTATCGATGATGCCGGATGGGTGGGTAACACCAGTAGACGTGACTGTTTTGTAGGTTGCACCTTCGTAAGTCGCTTTCCCTTCCAACATTTCCCGGATGATGCGAGCATCAAGGGGATCACGCTCAGGTAAAATGGCCCCGGCGTACCGCGCCACTGAATCGTAGGCGCTGGTGGCAGGAATGGGTACATAATCAGAAATACTGTAGGGTGTGGCCTGTCTGGCCTCGCGGATCAAACGATCAGCATCAGGGTGATTGCTGCTTTTTTGTACCCCTTTGGTCCAGTTGTCGGCTGTCACATCGGGGTAGCCGTGTACGTAGTTGCCCTGGATGTAAAAATCGCCGCCCCAGATGGTATCGGTGCCTTCCAGGTAAAAGTTGGAATAGTTCAGGATGCGGTTGCGCTTGTTGGAGGCACTGCTGGTGGTCAAATTGCCCGGGGTGGCGGGGCCCGGTTTGTAGTAGTTGTTGATCATGTTGTATTTGCCCCCTTCGCCACCGTAGGCGCTGTTGGTGATGCCCCAGTTGTAAATCACGTTGTTGCAGAATTCCAGGCTATCACCAAAGGTCTGACTATCGTAACGGGTGCCATTGAAACGGGGAGTGCGGCTGGTGTGGTGCGCGATGAGGTTGAAGAGGTAGGAGGAATTTGCGCCCCCAAAAATGCCCGCATAGCCGTGATTGCCTTTGGCGTGAATAGACTTGTACAAACTCTCGCTGATGATGTTCCACTGCAAGGTTACGTTTTTTACATCATAAAAACTGGTCGTTTCGTCCACTGACCAACTCATGGAACAATGGTCGATGATGATGTTGCGGTAGGCGCCCGAAAAACAATTCAAAGCGTCGTCTTCAGAGGCTTGGGCATCTCCATGCCGGAAGCGGAGGTAACGGATGATGACGTTGTTGGTGGAGATGTTTGTGGCATAATTGGCGAGGCAAATGCCTTGACCGGGGGCGGTTTGCCCGGCAATGGTGATGTTGGGTTGCCTTAATACGAGCCTTGATTTCAACTCAATGATGCCTGAAACCCGAAATACGATGGTGCGGTTGGGTTTGCTTACGGCGTCGCGTAAGCTGCCTGCTCCAGAATCGTTCAGGTTGGTCACTTCGTATACCTCGCCGCCACGACCGCCCGTGGTGTATTTGCCACCGCCCATTGCGCCGGGGAAAGCTAGTGGTTGGGCGATAGTTACCTGCGAAAAAACGATTCCCTGAACCAAGCAAAGCATCGCTGCGATACCCGTTATTTTAGAGCGCATTATTCTTTTTTGAAAAGGAGATGAGAGAAAAGAGGAGGACTACAAGTGTTTAAACTGTCACTAAGCGATATTTTTTAGCACAAAGAACACCAAGACCAGCACAAAGGACACAAAGATTAGACATTGACAACCCCCTCAGTCTAAAACCTAAATCGGAATCAATTTTCAAAAATCAACCTTTGTCAACGTCTAATCTTTGTGTCCTTTGTGCCTCCCTTTGCGTTCTTTGTGCCAAATAAATGTCGCTTTGAGTCCAAAAAACTTTGGGACAAACGATGCGAACGTCTACAACTTCACCCGCCAACGCGGGTCTCCACTAGAGGTTTTCCCCCCAAATCCAGCATCCGCAATCGCGAAGTTTCCTTTACTTGGGTCTCTCCACAGCTTGGTAGCTGTACCTGAGTAGTTCAAGGCAGGGAATCCTGGCAATTCAGACCCTGCTACAGCCGCAAAATCGGAAGTTGCCCAGGTGTTCAAAACGGATACCGTTGTACCTGTAAGGCCTTCCTTAAAGGTTACGGTTTTGCTGCCACTAGCTGCTTTGTCCCAGCCAGTTCCCCACACGGAGTTAGAGATGGTCAAACCTTTTATAATATCGCTCCGACCAGCACCACCTCTGTATCTGAAGGTTTTTTGCCCTGCTTCCGTGAATTCATTAAATGTACATGCATCAATCAAGAAACTCTGCGAGTTGGTACGAGAAGTAGCGATGAATGAGATTTGATAAAAAGTAGAATTGAGCAATTTAATGTGGTCAACCGCAGCTTTGTCCGCACCATCAGTATCCGTGGTAAAAACGCCATAGCTGCCTAGGTTGTACACAACACTATTGCTGATGGTGTAATTTTTAATAAACGAATCACTGCGCAAACGGACAATCCCCCGCATGCTGGTCAGGGTACAGTTTTTAAAGAGTAGATTGGTAATAATAGTAGGAGCGCCGGAGTTGTTGATGTTAAAAACGTAAACTGCGCCAGGGTCTGATCCAATGATGTCAAGGTCGTCAAAAATGACGTTTTCAATGGTGACACCTGCCTTTACCCGCCAATCTCCGGTAGTATAGAGTTGTGCTTTTGCTTCCGTGAGGGCATAAGCACCTTTGATGGTTACGGATTGGCTCAAGAGCACAGTAGCAGCCGGGAAATTGTAACGAACCCCCTTCTTCAACAGGATAATGCTTCCTTCAGCAGCCGAAGTTAATGCTGCATCAAGTGCATTGGGCGCTTCGTTGGTGGTCAGGTCAATTACGTTGGGATCGCCTGGATAAACTCCTTTTTCCAAAGTCTTGTAGTCTACAAAACCCCGCAGGCTGCCCGTGCTGTAAATGGCCACCAAATAACTCGTAGCAGGTGTCAATTTGTCGATGATCACTTCGCCAGCGGTGTTCTGACCTGAACTTATAGCATAGGTACCCAAAGCGTTTTTCAGCTTCTTATCCGTAGCGTTGAACACTTTCACCTGATCGATGGGAAGACCAGAGGGGGTCCAACGCACCCTTGCCAGTACATCGGTTACGTCAAATGCTCTGGCTGCCAACTGAATGGAAGGCAGTGGTTCAGTACGAATAGAACCCAATAGAGCTGGCCTGCTGTTGAACTGCGGATCAGCAGCAATAGCCGTCACCCTCACTTGATACAGGGAATTGTAATCCAGGTCTTCTCCAACGAGGCTTTTGTTTACAACCAGGTAGGTAGTATCCGTGGTAAAAGTATACAGCGGAGCTGTTTTGAATGAATCCTGGCTGATTTCGAATTTGTAGGAAACCGCCTCCTTCATTTTGGCCAATTCAATTGTGATGGTATTGAGTTTGGCCGATAGTGCGCTGTTCAGGGCTGGCCTGAACAATCTGGTTTCTTCGTACACCTGTTCCTCTTTCTTGCAGCCGCCCAACAGAAAGACCAGCGCAGCACAAAAAGCAATGGGAAAAACAGTATACTTAGCAATATTTTTCATGGTTGAATTTTTGACTTCAAGGTTATTTAAATTGATAGCCGCTATTGTCAATTTTGCCCTGGCTGGCGGCAACTGCTTCTTCGGGAATTGGGAAGATGTAGCGAGCCACATTCGGAACAGGTCCGGCGTAGTAGGGCTCCCAGTCTTTGAGGACAAAATCGGAATAGGTTGCCTTGGTCGCATCGTACATGGCTCTGGTAAACGGAACCCTGGTCCAGGAGGCATCAGGCGTGCCGTTTATCCGGGAATTTGGATTTAGGACGATAAACTTCCCGGCATCGTTGCGCTTCCAGTACATGTAATCGGGCAGGTTGGCGTATTTGCCAGTACCGGAGAGGGCGTCATCCACGATTTGTTTGTGGAGGTTAACCGTTTCCAGCATTTTTTTGGAATAAATGCCCCACCGAATCAACTCATATTTGCGGATCATCTCACCACCAAATTCCCAGGCTCTTTCGTCGACAATGGCGTTGAAAAATTCTTCTTTGGTAGCTGATCTGGAATCAGTGTAAGCGTCTACTTTTTCTGCCCACCGGTTGGAAGCGAAGGCTCTTTGGCGAACCCGTTTAAAAGCTTCTTTGGCTACAGCAGTAGGCCCGTTTAGTTCGTTTTCTGCTTCAGCATACATCAACAGAATGTCGGCGTAACGCATCATTGGCCAGTTGATCCCGGTTCCCTTGGCAGAGTTTTGCCCCTGTGGTGTGGTCAGGAAATAGCGACTCCATTTGCCCTGTGCGATGTTGGTTGCACCAGCAAACTCCTCTTGAAACTTGGTATTTACCTGATACAATCCGCAGGTTACATCTCTCCGAATATCAGTTGTATCGAAAGAACAATAGTAACTGATCGGAACGGCCATGTAATTGTTACCAGAACCCAAAGCATGAGAAGCCGTGGCGCCACCCTGAACCGTAATCCCGATGTTCCAACCCACATCACCATTGCCTAGTGCAAAGGGTACTTCAAAAAGAACATCCGAATTTACGGCGGTAATAAACTTGCTTTGGTTCAGGAAAACCTGGCGGTAATCCGTTGGAAGCGGGCGATCTTTAAGCGAAATCAATTTGGCCGTGTAATCCTTGGCGATTTGATAATAGGTTTTGTAATCCCCATCTCTGGTCATGGTCATATCGGGCTTGAGGTAGTAGCCACCTCTTTGCAGGGCCAAACGTGCAATCATGCCCAGGGTAAATTCCCGGTTGACTTGTTCTGTCCCATACTGGCACTGATCGGCCCAAAGCATTTTATCTTCGATGGCTTTCAGGTCATCGATCAACTGCGACAAAATAACGTTGCGGTTCTCGCGAGGCAGGTAGAAATCAACCCCTGCTTTGGGGGCCTGACGGACGTTGGGCACATCGCCAAAATAGTAAATCAGCATGCTGTACCAGTAAGCCCGCAGGGTGTATACCTCACCCAACATGTTGTACATCAGTCGCTTGGTCTGTGCGTCTGGCGATTCTAAAGCGCCACTGCTTTCAATTCCTTCAATGGCAATATTGGCATCACGGATGGAAGTATAAGCTGAATTCCAGAACTGACGGAGGTCACCATTGGTGGACAATGCGTTCAGGTTCCAGATTTGGTAACGGTCGCTGGAGCTGGACCAACCACTTTGGCGCTCGATGTCGGTATTGCCCGTCATGTTGTTGGACAAGCGAGACCTGAAACCGTCGGTTCCAAACTGTACATAAGCGGCGTTTACCCCTTTGCGGGCATCGTCCACGTTTGAAAATACATAGTTACTGTCAAAGGTCGACAGTGAATCTGGCTCCAAAAAATCAGCACAAGAAGCCAGAGAAAGAAGCAATGCAAAAATGAATATATTCCTTTTCATTTCATTCTACTTTTGTGGGTGATTAAAAGTTGACGTTAACCCCGGCAGTATAAGCTCTGCTTCGTGGGAAGGAAGAATAATCGACACCAGGAGTAAGTTGGTTGTAGCCACTGCGGCCGGTGCTCACCTCGGGGTCATAGCCACTGTACTTGGTCCAGAGCTTCAGGTTGCTGCCCGCGAGGTAAACCCGAACTTGTCCAATCTTCAATTTTGAGGTCAAACCTTTGGGAAGAGTATAACCAATGTTGAGGTTGTTCAAACGAATGAAGGAACCGTCTTCCACCGCCCAGGAGTGAATCACGGCCTGTGCTACCCCGTAGCTAGCGTGTGACCAGATTTCCTTGTCTGCATTCATTTGAGCCAGTTGATTCAGGTCGGTGACTACCTGACCTGGAGTTCCGGTTACTGCTCCATCAAAGTCAATGTAGGTAAAACGTTTGTCGGAACTCATGGTACTCAAGAGGTTGCCATAAGTAACCCGTCTGTATTGGTTGTACTGGATTTTTCCGGTGTTGTAGATGTCGTTGCCCAGCGACCAGTTGAAGAAAATGGCGGCATCAAAACCTTTAAACACGCCACTCAGGCCAAATCCTCCTTGTGCAACGGGCAGGGCATTGCCAATCACTTTACGGTCTTTGCTGGTGATTTGTCCGTCGCCATCCAGGTCTTTCAATTTCAAAAAACCAGGTCTGAGGCGGGTGTTGCCCACGGTTCCACCTGCGTTTGGAATACCTTCTTTCAAGGTGTAGGTACCAGTGGTTGCATTATATCCTGCAAAATCGGAGGTCTGGTAAAAGCCATCGGTTACATAACCATAAATGTCACCCACTTTGCCACCCACTACGATGTAATAATCGTCGCGGTCTTTCAAGTCGGTGCTCGCCCAGTTGGATTGGAAGAAACGAGCGTTGGTTCCGTCGAGTGCATCAATTTTGGCTACGTTGTGACCTACGGTGAAGTTGGCAGTCAGTACATAATCGCGGTGTTCAATTATGTTAACGTTGAGCCCCAGTTCCACCCCTTTGTTGGAAGTGCTACCGATGTTGTTCCACTGCGTGGAAAACCCGGTATTGGATGGAATGGCAGATTGCAACAACAAGTCTTTGGTGGTATTGTAATAGAAGTCGAGGCTACCGGTGATTCTGGATTTGTAAAAGCTGAAATCAAGACCAGCGTTGCGGTTGATGGTCGTTTCCCAAACCAGGTTGGGGTTGTACAAAGTGGAGCCAGAAGGCGTGTAGTAAGGATTGTCGAAGTTGCCAAAACCAGGCCCGCGCAGAGTAGAACCCACGAACAAAAGCTGGGTAGCCGTAGAGTTGATGCGGTCGTTACCCGTTTCGCCGTAGCTGAGTCGCAGTTTCAGTTCAGAGACGGCATCAGAGTTTTTAAGAAAATCCTCCTCCGAAATCTTCCAACCCAAAGCAAAGGCGGGGAAAATACCTAAGCGGTTTTCTGCGGCAAATTTGCTGGAAGCATCCGCTCTCACCGTAATCGTGGCCAGGTACTTGTTTTTGAAGCTGTAATCAAGGCGACCAAAGCCAGATACCCGGTTTTCATCGGTGAAAATTTGGGTCTCCAAACGGTCGGTACGGCCAAAGGTCATGTTGGCAAACAGTTCTTCAGGCGTAATGGACAAGCGGAAGTCTTCAGAGCGGATATAGTCGGATTTGCCACCGTTGGAATACACCTCGTGACCCAGCAAAATGTCGAAACTGTGCTCGGAAGCCAGGTTGAATTTGTAGTTGAGGGTATTCAGCCAGCGGTAAGAGTCAGCAATGGAAGTCCCTTTTTCGCCCAAGGGCAGGTTGCCCCCGTTGTTGAAGGATTCACCGGTGAGTGGCCCGTAGAAGCGTAGGGTTTCATTGAATCCCTTAGAGGTAGTGATGGTCGACTTGATGTTCAAATTAGGTGCAATGTCGTATTTGAGCGAGCCGTTGAGGATGTATTCGTTGTTGGTTCTTCTGCGCCAGTCTTGTTCGGCCAGTTTTACCGGACTAACCAGACTGGAGATGAAGGTGGCAAAATCGTCGTTGGGATCGAGTTCGTTCAGGTTCAAATCTAGTTCGTCGGCCAAACCATTGACTGGCCGGGTTTGAACGGCATCCTTGACGTTCAACTGGGCGTTGCCGGAAGTACCTGCACCGTTGGTCACTGTATTGGTGAGTCGCGCAGTGCCCGTGAACGTTAACTTTTTACCCAACTCCTGATCAATTTTAAAGTTGATCACATTGCGGCGGTAATTGTTGTTGAGCAACAAACCTTCATCTTGGTTATTGGAAAAACTCAATGCCATTTTGGTGGTTTTGGTACCACCACTGATGCTGAGGTTGTGCGATTGGGAAGGCCGGGGCGCTCCAAAAAGCTCTTGCTGCCAATCGGTAGGTTTTTTTTGTTTGTATAGTTCCAAATCGTCGTAAACCCCAAAAAAGCGTTCAAAGGAGTTTAAAGCTGCGGTGGAGGAAAGCCTGGCGTACTCGTAATTGGCCAATACAAATTCGTAGGGATCAAGCACCTCGTATTTGCGGTCGTAAGGCAGGGTTTTGGCCTGATAGAAAGCATTGTAACTTATCGATACTTTGCCTGCTTTAGGCGTTTTGGTCGTGATGACTACAACGCCGTTGGCGGCTTGTGCTCCATAGATGGCCGTAGCAGCTGCATCTTTCAATACGTTGATGCTTTCAATATCGGAGGGTGCAATACCCCGGATTGAGCTGACAATGAACCCATCTACCACATACAATGGAGAGTTGTCTTGCGTGATGGAGCCCCCGCCGCGCACCCGTATCACCACATCGGCATCGGGCGAACCATCGGTGGAGGTAACGTTCACCCCAGGGAGGCGGCCCGCCATGGCTTGAGCAACGTCAGCAACGGGAATTTTGGACAGCTCCTTAGCCCCTAATGAAGCTACCGAGCCGGTCATATCGCTCTTTTTAATCGCTCCATAACCATAATTTACGATGACAACCTCATCCAAAACTGAAGCGTCTTCCAGCATTATTACATCGACGGTTGTTTTCCCTTCCACGGAAACTTGCTGGGTTTTAAAACCCGTAAAAGAGAATTCCAGAATGGCATTGTTCGGAACGGTAAGGGAATAGGTGCCATCAACATTTGTGGCGGTGCCATTGGATGTTCCTTGTTGGATGACGCTGGTACCCGGCAACCCGGCACCAGAAGCGTCCGTTACTTTTCCTTTTACTACTATTTGCGCGTTGAGGAAGCTGCAAAATAGCAGGAGCGAAAGGAATAATAGTCCTTGCTTTGTAGGCATTTTTGTAGAATTTAAATCTATACCAATGAAAATTTGTGAAATTTCAAGTGCAAAAAACAAGCTCTGGAGCACTTTAAATGCTCCATATTTCTGGCAAGACTTCCACAGAAGCCAAGCTCGGCAACAGCTTTTTCCACATCAAAATCATTTAAAGCCTGATCGAAAAAATTGATCCGGTTTTGAAATAAAAAAATTGTCAAATGGGCTTTGACCAAAAAAAAGAGTAGTTATAGGTCTTATCGCAGTACGATATTATGTTTTTATCTTTCTTCGTGTAACAAGAGTGGATTTTTTTTTTACGCAAACGTTATCGGGAACGTTCCCAGGATTGTTTTTAAAAAGTGGGGGGAGGGAAATAGGTGGGCTGTGGTTGGTGGGGGGGATTTGAGGGGAGGGAGGTGTTTTTGAAATCTCTCCAAAACAAAGTAAAAATCAAAATCCACCCTTTTTCCACCCCATCCAATTTGAAAAGCTTTTGCCTGGGTACTAACTTTACCCACAGTAATTCACCATTAATCATTTCAAACCGATGAGCAACAAATCAAAAGCTTCTTATACTTTGGGGGTGTTGAGCTTTATCGCGCTGCTCCCACTAAGTTTTTATGCCAATGCGCAGGGTTTTACTTTTCTGATCAACTCGCAGTATGCATGGGTAATTTGGATTGGAATTGGTGTGGCCGGACTGGTTTTAGGTCCATGGAGCAATGATTTATCCTCCGATAAATTGCTGGCGATGGGGATTTTATATTCAATTCTTCCCTTAACCGTTTATGGGGGTGAATCACGAGGTTTGCAATTTATATTTTTGGCCCAACACATTGAATTTGCTATTGGTTATTGGGTTTTGGCTTCATTGGCTTGGGGCAGGTATTTTTTCTCTTTAAAAGCCATTAATAACGGATGATCTCATCTGAACGTAAGCAACAAGTTGTATTAGGCCTGGCAATTTTTCTTGCCCTGAATGCCATCAGCTATTCTTTTAATGGTTGGCAAAATCAGTGGATGTGGGAAAAAAGGCCCTTGATTGCCTTGGGGCTTTTGTTGCTTGCGTTTTTGTTCATCCGCATTTGGCTGCAACTGGAGCTTGAAAAACAAAAAGAACGGATTTTACAAGCCATACAAGGTCAGAATCAGCCACAACTGGAGGATTTTACCCGCATGCTTTCCCCTCGGGAACGGGAAGTAATCGCCTTAATCCGAACAGGTAAAAACAATCAGCAAATTGCGGATGAGTTGTTTGTGGCCCTCAGCACCGTAAAAACGCATATCAACAACATCTACAAAATTTTGGAGGTAAAAAACCGGAGGGAAGCATTAGATAAACTTAAACGCTGAGAAAGTCCAATCATCACCCCTTCTCACCGAACCCAAAACCTCGGCTTCACCTTCGTCCGATACGCACTTTCTCTACAAGCCACACAATCTATCGAAGGAGCAGGAAGTGGAATTTGATCACAGGTGAAATACCCGGGTTTAGAGGTATTGGTACGCGAAATAAAAAAGCCCCCTTCTTCCAGATCCGATACTTCGAATAAACCATAAACGGCCTGACTTGAATCACTCACACAGGTCAAGTTGCCTCGTACTGCTGCCGGAGCAGTATCAAAAAGGCTCCCATTGTTGCTGGTCAGTTGATCCACTGTACGCCAATAATTGTAGGCCTCGCTGGAGATGGAACGTTGCTGAATTTCGATGTAATAATCTCTTGGGCAATACGGAATCCTGGTAATTGGATGGCGGGTGATGACCTTGCCATTGGTCAGTACATCTGAATAAATATTAGTGCAATTAACATAACATCGGTGAATATCCCAACAAGGTTCACAGCAGGGAATACCAAGTAAAGTGCTATAATTTATGCCCGGCAGGGCCCCATCGAATTGGGCACAATAGGATATCTGCTCAAAATGCACCCAATCCCAACGGTAAAAATTCCCTTTTGTAGCCGGGTCATCCACATCCAGTAGCACTTTAAATCCTTTCACCACCGTTCCAAGGCGTGAATCATCCACAATGATTTCTTCCCGGTATACTTTTTTGATGGGGGGTACTTCCCGCAGGGTTTGGGGCAAGGATTCTATCTTGCGTTGATCGGGCGTTAAAACGTGGAGCACATAAGTTTTTCCGGGTTCTCCAACAAAATTTCGATCAGCAGGTAGGTAGTAGCCAATCCGAGTGGGGTCGGGTTTGAAATTTTGCCTTAGCCCCTGATTGTCGATGATCCATACCTGGGCGCCCAGAATTGGATAATTGAGCCCCCTAGTCGTAAA
>JAIXOO010000197.1 GCA_027486765.1 Saprospiraceae bacterium
GCTGTCACGCATAACGCAAGATTCATCCTTTGAGAACAGTTTTGCAGGTTATGTTGAAGGTTTTTGAAAGGGAGCATTTTTTTGAACATCTTACCAGCCGCTGCGCGGCGCGCTCGTCGGTCCCTTGCACGCGCTTGGGTCGCAGGCCTCAGAGCCTACGTCACCTTGAACTTCATACCGCTGCTTTTCACTTTTCACTTTTCTCTTCATTTTTCACTTTTCATTTTTCATTTTTCACTTTTCACTTTCCCCTCACTTCACTTCCATCTTCTCCACCCCGGTCCAATCATCCGGCACGCCCGTTTCGGCCAGGTGTTGAGCTTTGGCCAGCAGGATTTTGGCGGCCGTATCGCGGGGGTTGCGGCGCAGCACTTTCTCTTTGAACACGGCTGCCGCTGCCGCAAAATCACGTTCAAAATAGAGGTTTACCGCTTTGGAGAAGTCCTCCAGGGTGGCCTGTTTGTACCACAACATTTCGGGTTCATCCCCGTCGATGCATTCGTAGATGCCCAGTTCGTGTTGTTTGCCTTTGACCAGCACCTTGCCCAGGAAGCGCAGGTTGAAAGGAGTTTTATCCTCGATGCCGCGCAGGGAATCCTCGCTGACGAGGATGTTGGCCCCATAAAACTTGGTCAGGCTTTCGATGCGCGAGGCGGTGTTCACCGTATCCGAAATGGTGGCGGCGTCCATGCGTTTTTCGTCGCCGATGATGCCCATGATCAGGGGCCCCGTGTGCATGCCCATACCCGTGCGAATCAGGGAGCGCCCCTTGGTCAGGCGGGTCAGGTTGTAGGCCCGGATGTTTTTTTGCATCAGGATGCAGGCCTTCAGGGCATCTTCGGGTTTTTGGGTAAAAATGGCCATGATGCCGTCGCCCAGGTACTGATTGATGAAGCCGCGATTGGCTTGGACGATGGGGCCCAGGCGGCCATGAAAAGCATTGACGAAGCGGAAGTTTTCCTCTGGCGTCATTTTTTCGGACAGCCCCGTAAAATCGCGGATGTCCGAGAAGAGTACGGTGACCTCTTTCTCCGTTTGATCCCCCAATTGTACATCGGTGATGCTTTCCCGGCCCAGCGAGCGGATGAACTCGATGGGCACAAAACGCCCGGTAGCCAGGTGGATGCGGTGCAAATTGAGGTGGGTTTTTACGCGGGCCAAAAACTCGTCTTTGGTGAAGGGTTTGGTGATGTAATCGTTGGCACCGGTATTGAGGCCATGCACCAAATCCTGCACCTGGTTTTTGGCCGTAATCATGATCACGGGCAATTCCGAAGGCAGGAATTTTTTGCGAATCTCTTCACACACCTCGTAGCCACTCATGCGCGGCATCATCACGTCGAGCAAAACGAGGTCAAAATGTTTGCCGTTGTCCAGCGCTTTGAGCGCATCTTCGCCGTTGAGGGCGGAAGTGATGTCGTATTTCAGGGCGCTCAGGTGGCTTTTTAAGACCTGTTGGTTGATCGGCTCGTCGTCGACTACCAAAATGTGAACGGGAGCTTCCCGCGAATCAAGCACCAGCGCGGGTGCCCCATTTTTGGGAGCGGCTACTGGGCCCAGGCCAGTGTTTTCCTTCCTGCCCGTTAGTGTAGCCACGGTTTCTTCCTGGGCTTTTTGCACCTCGCTCAGCAAGTTGCGCAAGGTGCCTTTGCTTTCTTTGAGGTTGGGTGCCTCTACTTTTTGGACGGGCATTTCGCCTTCCGAAATCGATTTGGGCAAAGCAAAGAAAAACTTGGAGCCCTTGCCCACTTCCGATTCCAGCCACATGGTTCCGCCGTGCAATTCCACCAGTTTTTTGGAAATGGACAAACCCAGGCCCGTACCGGAAAAAGCGCGGGTTGTGGAGGCATCGCCTTGGGTGAATTCCTGGAAAATGGCATCCAGTTTATCCGTCGGAATGCCCGATCCGGTATCTTCCACACAAACTTCCAGCTTGTTGTCCTTTTCGGCAGCGTCGATTTTGATGTAGCCCCTTTCCGTAAATTTGACTGCGTTGCCCAGGAGGTTGTACAAAATCTGTTGCAGGCGGTTCTCGTCGGCCAGGGCCGCCGGGAAATCTACCGATACGCTGTTGAGCAATTCAATCGGCTTTCCCGCCACCAGGGGGGAGATGTTTTTGAGCACCACATCGGCCATGCTGTGCAAGCTGATGGGGCGCTGGTCGAGTTCAATGTCGGCATTTTTGAGTTTGGAAAAATCCAGGATGTCGTTCACCAAACTGTTCAGGCGTTTGCCCGAAGAGACCACCATCAATAAATTGGCTTTGCGTTCGGGGTCGTTTTCGTCTTCCAGCAGCGCTTCCGACAGGCCAATGATGCCTTGCAGGGGCGTGCGCAACTCGTGGGAGGTATTGGCCAAAAACTGGTCCTTGAGTTTGTCCACCTGCTGCAAACGCTCGTTCATGCGGCGTTCCTTATCCAATTGTTCACGTTCCTGCTGGAGTTCCCGTTCGCGTTGTTTGAGGTATTGGCGCTGGGTGGTCATGCGCCAGCGGTAGAACAAACCGGCGATTGCCGCCACCAGCCCTACAAAAAACAAGATCGCCCAGATCGTTTGCCACCAGGGCGGGGTAATCACCACTTTGAGCGATTTGGGGTTGTTCATCCACAAGCCCTGGGCATTGGCTGCCCGCACTTTGAAGGTGTAGGTGCCGGGCGGCACATTCACGTATTGCGCCGCTTGTTCGCCTTTTATTTCCCGCCAATCGAGGTCGTAACCTTCCAGCGAAAACTGCACCCGGTTGTGCGCGGGATCGTCGTAGTGAAACACCGAAAAACCAATGCTGAATACATTCGAGCGGTAGCTGAGCCGAATCCGCTCCAGGGTATTCAGGGGTTGGGGCAGGATGTCGTCGCTGCCGGGCGGGATCACTTTTCCTCCCACACTCAGTTCGTTGAAGCTCAATTCCGGTGGAATGCCATTTTTGCGCATTTGAACCGGGTCAAAAACGAAGAAGCCGTTGTTGGTGCCCAGTCCGAGCCGGCCATTGCTCAGGCGGGTCAATTCGTACAGGTTGCTGGCAAACAAGCCATTGCTGCGGTTGAAATACGAAAAAGCCTTCAACTTGGGGTTGTATTCAATCAGTTCGCTGGGGGTAGCCATCCAGATGTGGCCTTCGGGGTCTTCTTCGATGTAACTTACCCGCCCCAGGGTAGCAGCGCCCAATGCTCCGGAGGGTTTGATTTCTGTAAACTGCGCAGTTGTGGGGTCAAATTTATAGATGCCGATGTCGCGGATGGCCAGCCAAAATTTGCCTTTCTGATCCTGCAAAAGTGCACTCAACACGTTGCGAGGCACCTCATTGGGCCAGAAAGAAGTGATGCTTCCCGAATTTGGATCAAAGCGAAAAAATCCTCCGCCCTCATTGATTTGAAAGGTTCTTTCGTCAAAATTCACCCCGGCGGCCAGCCAGATTTTCCCGCTTTTGTCCACCGTTGGATGGGTGGTAAAAGTGGCCCGACTCAATTTCAGGCCGTCATTTTCCCTCAGCACCCGCTGTACGGGTTTGGACAAGGGGAAGGTGGGCAAATCATAAAAAGCCAAAGAGTCGTTTTTGGGAAAAAGGCGCGCCAAACCCTGAAAGCCCGTAGAAATCCACAAGGATCCGTCGTTGGTTTGCAACATTCCGGTGGGGAAGCGAATTTTATTGCGGCCCAAATCAGCGAGTAAACGGCCTCCTGCCGAATATTTGAGGAGGCGATTGGGCGCCAAGACCCAGACATTGCCGGAGCGGTCGTGAAAAATATGGCTAAGGTCCGGTTTCTCCAACTTGCGGACCTCCGCACCCGAAGGCCAGGCTTCAAATGTTTTTTGATCCAAACGGTACTGAAAAAAACCTGCTCCGGTTCGCATGACCACCTGATTGGCGCCATTGCCCCTTAGTCTGAACACAAAATTGATGTTCTGATCGGGGCGTTCACTCAGGCTGTACCGTTGCAAACGGTCGGAATGGCGGCGGATTTTGTACACGATCTTGCCTTGCCCACCTGTAGAAATGAGGATGGTGCCATCGCGGGTTTCACATAGGCGAAAGCAATACCTGGAAGGCAGGCGTTGCAGGGGATGACGCCCTTGTTGCAAGGCGACGATGCTGCCATCCGCCGGGTCGTAAATGTTGAGGCCTCCGCCAAAGGAGCCAATCCACAATTTTTTGTGCTGGTCTTCGTGGATGAAACTCACTTGGGAAAAAACCTGTTCGATGGGATTGTTGGAGGTTTTTCCCTTCCAATTCACCGGGTCGATGTCCCGGCGGGCGAAGCTGCGCTTGTTTCGGTCAAAAGAGTACAGGCCATTGCTGTTGGTGCCCACCCAGAGTTGGCCTTTTGAATCTTCTTCCAGCGCCCAAATGGCGTTGTTGGGGTTGTTGCCCAGGTTGAGGTCAAAGCGGGTAAAGGTACTGTTGCCGGGGCTGTAGCGGCTCAGGGTGAGCGCATTTGTGCCTCCACCTCCCACCCAAAGGATGCCATTTTGATCAATCAACAGGGATTTGATGCTTTTGGCGCCCACGCTGCGGGGGTCTTTGGGGTCGTACATGAAGCGGGTAAACCGTTTGGTCACCGGGTCAAAACGGTTGAGGCCGTCTTCGGTGCCCACCCAGATGTTGCCCACATTGTCTTGCACCATGCAGGTCACCAGATTGTTGCTCAAACTGGTCATGCGATTGGGCTCGTGTACAAAGCGGGTGAAGGTTTCTGTTTTGCGGTCAAACAAATTCAATCCAGCTTCGTAGGTGCCGACCCAAAGGTTGTTGTTTTTGTCCACCAGGCACCATTCGGTGTAGGAACTGGACAAGGAATTGGCGTTTTGGGGATCGTGGTACCAGCTTTTGTACTGAAACCCATCGTAGCGGTGCAATCCATCCTGGGAAGCAAACCACAGGTAACCTTCCTGATCCTGGGCAATGTTGTTGACACTATTGCCCGCCACATCTCCGGGCAACTCCAACAAATTGACGTGATAACCCGGGGTGAATTGACCAAACAGGCGCATTGTGCTCAGACACAAGCAACAGAAAAGAATAAAGGATGAGGTATAAAAATAGCGCTTCTGCATGTTCCTGACTCTAGGAGCTTATTCAAACTCTAATAAACAAATATAGCCAATTTAGGGATAACTGAGGGGACAATGTTATTTTTGAATTTTGGAACTTGTGGGACTTTTTTTGCAAGTTGTACACCACCATCAAAAGTAAACGCAATCCATGCGCTGTTACAACCTAACAACAGCCAGACAACATCTTGCACAGGTCAGTTCCCTGATCCTGGATGGCCAACAATTGGAGCAATTGCCTTCCGAAATCTGGCAAATGCCCCGCTTGGAAACCCTGGATTTGCGGCGCAATGCCTTGAAGGTATTGCCCGACACCATGGGTGCACTCCAATCGCTCAAGTATTTGTTTTTGGGCAACAACCAACTGCAAGCACTGCCCCAATCCATGCCCAATGTAGTACAAATTGACTTGAGTGGAAACCACTTCAGCCATTTTCCTGCCGTTTTGGCCCAATTGGATCAACTACAAATGGTCAATCTTGGTTCAAACCGGCTGCGCGAGTTCCCCCACTTGTCCTTTTCCGCCCTCAAAGAATTGCATTTGTCGGGCAACAAAATAGCGGCTTGTTTACTTTCCGCAGCTTTTCTGCCCAAATTGGAAAAATTGTATTTGTCGCACAATCGCCTGCGCAAGCTGGACATTCAGGGCCTTTTTTCAAGCCTGGATACCCTGCATCTGGCGCACAATCAGCTGGCGGCTTTGCCCGATGACTGGTCGGCCACGCCTTTTTTGCGGCATTTGTATTTGAGCAACAATCAATTGGCTCAGTTGCCTTCCACGCTGGGTAGTTGCACTTGGCTCAAAACCCTGCAACTCGCCAGGAATAAACTCAGCAGCACGCCCAATTATTTTACGGATTTGCAACGTTTGGAGGAGCTGGATTTGAGCGGCAATGCCTTTTCGCGGTTTCCAAGCCTCCCGGTTGCGTTGCGCAAATTGAATTTGGCCGACAACCAGTTGACCCACATTCCGGCGGCTTTTTTTCAAACGGCCAGCCTGCGCTACCTGGAGCTCAGCCACAACCCGCTGCGCCAGGCCAAAGGATTAGCGCAAGCAAATCAATTGAAACAACTGACGATCAAGGGCTTGCATGCAGTCGAGCTGGCGCCAGAGCTGTTGGCTCTCCCCGCCTCAGTGGGGATCAAAAGCAGCAGCAAAGACCCGCAGTGGACCCGCTTGTTGAACTTTGTACACGCCTGCCAACGCAAACAGCTGCCTATCCCAATCAGGAGCTTGCTTTGGGAGGCACAGGAAGGAAAAACACCCTTGAGCAGCTTATCCCTGCCGCTGGTGCTGCAAGGCATGAATCTGGGCATTCCCACTTTCCAGCACCAATTGCGGCAACACCTGCTGACGGAGCGTTCACAACCCGGCTTGCCGGAATCAGGTGAAGGCATTCGGGCCCTGGCCATCATTGGGCGCAGCAGCCAGACCTTACAGGAACTAAAACTCCGCCTGGCACAAAAAGGAATTGCCTTGCTGAAACCCGATCAGTGCAGCCATTGGGTGTTGGCCAAAGCGCCATACCCGGAAAACAGTCCAAATTTGCAGGGAATTCAGTGGTTGGATGAGCGCCACTTGGAGCAATTGCTGGGCACCGACAGCCCCGGCCTGGACGCCGGGGAACAGCAAAATTTGTTGCAATTGCTCTTGCACGAAGAACGGGAATACGTACAATTGGCAGTGCAATTGTTGACCCACCAGGGGGTGCCACCAGCACTTTTGCCCTACTTGTACCTGGTTTGGCGTTGGACCAAAGAGGACAAGCTGCGGCGGGAGCTGCGGGCATTGCTTGAGCGGTACTGGCCTTCGGCGCAGCAGGGAATATTGCGCAGTCGGGAAAAGGTCAGTCGGGATGTTTCAAGGGAAGTCTTGGAGCAGCGGGTAGCGGAGTTGTTGGATACATTGCGGATCGATTGAAGGCGACAATCAAAAATTAGGGCCGTGCACTCCGCTTGTGCACCCGCAAAGTCCGAATCACCCCTTTTTGATCATTGACCAGCGCAGCCAAATAAATCCCATCCGGCAAACCAGCTACGCGGTAACGTGCCCCTTCCTGCGCCTCAAATTCCCGCATTTTGCGGCCAATCACATTGTACAAGACCACCCGATCCACATTGTCGATGCGGGTGATTTGAAAATAGTCGGTGCTGGGGTTCGGGAACAATTGGACGTTTTCCGAACGAATATCGCGGGTACTCGTGGTCACACTGCGGATGTTGGCCTCAAAATTCAGGGTGGCAATTACCGTATCGGGCTTGGATGCAAAAGACAAAATCACCGGAATTTTTCCTGTACCTGCCGTGCCATAAGGCAAGAAGTACATGATCAAATCGGCTTTTTTACCCGGAGGAATCACAAAGGGTTCATTCAATCTCAACTTGGGATCGAGGTTGGAGGAAACTATTTCATCGTAGCAATTATTGTTGTCGCATACGCGGGTTCCCCACTTGCTGGGGCCAGTGAGGGCCATGCGGCGCCAGATGATTTTGGCGGTATCTTTTGAAGTGTTGGTAATCGTGATGGGCACCTGTACATCCAGGAAAGGATCAGTCAGGTCGACTGCGGCTTCTTTTTTGGCTGAATTGGTTGAAAAGGTCAAACCGCTGGTCTGGGCAAAACAGCCCAGGCAAAACAGCAAAAAGCAAATGGTAAGTAAATTGTGTTTCATGGGTTATGGTTTGTTACTGGCTGGGTTAAAAAATTATTTACTGCAAAAATACAAGTAAAACTATCAAAGGTCAAGGTTTGCCCCTGGGTTTAGGAGTAACTTAACACATGACTTGTCCCCGATAGGACAATTACATCGTATATTGGAGGGTGTTTGATACAATGGATCATGACTACAACGTACTTCGTGAAATATTTTTATCGCCAGATCAAACTTTAACCTAATTCCTATGCACATCGCCATCATCGGCAACGGCATCAGTGGCATCACCGCAGCACGCACCTTGCGCCAGCTGAGCGCAGACTGTCAAATCACCGTGATCTCCGCCGAGTCCGACTATTTTTTCTCCCGCACGGCGCTGATGTACGTGTACATGGGGCACCTGCGCTGGAAGGACATCCAGCCATATGAAGATTGGTTTTGGGAAAAAAATCGCATTCAGCTCAAAAATGCCCACATCCAGTCGATTGATACCCAGGCGAAAGTCCTGCACAGCGGCAGTGGCGAGCAAATCAGCTACGACAAATTGATCATTGCCTCCGGCTCGCAACCCAATAAATACGGCTGGCCCGGTCAGGATTTGCAAGGCGTACACGGCTTGTACAGCAAACAGGATTTGGAGGCGATGGAAAAAGGGAGCATCGGCTTGGAGCGCGCCGCAATCGTCGGTGGCGGCCTGATCGGCATCGAAATGGCCGAAATGTTCCACTCCCGACACATCCCGGTGAGCTTCCTGGTGCGGGAATCCAGCTTTTGGAATGGCGTCTTGCCCGCCGAAGAATCAGCCATGATCAACCGCCAGATCCGGGAGCAGGGCATCGACTTGCGTTTGAACACGGAACTAAAGGAAATCATCGACGATGGTACGGGAAAAGCGGGGGCTGTCATCACCAGCACGGGCGAACGCATCGCCTGTGGCTACGTAGGCCTCACCGCCGGGGTCAGTCCCAATATCGGCTTTTTGCAAGGCAGTGGCATTGCCACCCAACGGGGAATCCTCATCGACGCGCTGCTACAAACCAGTGCTCCCGATGTTTATGCCATTGGCGACTGCGCCGAATTGCAGCAGCCCGATCCTGGGCGCCGCGCCATCGAGCCCGTTTGGTACACCGGAAGGATGATGGGTGAAAATGTGGCGCACAATATTTTGGCCAAAAAAACGGCCTATCAGCCCGGCATCTGGTTCAATTCCGCCAAATTTTTTGACATCGAGTATCAGGTGTACGGCCATGTTCCAGCGCAGTTCAGTGGGGAAGAAGCGAGTTTGTATTGGGAACATCCCGATGGCAAAAAGAGCATTCGCATCGTGTACGATCGAGCGAGTAGTGCGGTTTTGGGCTTCAACCTGATGGGCATTCGTTACCGGCAGGAGGTATGTGAGCGCTGGATTCAGCGCAAAACGCCGCTGGAAAAAGTCTTGCAAGACCTCAGTTTGGCCAACTTCGATCCCGAATTTTTTCCTGAATACGAATCCGCATTATTGGAAAAATACCGCGCTGAAACCGGCAAAAACATCCAACGCCGCGCCAAACGCAGCCTCCGTTCTGTCCTTCAATTTCTTAAATTAAACCAAGCCTAAACCATGGAGCCAAATTTGTCGATCATCCATCAAAGTGCCCACTCTGGGCTGAACCTGGGGCAAAAACTGGGTTCAATCCTGGCTGGCTTGGGGCTATTGCTGCTCAGTCTGAGCCTGTTTGGGGTACAATTCCCCTTTTCTTTTGGTTTTTTGATCCTGGCGTTGTTATCGCTCGGCGGCGGGATGCTGCTTTATGCCTGGTACACCTACCGGGGGCAAACGGCGGGCATCAAGAACAACGGGGTCTGGTTCAAGTCCCTGAGCAATCGGGGCTTGTGGGGCATGCTCAGCGCGGTGCTCATTACGGGTTTTTACGTGTTTCTCTACTTTATGCCGCAATACCTGGGACAAGGTCAAAACGGAGCGGCCAATACCGGGCTCATTGCTTTTTTTGACCCCTTGAGTCAATTTTTGAAAAAACAACCAGCCAGCCAGTGGTTTGTCTACGGCGTTTTGTACACCCTGGGCATCCTGGTGATGGGCATCAAATTCATCTGGAAATACCGCCACAATCGCTACCAGGTTATACGCACCTGCTCGGTGATGTTTTTCCAAACGGGCATTGCTTTTTTGCTCCCGGAATTCATGCAACGCCTCAATCAGCCCTACTACGACTTCAAAAACATGTGGCCGCTGGACTACGATTTTTTTGAAAAAGGGCAGATGGATTACCTGCTCAATTCAGGTGGGGTGGGTTTGTTCATGATCGTTTTTGGCGTAGCCATGATCTTCATCATTTCGCCGGTGTTGACCTATTTTTATGGCAAACGTTGGTATTGCTCCTGGGTGTGTGGCTGCGGGGGCCTGGCCGAAACGGTGGGTGACCCCTTCCGGCAGCTGAGCGACAAATCGCTGCGCGCCTGGAAAATCGAACGTTGGTTGATTTACAGCGTTTTGGTTTTTGTGGTCATCATGACGGTAGCGGTTTTGTTCGCCATTTTCCACGAAAATCCGGCGGGCTATTACGTGACGCGGGACTTGTTTTTGGTACTGGTATTGGCCATTTTTGGGGGTTTGGGTTTGCTCTTGTGGCAGCGCCCCAAGTATCTGCAACAGATTCCGCGCTCGGTCAAAATTGCCGCCAGCAGTGTTTTTGCACTGATCATTGTATTGACCACCTTGGCTTATTTTACCAACAATCCAAATGTATTTTTTATCCCCGCCGACTGGCTCAAGGCCTGGTATGGTTTTTTCATCGGAGCGATTTTCTCTGGCGTGATTGGGGTAGGTTTTTACCCTTTGATGGGAAGCAGGGTTTGGTGCCGTTTTGGCTGCCCGATGGCCGCTATTTTGGGCTTGCAGCAAAAGTTTTTCAGCCGTTTCCGCATCACCACCAACGGCGGTCAGTGTATCTCTTGCGGCAACTGCTCAACCTACTGCGAAATGGGCATCGATGTGCGGGCCTACGCGCAAAAGGGGCAAGACATCGTGCGGGCTTCTTGTGTAGGCTGCGGGATCTGTGCGGCGGTGTGCCCACGGGGGGTGCTGAGGCTGGAGAATAGCGCGCTGGATGTGCATACCAGAGCAGAGGCAGTGCGGGTAATTCGGCTGGATGTGGAGAAAGGGGTGGGGCTAATGCATTAAAATTGGTGAGCAGGGTTTGTGTGTTTATTCAAAATACTTCGGCCCCCGCACCTTTTTTACCACAATCAGCGCATCGTACTTCTTGGTTGGCGTAAACTGTATCTTCCCCCCACTTTCCAGCTCAAAAGCGGGCAGCGGTTTGAACAACCAATCCTTGCCCTTACCCGGCTGTTGCCCGCGCAATTCCAGGAAATTGATCGCCTTGGGCAAGCGGCCAAAACGCTCACCAATGCCCCCGATGCTGTCGTCCTTGAAGGGCTGCACATCGCGCATCCAGTGGCGGAATAACTCGCCACTGCTGGCGTATAGGCCGATGTTGTACACCTGCTTGCCGAACCGTTCGGCGACATAATTACCCTGCATTTTGAGGGGTTTGCCAAAGATGTCCACCGAATTGCTTTCGGTGCCGATGTGGGCATTGTGCGCCCAGTAGATGATTTTTTGGTTGGGGTAAGCCACGTCGGCCAGCCACATCAGGTTTTCGGCCATGATGCGGTCGCGGAGTGCGAACTGTTGTTGGAGCCGGATGGCGCGGTAGTCGAGCGCCCAGTATTCCAGGTAATTTTCCAGGGCCCGGCGGGTGAAGGCGACCAGAAGCGGCTTTTGAGGAAAATCCTCCCGGATTTTAGCCTCCTTGTTTTCCAAAAAATCCAAAACCCGATTGATGACCCGCTCGTTGGTCTTTATTGCCGCGATGAGCTGGGTGCTGTCGGGAATGAGGCCGTAAAGGAGGGAGCTGGTCATAAAATTGTACTCCACATCGCGGGACAGTTCGGTGTCGTACTTGCGCAGGAAGTCGATCAGGAAATTGTTGAAATAATTGGCAGAAGATTGACAATCCGGGCCGGCCAGGGCAAGTGGATGATCCCCTCTGGCCTCCGTTTTGGCGTACTCAAAAAGCGGCAACATTTCTTCACAGCGAAAATTGCCAAACACGGAGTTGTACATCAGACCCTTGGTATCCTGCTCTTCCTGGTTCAGCCAAGCCAGGTTAATGTCGCCAAAGCCCCCCTCGATGACCAATACATCGAAGTTCATTTCCTGGTGCAGGTACTCCACCAGGCGGGTTTTGAGCTGGTAAAATTCCGCAGCGCCGTGCGAACTTTCCCCAATTTGCACCAGCCGAACGTCTTTGAGTTTTTCCTTTAAAAAAACCAAATCGCTGAGGTCATTTCCATCAACGCTGGCAATGGGGATGCTGTTTTTTTTCAACCAATTGAACTCCTGACCAGCGCGTTGGCAAGACAATTGGGGCAGGATAAAAAACGACAACAGACCCAAGGAAAGGAAAAGACGCATCATTTGGTGTTCATTTTCCGGAAATATAGGACAAAATGGAGAATTGTGAAAGAGGAGTTGAGGAAGGTTGAGGAAAGTTGAGGAGGTTTAGGCTACCGCGAGCTGTTTTGACATAGTCCTTGTCTAAGTCGCTCGCGGTAGCCTAAACCTTCTAAACCTACTAAACCTCCCTCAACCTTACGCCACCATTTCCATCAACAACTTCAACAAGGCCGCAGCAGCCTTGGAAATTTTTGTGCCGGGACCAAATACTCCGACCACCCCTTGCGCGTACAGGAAGGCGTAATCCTGTGCTGGAATCACCCCGCCAACCACCACCATTATGTCGTCGCGGCCCAGTTTGGCCAGTTCGGCGATGGTTTGAGGTACCAGGGTTTTGTGGCCTGCCGCCAGGGAGGAGATGCCCAGGATGTGTACGTCGTTTTCTACTGCTTGTCGGGCAGCTTCTGCCGGGGTTTGGAACAAGGGGCCAATGTCCACATCGAAGCCCAGATCGGCAAAACTGCTGGCGATGACTTTGGCCCCGCGATCGTGGCCGTCTTGCCCCAGTTTGGCAATCATGATGCGGGGGCGGCGGCCTTCCAGTTCAGCGAATTGATCGGCCAGTTCCTGCGCTTCGTGGAAATCAATATCGCTCTTGGCTTCGCTGCTATACACGCCAGAAATTGCCCGGGTTACAGGCGTGTAGCGGCCAAAAATATCTTCCATGGCGCTCGAAATCTCACCCAAGGTAGCGCGCAAGCGGGCGCAGGTGATGGCCAGCGACAGCAGGTTGCCTTCGCCAGTTTTTGCACATTGTTTCAGGGCTTGCAAGGCGGTTTTGCAGGCGGCTTCATCACGCTTGCTTTTGGTATCCTGCAGGCGGCGGATTTGGGCATCCCGCACGGCAGTGTTGTCGATTTCCAGGGTATCCATGGGGGCTTCTTGTTCCAGGCGGAAGACGTTTACGCCCACAATTTGATCCTTACCGCTGTCGATGCGGGCTTGTTTGCGTGCGGCGGCTTCTTCGATGCGCAATTTGGGCAGACCTTCTTCGATGGCTTTGGCCATGCCGCCCAGTTCTTCCACTTCTTCGATCAGGGCCCAGGCGCGTTGCACCAACTGGTCGGTGAGGTATTCCACGTAGTAGCTGCCCGCCCAGGGGTCGACCGCTTTGCAGATGTCGGTTTCTTTTTGCAGGTAAATTTGGGTGTCGCGGGCAATTTTGGCCGAAAAATCGGTGGGCAAAGCGATGGCTTCGTCCAGGGAGTTGGTGTGCAAAGATTGGGTGCCGCCTAAGGCTGCTGCCAAGGCCTCGATGGTGGTGCGGCCCACATTGTTGAACGGATCTTGCTCGGTGAGGCTCCAGCCTGAGGTTTGGCAGTGGGTGCGCAAGGCCATGGATTTGGCGTCTTTGGGATTGAACTGTTGCACAATTTTGGACCACAACAATCGCCCGGCGCGCAGCTTGGCAATTTCCATAAAGTGGTTCATCCCAATGGCCCAAAAGAAGGACAGTCGCGGGGCGAAATCATCCACATCTAGTCCGGCTTTGACGCCCGTACGCAAGTATTCCCAGCCATCGGCCAGGGTGTAGGCCAGTTCCAGATCGGCGGGTGCACCTGCTTCCTGCATGTGGTAGCCACTGATGGAAATGGAGTTGAACTTGGGCATGTGTTGCGCGGTGTAGGCAAACACGTCTGCGATGATGCGCATGGAGGGCTCAGGCGGATAGATGTAGGTATTGCGCACCATGAACTCCTTCAGGATGTCGTTCTGGATGGTACCACTCAGTTGGGCCGGACTGACGCCTTGTTCTTCCGCCGCGACGATGTAAAAGGCCATGATGGGAATCACCGCGCCATTCATGGTCATGGAGACCGACATTTCGGCCAGAGGGATTTGGTCAAAAAGGATTTTCATGTCCTCCACCGAATCGATGGCGACACCCGCTTTGCCGACATCGCCTTGCACCCGCTCGTGGTCGGAATCGTAGCCGCGGTGGGTGGCCAGGTCGAAGGCGACAGAGAGCCCTTTTTGGCCCTGCGCCAGATTCCGGCGGTAAAAGGCATTGCTTTCTTCGGCGGTAGAAAAACCCGCGTATTGGCGGATGGTCCAGGGGCGAATGGTGTACATGCTGGCATAGGGGCCGCGCAAAAAAGGCGGGATACCCGCAGCATAACGCAAGTGTTGTACTTCCGCTACATCGGAGGGCCCATAAGCGGCTTTGACGGCTATTTTTTCCGGGCTTAGCCAGGGTTCTGCACCTTCCTCAGGGGGATTGGCTCCTCCCAGGTTGAGGTCGAGTGGGATATTGCGAAAATCAGGGCGCGCCATAGGGCTGGGTTAAATGATTCAAGTGGCAAATTAAGTTATTTTAAGGGGAAAGCAAAGTGAGGGTAGGGATTGGGAGGGGGTGACTTTTTGCAGCCGGGGGAAACATTTGTTTAAGTTGCTTGCAGTATTGTTTTGCGGAAGGTGAGGGAAATCCGGCGTTGGCGCAAAAAAGCCTTACCTTCAAACACATCCGCTTTACGCCCCGCAATGCCATGGGTCCAAAAATATCGGCTATCTCTCTGCAATACGACCAAACTGCGCGGTTCCAGTAAAATCGGAATTTTCTCTTTGCGAATAGGGTGCGTAAAATCCATTACACAGGCCGAACCCAGGGAAATCGAAGCAACAGTGCCTTCAAAACAAGGCTCGCAGTCGATGTGTGGAGCAATACCTTGCCCGGGCAAATATTCATTGACAATCAACTGATCAGGAAGCTCGCAGAAAAATTGTTTTTCATGTAAGTCCTTGGCGATTTCTAGTGCCCAGGTTGGCAACTCGCCGATTTTCATACTCAAATCAATGCGACGGAATTTGTAATCGTACTTAAAACCGTAGTGTTGAACTCTTCTTTTGAGGTCGTTCAGCCAAGGGGCTTGGTCGATTGCTGACAGGAGTGCGGCATGTTGAGCAAGGCTCAGATATTCAGCGATATAACTGAGTCCTGAAATAGAGATGAGTGTATTGGGTTCCATCTGCGGTTGAAATTATAAACAAAAATAAAAAATAATTTTATTTTTAAAACTATTTAATTTAAATTCGATCAAACTTAGCTAAATGCCTAAAAAGCCCTCCAAACCACACGACGAATTCTTCAAAGCTGCATTTAGCAGATTGCCCAGAAAAATTCAGCAGAATAACTTTAATTAACTCAAATTGTGACCAATAAAAAAGAAAAACCTCCGTCACCCAATGCTTCTTAAGACTTCCAGAAATGGCGGCAGATTTATTGGGGCGAGCTAGCGCTAAAACAGCCTAATAACTTGTTTGAATGTGCCCAAGTAACTAACCCTCCCCAACCTGTTCCTTAAATTCACCCAAAATCAAGCCAATGCAAACTCCCCAGCCCACTCTCTCTCCACTGGGGATTTGTAACCCAAAACAATGTCGGTTTTGGGAATGCCTCGCTTAACCAATTCATAAGCCAAAGAAAGATCAGTTCCATCATGTTGAAGCCAGACTTTACCATCAGGCTTCACGTCAATGTGTACAAAACTGCCATAATGCCAACGTTCGTTGTGCCAACCCAAAGAAAAAAGTACATAATGACCTTTTTCCTCGTCAATGATGATTTCTGTATCTATACCTTTTAAAGAAGGACTGGTAAGGTTTCCAATTTCTTCAACCAGTTTCCGAACAATATCCTTATACGTTAGAATTTTATCCATTTTTTGATGATTGCATTTGTTTGATCATATTTAGTAAAGATACAACGAAGTAAAAAAAATAGCAAGGCCTAAATCACTCTTGTGCCCCCTCCACATAAAACCCCAAATGAACCTGAAACCCCATTACCCGTTTGTCTATCTTGTGCCACTGAGCCTGGCTCGTACTTTTGGTAAAAACTCCACCAGCTTGCCCCAATCCGATACAAAACTGTAAGTCTTTGCTGATGTTGCCCTTATTCAAGGTTTTGACCCATTCAAGCCCGAGGAAAAAATCATCTTCAAGCACCAAGTTGTAAGGTGCTAAATCCACGCTGAGGGTGCCACTTTTGAGCTCAGAAGAGACGATCAGTTCCCTGGGCAATAAATTTTTGCCGGGTTTCCCAGCTTCGTTTTCGTACACATGCACGCGGAAAAACAATGGCCCGAATTTGTTTTGAGCGATATTGAAATGCGCTTTTTTCAAGTAATAACTGCCTTTTTTCACTTCAATCAAATTGCATAACTCGGTGCCCAGGCGGTTGGACTGGAAATAGAAGACCATATTTTCCGCGTTGTTGCGATGGCCTAAAACTTTGGGGCGTTTGAATTTTTTGGGGTTGATGAGCACCGTAGGCAAGGTCAGGGTGACAGGTTTGAGGTAGATGGATTGGGGTAGCTCTTTTTCATGAAGCAGTACAAAATCTACCGATTGATACCCGATAGAAGAAAAGCGCAGGGTGTCGCTGCTGTTCCAGCCAGTTTTTGGGGCTTCCAGGCTGAATTTGCCCGCGTCGTCACTAACCGTTCCAAGGTTTTTGCCCAGGATGCCGATGTTGACAAAGGGAATGGGTTCACGGGTGTTGTAGTCTAGGATGGTGGATTGGATGGATTGAGCGGGGAGGGACAAAACCAGCCAAAAACAGGCCAGGGAGGAACAGAATTGATACATATCAGTGGGTCTTTGGCAATGATAACGGCAAAGACCCACTTGATTTTATACTGCACTCCGTCAAGTTTTAAGTATCGCCTTGCCCAGTTCGATGATTTTTAATTCAAAGACCATTTAGTTTACCTGGCAAAAAAACATTTTAAGGCGCTTCATCCGCAAAACTGCGGCGTTGGGCTTCAATCCACAGCTCCATGTGGCAGCGGTTTGTTTTCCTGCATATTATTCCTGAGATTTGCGCCGTAAAGCCTATTTATACCGTCCTAACTACTGCCAAAGCATGAAATTCACCCACTTGCTCAGTGGGTTAGCATTGCTGCTGACCCAAACCTTGTACAGCCAAGCCCCCATCCCCGTTGAACAACACCAACTCTCGATTCGCAAATCCAAAGAGCTCATCCGCCTGGATGGTGCCTTGGATGAACCCGCCTGGCAAAATGCCCAGGTCGCCAAAGATTTTTTCCAAAACTTCCCTTTTGATACCTCTGCCGCCAATCTCAAATCCGAAATTCGCCTCACTTTTGACCAAAACTTCCTTTACGTAGGGGCAGTTTTATACCAGAATCAAGCCGATTACATCACCACTTCCCTCAAGCGCGATTTTCAAAGTGGCACCAGCGACGTATTTGCCGTCAACATCGATCCCTTCAGCGACAAGCTCAATGGCTTTCACTTTGCAGTGACGCCCTTCAATGTGCAGCGCGAAGGTTTGATCGACAATGGAACCAACCTTACGATCGATTGGGACAACAAATGGTACTCCGAAGTCCAAAACCATACCGACCATTGGGTGATCGAAATTGCCATCCCCTTCAAAACCCTGCGCTACCGGCAAGTCAGTGGGCAGAACGCCTGGCGCATCAACTTTGTACGTTTTGGCCTCAAACAAAACGAGGCTTCCACCTGGTCTCCAGTCCCCCGGGCTTTTTTGCCTGTCAATCTGGCTTTTACCGGATCACTCGTTTGGGAAGATGCGCCACCACAGCCGGGGGCCAACGTGTCGGTGATTCCCTACATCATTGGGCGAACGGAGAAGGACTTTGAGTTCAAAATTCCCACTGAAAGCAAGCTCAACATCGGGGGCGACGCCAAAATTGCGATCACCCCTTCGCTCAACCTGGACCTGACCTTGAACCCCGATTTTTCCCAGGTCGACGTGGATCGCCAGATCACCAACCTGAGCCGTTTTGAGCTGTTTTTCCCCGAAAGGCGACAGTTCTTTTTGGAAAATGAAGACTTATTCGGGCGCTTTGGGTTCCCGGATAGCCGGCCTTTTTTCAGCCGCCGGGTGGGTTTGGCCAATGGCAGCATCCGCAAGGTGACGACTGAGGGTGACACCGTTTCGGTCACGCGCAACCTCAATGTGCCCATCAAAGCTGGGATGCGCCTGAGTGGCAAACTGGATAAAAACTGGCGCATCGGCTTGCTCAACATGCAAACGGGTCGGGTAAGCGCCCTCAATCAGGGCCCGGCCAATTACACCGTGGGCGTTTTGCAGCGCAAGGTTTTTGAACGCTCGGCGATCAGCGCTGTTTTTGTCAATAAGGAAAACTTCCGGGTGGATGATCAGGAAAAGATCCAGCACAATCCCGGTGCCTACAATCGGGTAGCGGGCCTGGAATACAACCTTTTTTCCAAAGACAACAAGTGGGAAGGCGAGTTTTATTACCACCGCTCCTTCTCGGGCCAACAAAGCAACGCCGATGCCCAATCGGCAGCCGCATTTTTAGGGCATTCTACCCGCAAATGGTCGGTGCTTTCGGGCATGCAATACATCGGGCAGGATTACCGCGCCGATGTAGGCTTTATCCCCCGGCCCGGGCAGTTTTCGATGTTCAACATCACCAAAATGAACATCTTTCCGCGCAAGGAGAGCTGGGCCAAAAAGGTCAATGTCACCGGGTTTAACCTGCAAAATACCCTGACCTATAATGCCCCTGGCTACCAGTTGACCGACCGCAGCCACCAACTGACTTATTATATGGAATTCCCGGGCAATTCATCGCTGGAAATAAACGGTGGGCAGGAATACACTTACCTCTATTTCCCCTTTGACCCCACCAATTCGGGGGGCGAGGTGTTGCCCGCAGGCACGGATTACACTTACCACACGGCGAGTGTGAGCTACACCTCAGACTTCCGCAAACCTTTTTCCTACGAAGTCAACGTGGGTACTGGCCAATATTTCAATGGCAATATTTTTCGCATCAACGGCGAGCTGGTTTACCGCTGGCAACCCTACGGCGTTTTTGCGCTGACTTACGCCTACAACGACATCCACTTGCCCAGCCCTTTCAACAGCGCCAGTTTTTGGCTGATCGGCCCGCGGGCGGAGTTGTCCTTTAGCCGCAGTTTGTTTTTCAGCACCTTTTTGCAATACAATACCCAGGTCAATAATGTGAACATCAACAGCCGCGTGCAGTGGCGCTTCCGGCCCGTATCGGATGTGTTTTTGGTATATACCGATAATTATTTTACCGACCAGTTTTTTCAGGGGCCGCAGGTGAAGAACCGGGCGCTGGTGCTGAAGGTGACGTATTGGTTGAATTTGTAGTGGAGGCTGGTGCCAAATTTATTTTGCGGCTTTGGTCGTGGTCTTTTCTACTTTGAAACTCAAACCCTTTACGCCTTCCACTTTTTCGGTTCGCATGTACTGTTCGATGGAGAACTGGTAGGTGCCAACTTGTTCAAAAATGGCGTTTTGTTGGAGGGGGATTTCGATGCTACACGTTTTGCCGCTGCATTTGCCGTACCAGGCACCGCTGCCATCGGCCAGGTTGAGGGAAACAACTTGTTCGCGTTTTTCTTGATTCGGGAAAACGGTTTTGATCTTGACGTACAAGTTTTGGAAAGCGTATTCGGGGCTGTGTTTGACCCCAAGGATCAGGTTGTAGAGGTAGGTGGTATCTTTGATTTCGACCTGGTGTTGTTGTACGGCCTGGTAAGTCCAGGTGTCGTTGTCGAAGGCCGTTTTGTGGTTGTAGACGTAGTTGGGGCCACAGGCGCTAAGCAGGATGGCAAGGGCGAGGCAGATGGAAAGGCTGATTTTCATAGACGTGTTTTAGCGGCTCAAAGAAGCGGCATTTTTTTAGCACAAAGAACACCAAGGAGGGCACAAAGGACACAAAGTTAGACGTTGACGTTTCTTTGTGCTCTTTGTGCCCTCCCTGGTGTTCTTTGTGCCAAAAACATTGTGAAAAACGATTTCTCACAAGCAACGATTAGCGTCAGTGCTTATTTGAAAAAGTCGCGCATTTTTTCAAAAAAACTGCGGTCTGACTTGCCAGGTTGTGGTTTGAAGTTGGGGAGTTCCCGCATTCTTTCCAACAAGCGGCGTTCTTCGTCGTTCAGTTTTTTGGGCGTCCAGACGTTGACGTAAATCAACTGGTCGCCGCGCTCACCGCGATAACCTTGCACCGAAGGCAAACCTTTGTCTTTCAGCCGGAAAATTTTTCCTGCGGGAGTGCCGGGTGGTATTTTGATTTTGACTTTGCCCTCCAGGGTTGGTACCTCTTCGGAAGTGCCCAGGCCAGCATCGGCAAAATTGATGAACAGTTCGTAAATCACGTTTTGCCCATCCCGTTGCAAGTGCTCGTGCGGCTTTTCCTCGATGGTGATCAGGAGGTCACCGGACGGGCCGCCATTGGGTCCTGAGTTGCCTTTGCCCCGCATTTGGAGTTGCATGCCTTCCTCAACGCCTGCTGGGATGTCAATGTCCAGGGTTTCTTCCCCTTCGACAGTTCCGGCACCCCGGCATTTGGCGCAATGGCTGGTTACGACCTGGCCACGGCCCCCACAAGTCGGGCAAGGCGTGGTCGTTGCCATTTGCCCCAGGAAGGTATTGCGCACCTGACGGACGTACCCGGCACCATTACACGTGTTGCAGGATTTGACCGAAGAGGAGTCTTTGGCACCCGATCCCCGGCATTCGTCGCAGGTAGTTTGTTTGCGGACTTTGATTTTTTTGGTAACCCCATTGGCGATTTCTTCCAGGGTCAGGGACACTTTGATGCGGAGGTTTCCGCCGCGTTGCCCGCCACGCTGGCCACCGCCAGAACGACCACCTGCACCGCCAAAGAAAGAACCAAAGGGTGATTCATCGCCAAAAATGTCGCCAAATTGGGAGAAGATATCATCCATGCTCATGCCGCCGGGGCCGTAGCCGCCGCCGCCGCCCATATTGGGATCTACACCAGCGTGGCCATAGCGGTCGTAACGCGCCCGTTTGTCGGCGTCGTTGAGTACCTCGTAAGCTTCAGCGGCTTCCTTGAATTTTTCTTCGGCTTCTTTGTCACCGGGGTTTTTGTCTGGGTGGAATTTCATCGCCATTTGGCGGTAAGCTTTGCGTAAAGCTCCCTCATCGGCGTTTTTAGGCACCCCAAGCACTTCGTAAAAATCGCGCTTATTCGCCATGCTTTGTTATTTGCCCACCACTACTTTCGCGTAGCGGATCATTTTGTCTTTGAGTTTGTATCCTTTTTCCAGGGTATCGATCACTTTACCTTTCATTGCTTCGGTAGGGGCTGGAATTTCAGTAATGGCTTCATGGATTTCAGTGTCAAAATCCTGCCCGTTGGATTCCATGGGTTCCAGACCTTGAGCGGCCAGAATGTGGTACAGTTTATGGTACACCAGTTTTACACCTTCACTGAAAGGTTCGGGGCTATTGGGCAATTCACTGGCAGTTTTCACCCGATCAAAATCGTCGAGTGCTGGCAGCAGGGCCTGAATGGTATCTTGGGCGGCGGTGCGCATCAAATCCAGGCGCTCTTTGAGGGTACGGCGTTTAAAATTGTCAAACTCAGCTGCCTGCCGGATGTATTTGTCCTGCAATTCGGCGTAATCACGCTGCAAGCGGGCCAATTGCTCCTCTAGGGAATTGTCTCCGCCCGGCGTTGATTCTTCTTGCCCTTCGTCGTTGATGTTGTTGTCGTTTTCCACTGGTGTTGCTATGGTTTCTTCGTTGATTTCCACGTTGTTATTCGGATCCATCACGATACAATTTTTTTTTGAAACCCACAGCAATTATCTTGCCATGGCAGAAAAAAGGGGGAGACGAAGTAGTGGGGCAAAAATAAATGTTCATTTTTTTTGAGCCGAAGGATTAGATAAGACACTTTAAATGAACCATTTACTCATCTAATCCTTTGGCAAAATGAACATTTATTTTTTTATCGCCCCAAAGGTCAGCTTGTCAGTTTTTGACAGCATGTCATGACAAGATTTACTGGGCAATCCGTTTTTCTACCTCCTGAGGATCTAGATTGACTCCAATGATCATTCCCTTGGGATCGATCAGGTAATTGCTGGGCAAGGCGCGTACTTTGTACAAAGTGGCGATGGGTGAATTGAAAAATTTCATGCTGCTGGTTTGATCCAGAATGTGCAGCGGCCAGTTCAGTCCATCGTATTCAATGGCCCGTTTCCAACTTTCTTCATTTCGCTCAATGGCGATGCTGACCATGTGAAAACCATCGGCCTTGGGTAGTTTTTGCCCAGCCAATCGTTTGTTCAAGGCCACCCACTCCGGGTTTTCCATTCGGCAGGGCCCACACCAGGATCCCCAAAAATCGAGCAAAACGTAACTGCCTTTCAGGTCTGAAAGCCGAAAAGATTGCTTGTTGATGGTTTGTGCCTGGAAGTCCAGCGCTTTTTGGCCATTGACAAATTGTGGCTTTTGGTAAAAATACTTACCGATGTAGATGCCCGCCACTGCGATGATGAGGACGAGGACTAGGCGATCGAAGGTGATTTTCATGGGTAAAAATTAGCGTTGAGAAGGTTGAGGAAGTTGAGAAGGTTTAGGCTGCCGCAGCGATTTTGACAAGGACTTTGTCTAAGTCGCTGCGGCAGCCTAAACCTTCCTAAACCTCCCTAAACCTTCTCAACTAAAGTCAATTTCTGTATTGTCGCCAATGTTCAAACTTTGCCGTAAGCCTGTGATCGACGCGTCATTGCCCACCACCGAATTTTGGAGGATGATTTCCTGGATGGCAGCGTAGTTGCCAATGATCGAGTCGCGCACGATGGCATTGTTGATGCGCACATTGTTGCCGATGGTAACATGTGGACCGATGATAGAGTTTACGATTTGGCAGTTTTCGCCAATGCTGACGGGGTGAATGATGATGGAGTTATCAAATTCAGGAAGATTGGCAGAGGCATAACCCTTGCGGCGCAACATGATGGCGTTGGTTTCCAGTAGCACATCCTTTTTGCCACAGTTGAACCAGTTGTCGACCTCAATGGTGCTGAAACGGGTGCCCGTTTCAATCATCCGCATCAAGGCGTCGGTGAGGGGGAATTCGCCATCGGTACGGATGTTGTTGCTGATGTTGAACTCTAAAGCATTGATAAACGAGGGCACTTCTTTGAGGTGATAAAAACCCACCATGGCCATATTGGACTTGGGGATGCGGGGTTTTTCGATCACTTTGTTGACGAGGCCATCATCGCCGTACTCCACTACGCCGTACTCGCGTGGATCATTTACTTTTTTCACGCCCAAGCAAGAATAATGATCCTGGAGCACCAATTGAAAATCGAGGTCAATGATGGTGTCTCCAAAAAAAATGAATACGTCATCGGCGTCCCGGATCGATTCGCGGGCGGTCCAGATGGCGTGTGCGGAGCCCAGGCGCAATTCCTGGTTGACAAATTGTTTTTCGATGTCGGGGTAAGCTTGTTCTACGTAATTTTTGATTTTTTCCCCTAAATAACCAATCACAAAAATAAAGTCGCGCACTCCAATGTCGATCAATTGGTCGATGATGAAAGAAATGATGGGCTTGCCCGCCACCGGGATCAAGGGTTTAGGCTGAGTATAAGTCAAGGGCCGCAAACGGGTACCCGCGCCAGCTACCGGAATAATGGCTTTAGTGTGCATGATTTTTTAGGTATCAGGGCTCTAAGATAGTAAAATCTCAATTCCCGCCTGGTTTGATGTCATACAGCGCGGTTTCGTTGATTTTTAACACTTTTACCTCCGTTCGCCGGTTGAATTGGTGTTCTTTTTCCTCACATTCTATGCCGTCCTTGCAGTGGTTGCGGATTTGAGTTTCTCCAAAACCCGTAGTACGGATGCGGTTGGCGGCAACTCCTTTGCGCACGAGGAATTCTTTGGCCGCTTCGGCCCGGCGTTGGGACAATTGCATATTGTATTCACTGGTACCCCGGGAATCGGTGTGGGCGCCCAGTTCCACCTCCATGGTTGGGTATTTGACCATCAAACGGGTCAGTGCCTCCAGATCGCGGGCGTCGGTGGTCCGAATGGCGGCTTTATTAAAATCGTAATAGATGTTTTCCATCACGATGATGGTGCCTTCTGCCAGGGGTTTGCGCATGACTTCTTCGTTGGTTGGGGCCAGGTGCATACTGATCGAAAAGGAACGGCTACCGCGTACGTTTTCGGTGGAAAGTTGGGTTTGAGCGGTTTTGAACCCGTATTTCTCGGCCAGAATGGTGTAGGTACAACCCAAGTCCAGGCAGTGGTCAAAAGTACCGTCCAAATTGGAGGTAAGCAACACTTCTTGCCCGTTACAATTGCTAATGACCCGGATTTTGGTATTTGGAATGGGTTTTTCGTATTTGTCCGTAAGGGCGATGCCGCGCAAGGGAATACAGTTGATGTGGGCCATGCGCACATCCATGGTGTTTTTCAGGTTTTGGGCTTTGGGGGTAAAGGGAAGTTCCTGCGTTTTGAAGCCCGTTTTTGAAATCAAGATAACGTACTCGCGGTTCACCGCCAAGTTGATCGTCGAAGAGCCATCACGGCCAGTTACAGAGGTTGGATTGCCCAATTCCTCATCGTTTTTGCGGTTGAGGCGCATGATCAGGTCCTGGGATTGGTCGTTGGCGGGTACCAGGGTAGCTGCGTAAGTGTTGCCATCCTTGATCAGGCCATCGCTGGCCCGTTCAAAAACGCGGATGTTCACATTGGGCATGGTGGCGTTGTTGTCCTCGTCGATGGCGGTGATGCGCAGGGTAGCCTGGACGACGGGTTTGAGTCCTTGCAGTCCATTGGGTGCTTCAAAAGCGTAAATATCGTCTTTGCCCGAGCCGCCGTTGCGGTTGGAGGAGAAAAACCCCCGGGTACTTTCTTTGTCTAAAATGAGGCCAAAATCGTCGGCCTTGGAGTTGAATGGCTGACCCAAATTGAGCACCTTGCCCCATTCACTTCCGCTAAGGTCGATCATGTATACATCGAGGCCGCCGAGGCCACGCAAGCCGGTGGAGGAAAAAAAGAGGGCCCCATTGTCGTGGATGTAGGGGAACACTTCGTTGCCGGAGGTATTGACTTCTGGTCCCAGATTGATCGGGTCCGACCATTTGCTCCCATCCCAATCTACGAAATAAATGTCCATTTTGCCATAGCCTCCCGGCATGTTGGAAGCAAAAAACAAGCGGGTGCCATCGTAGTTCAAGGAGGGGTGCATGCAGGAATAGTTCACGTTGTTGAAGGGTAGAGGGCGAACCCGTTCCCAATCATAAGGCCCCTTGAATGCCTCGTAGACGCGCATGCGCACGGTGTCGTCTTTGCCTGCCTGGGGTACACCTTTGCTGATGTTGTTGCGGCTGAAGAACATTTTATCGGAACTGTTGGTAAAACTCACTTGTCCTTCGTGGCGCTCGGAATTGATTTCGGCTGAAAAAGGGGCTGGTTGAATGGGCATTCCATCTTCGTCAAAATCGGCGTAGTACAGCTCAAAATAAGTTTCACCGGTTATTTTGTCGATCTCTCCCGTGCGTTTGCGCGAAGAGACAAAGACCATTCCATTGCCATAAAAGGCGGGTGAAAACTCCAACGAGGTACTGTTGATGCGGCTGCAATTTTTGACCGTAACGGTGTTTTGGGCCAGGAGGTCACTGCTACAAAAAAGGCTACAAAAGAACAAGAAGGTAAATATTCGCTGCATAGTTGTGGGATTGAGAGGGGGCAAATGAACAATACTGAGAAGATAACGAAAAAATATGATGTTTTGATGCCCTGATTGGGTGTGTTCTCACAAACACAAAAGTCTATTGATAAATGACAGCAAAGTAGGGTGAAAAAATCGAGATATTGTGGGGCAATAATTCAATAGACTTGAGGCGATTTGATTATCAAGTAATTGATAATTTTCTTGTTTTTTTAAGTGACGAGTGACGAGTACATGACTTAAGAGTTTAGAAGTGGGCTACCGCAGCGACTTATTCAGCAATGCAGGTCTAAGTCGCTGCGGTAGCCCACTTCTAAACTCTTAAGTCATGTATTCTTAACTCTTAACTCAAAATCATCAAATAATGAGTCAATTGACTGATAATCAATTTATTTAAAATCCAATAGTTTAATGCCTGTGGTGAAAACCCTCGTTACGCCCCTGGATTGGGGACTCGGCCACGCTACGCGCAGTGTGCCACTGATTGAACAGGAGCTCGCCTTGGGGCATGAGGTGCATTTGGCATCCAATGGGCGGGCACTGGCATTTTTGCGGCAAACTTTCCCGGACTTGCCCTGCCATGAGCTGCCTGACTATGCGGTTACCTACCCCAAAGCCAATTTGTACTGGCCCATGCTGCGACAGCTGCCCAAAGTTTTTCTGGCCATCATGCGCGAATACCGGGTGGTACAAGCTTTGCACCAACAATTCCATTTCGACCGGGTCATTTCTGACCAACGTTTTGGGTGTTACATCCCGGGAATTTTCAATGCTTTTGTTTCCCATCAAATTCACTTGCCAGCCAGGCATTGGTTTGGAGGGCGCAGCGTGCAATGGGTCAATGCTTTCTGGATTCGAACGTATTTTCAGGAGTCCTGGATTCCGGACTGGGAGGAGTATCCTGGGTTGGCCGGGGATTTGAGCCATCCGCCGCTGCCAGGGGTGAAAACCCTTTACCTGGGGCCTTTATCGCGCTTGCACAAAGTGGAAGCGCCGATTCAATACCGCATTGCCTTTGTCCTTTCTGGCCCCGAGCCGCAGCGCAGCATTTGGGAGGCGGAGATTCGGGAGCAAGTGCGGGCTTTTCCGCAGGAGCATTTTTTCTTGTTGCAAGGCAAACCGGAAATTCCTTTTACCCAAGTACAAGAAAACAATCTTACCATCGCACCCCATTTGGATACAGCAGGTTTATCGCTGCTTTTTGCTCAAAGTGGGCTCATTGTGTGTCGCTCTGGGTATAGTACCTTGATGGATTTAGCGGTTACGGGGCGGCCAGCCTGGTTGGTGCCTACGCCAGGGCAGCCGGAGCAGGAGTACTTGGCACGGAAGTTAGGGGCACAGGAAGGATACCCTTGGAGTGAGCAAGAGGATTTGGAACTGGGGAGGGTGCTGGATTACTTGCCTACAGGTTTTGTCTCATAACGTGGAGGTTTGCCTTGTGAGCCATCCTGCCAGCCATCTTTAACGTCCTGCCAATTCATCAATACCGAAGTGAGTACAACACCTAGAATGAAGCCAATGATGGCCGCTAAAGTGGGCGATATGGTTTTTTTGTTGCCTTTCGTTGGGGCTGCGGAGTCTTGGGTTGAATCCAATTGTGTCATAAGGTGCGATTTAGGTTGATAAACGTTTGTTGTTTTCTTCAAGGTTCCTGGTTTTTTGGTGATGCCCCAGTGCTCTTGGTTGTATTGTTTTGCGGTTTTTGCAAATATCTGTCGAAGGAAATTTCTAATCAAGGCACTTTTGCATGATTTTGACCACCCCAAATAGTCAGACTTAAACCATGCTCCCGCGCCAGCTAACTATTCAAAAAACAAATCCTCACCAACAAAAAAGTTGTTGCCTTCATAAAACATCTTGCATACTTTTGTACCTGGGGGCTTGTACCAGCGTTGTACACAATTTTAACCCATCTTATTCTAACAGCATAAACATCATCCCAACATGATTAACGAACACCTCGATTCATTCAATGGGAAACCAGTTGTTGATTTTGATCCTGAAGAAGGGTTATTAAAAAATTTAAATCAATATGTTTATCGCCTAAGAATAGATTACGACGACTACTCGGGTGGCAAAAAAATGGAAGACCTCATTCAAGCTTTTGCTAGAATACCGGTCATTGCTGAATGTCAAGAACTCATCATTGGAGCGTGGGACTTTGAATCTTCGATTAATCCAGATGGTTTCGTGCAAACTTTGGTTGAACTGAAAGACGCTTTCAAAAACTTAAAAGCACTCTTCATCGGCGATATTACGGCTGAAGAGCAAGAAATTTCGTGGATTCAGCAAAGCGACTTAAGTCCTTTATTCGCAGCCTTTCCCAATCTTGAATTTTTCCAGGCAAGAGGCGGCGATGGTTTAAGTTTGAGTGAATTGAAACATAAAAACCTGAAAACCCTGGTCATTCAAACGGGCGGTTTGCCTCCCAATGTTGTGCAAGACATCGCCAATGCAGATTTGCCAAATTTGGAAAAATTAGAGCTTTGGCTAGGTGACGATAATTATGGCTTTGAATCCAACATTGAAGATTTTGACGCGATCATCAATGGCGGTAAATTTCCAAAACTGACTTATTTAGGGCTTAAAAACAGCAACATTCAGGACGAGATTGCCATCGCTGTCGCAAAATCGCCCCTACTAAAGCAGTTGCACACCCTGGACTTGTCCATGGGTATATTGTCCGATACTGGCGCACAAGCTTTGTTGGATAGCCCAAACATCAAAAACCTCGTGTTTTTGAATCTGGACCATCATTTTATGACGGATGACATGATGGCAAAAATGGGGGATTTGGGGATTGCCGTTTCGATGGAAGACCAAGGCAATTACGACGACGAAGATGACAGATATGTAGAAGTCAGCGAATAATGCACTTTTTACTCATTGGCAATCCCGAAAATAGGCGGGTGGCTGCTTTTGTTGCCGAAATTCAGGCTTTAAAAGTACACAGCTACGCCCTTATTGCTTACCAAGACTTACTGGACAATACCGTTGATCTTGCAGCCTACATTCGACCCAATACGATTGTAAAAATTGACTCACCGGGCGAAAACAGCGCGGTCCGGCAAGGTTTGATCGAATATGGTGCCACTTTGTCGCACCCCACGAACCTCACTTTATTATCCGATTTTGGTAGAATTGCTTACCAAGAGGAATGGTATCGTGGGTTTTGCAGGTTTTTATCCGACTTAAAAGCACAGTTGCTACCCTTCGATGTGCGCTTGATGAATGGCGTTGATTCAATTTTGACCCTATTTGATAAAGTCGAGACCAAAGCCATTTTGACCAAAAATAACGTCCCAACGCCGCTTAGCCTGGACAATGTCTGCGATTATGAGACCTTGAGAATCCAGATGCAAGCGCAGCGAATCCATAGCGTTTTTATCAAACCTGCCCATGGTTCATCCGCTTCGGGTGTGGTGGCTTTTCGGACGAATGGCAAACGGGTCCAAGCCATTAGCTCCGTTGAATTGGTCAAAGAAGCGCAGACGATTGCCTTATACAATTCTTTAAAAGTGCGCAGGTACGCCGATGAGGCGATTGTCATTGAGCTGGTCAATAGCATTTTGAAAGGCAAAATCAGCATTGAACAATGGATTCCAAAAGCTGCGTTTAATGGTTTGTCCTATGATTTTAGAGTGGTCGTCATCGCTGGAAAAGCGCGGCATATTGTAGCGCGAACCAGCAAATCACCGATTACCAACCTTCACTTGGGCAATTCGAGGGGGGA
>JAIXOO010000431.1 GCA_027486765.1 Saprospiraceae bacterium
AATAAAAAAGTAAATTATTCCTTACCTCAATTCCCATTGTGTCAATGAACTCTTTGGTCTACTCATCCCTAAACTTCAGGCTCTGCAACCTTCCTCATTTAAGCACATCTCAACCGTATTTTCAATTCCGATGAATTGGCATTTAACTTAGTCAAAACCCTTTGGTTTCAACTCTTTCCGCTTTCTCCGTCGCTCTTTCAAGCAACTTCCTGCGGGGCAGCAAAGGTAGATACTCATCTCGTTTTTGCAAAACTTTTTGAAGATTTTTTTCTTCTTTTTTTCGCACCAACTTAACTCCTTTCAATACCTTTTTTCGCCCTGCTTTTCAAAGCGGATGCAAATGTACAACATTCACATTCTACATTCCAAATTTTTGAGAAAGTTTTTTGAAGTTTTTTTTTAGCGCCCTTTTTAAAGGCTCTGAATCAATTCCTTCAACCCCTCCCTCAATCGCCTTGCTTTCAAAGCGGATGCAAAAGTAATCCCTACTCTTGAACCATACAAGCTTTATTGAAAAAAAATCTCAAGATTTTTCTCCATCAAGATCTAAACTGCTGAATGTTAAAGTGTGGTGATTTTTACAAGGAGTATAAAGTTAAGTCTTTCTTAAATGAGACGCAAGAGGTAATAGTAAAAAAGTGTGGTTTTTTTTCAAAAAGCTACTCGATCCAAAAGAAAAGGGGCCGAAAAGCGGCCCCCCTATAATTTAACTACCTTGATGTACCAATTGATTGTAAAACGATATCAAAGGTAGGATACAGGATCATTTCTGTCAACCCCATAAAGAGGGGGTGAATCAATGTCTATGTAGTGGGGCAAAAATAAGTATTCATTTTTCCTGAGCTAAAGGATTAGATAAAAAACTTAAAATGAACCGTTTACTTATATAATCCTTTGGCAAAATGAAACACTTATTTTTCATCGCCCCTATGCAGGCGAGCCATGTAAAAGCCGTCAAAACCTTCGTCCTGGGGTAAAATGGTTCGGCTGGTATCCAGCGTGTATTTTCCCTCTACCTTATCTATATAGGCATCCACTTGCTCTTGGTTTTCCGAAGGCAGGATGCTACAGGTGGCGTAAACGAGTTTACCTTCGGGCTTACACAGTTTCCCATAGCGCTCTAAAATCTCCCTTTGTACACCATATATAGTATTAAGGTGTTCGGGTGACAATCGCCAGCGGGTATCGGGGTTGCGGCGCAATACGCCCAAGCCGCTACAAGGTACATCCAAGAGCACCCGATCTGCGGATTGCGCCAGGCGTTTGATGGTTTTGCTGGATTCAATCTGCCGCGTTTCGATGATGCTCACACCCGCCCGACGAGCGCGCAGGCGGAGCTGCTCCAGTTTTCTGGCGTCGGTATCCAAAGCAATGATCTGGCCTTTGTTTTGCATCAAGGCCGCGAGGTGTAGGGTTTTCCCCCCATTGCCTGCACAGGCATCAATAACCCGCATGCCAGGCTTAACTTCCAAAAAGGGTGCGACCTGCTGAGAAGAGAAGTCCTGGAGCTCGAACCAGCCATTGCGAAAAGCAGTTGTGCCGAACATTTTGCCCCGCTGTTCAATCAATACGGCATCATCCTGAATGGCTCGACCATAGATCTGCTGTTTGGCTAAATCTTTCAATAAGGTAGCGGCATCAGTTTTGAGGCGATTGACCCGCAGCACCAAATGGGGCAGTTCATTGAGGGCATGGATGGTAGCCGCCCATTTGTCTCCCAACTCGCGTTGCCCCAATGCATCCAACCAATCGGGGATGGATTCACGTAGCGCGCGTTGATCACCTATATTATGGTAGGCCGCAAGGATTTGCTCTTTGGAAAGGAACTGGAATTGTGCTCCAGCCGGGTGTTTTTGTAAAATCAGAGAAGCTCCCAGTAGAAACTCCCAATCTTCGATTGCAATCGGGGTTTTTCCACTTACGATACAAAGGAGACGGTAATAACGAATTAAGGCATAGACCTGCTCGGCTACAAAACCTTGTTCGGCAATGGCCCAATGCTGGTGATCCTTAAATTGCCGCTCGATGGCCTGGTCGGCAAATCGAGATTCCTGTAATACTTGAGCCGCTGCAGTACAAATAGCGGATACTTGTTCATTTGAAATGCGCAAAATCAATTTTTTTATCCACTAAAATCTGGAATTGGTCAGCGAAAATTGCAAATCAGCAGATAAATGCGACTTTCTTTGCGACCTTTTGCAAATTTATGCGGTCTTATGGTCACTATTGTTGACAATCAAACACCTAAACACAAACACCTAAATCACCTATTGTGGGCACCCATGTTGAGTTGCCCCGACACCTAAAAACACCCAAGCAAGGGGCAGCCGCAAAGGTTGCCCCTACATAATCCATGAATGTACCAAAAACTACCAGCCCCAACGCCGACTTATTCTGAAGAGACATTTAGCGTTTTAATGAGGTAGCAGGTTTTTTGGAGTTATCAGCCTCTTTTGGGAGGCCTGCTATGGAGGGAGACAAAGGAGTCTCCCTTTTTCTGCCCAGTAAAGATCAGTATTTGGCTCCAATTTTTACCCGAAAAAATCATCAAAGTTTAAACTGCAAGGTCACATAGACATTCCGCTTATCGGCAGGTAGAATGCCTGGGCCGGGGTAACCATCGGCGCGGCGGGTAAAATATTTTGCATCGGCCAGGTTGTTCACCCCGGTATAAAGCGTGAACACCCGCCAATTGTAACTCAAACTGAGATCCATTACCGCAAAAGCTGGAATGGCCCCATCTACCGCTGTAGGTGTTTCTTCCGTATTGGTGGCATCGGAGTACTGCTTGGTTTGGTAGGCGAACTGATAGGTGAAATTGAACTTTGGATTGCCAAAAGAAACACCAGTGCGGAACAAGACGGGGGGTACATTTTCCACCAATTTACCAGCAATCGCGGTGTTTTTGGTGTTCACGTAACGTGCATCAATCAGCGACAAACTGGTGTAAATGTTCAATTTGTATTTGGCCATCCCTTTGCTGAGTGCTTTTAACACATCTCCATCCAGCAGGAATTCCAGGCCGAGGTTTCTGCTGTCCGACACATTGGTGCGCAAGCGGTAAGTCATAAAACTGGTATCTCGCACGAAAATGGAGCCTATCCGATCATTGTATTTCAAGTAGAAAAAACTCACATCGGCATAGAGCCAATTCTGGTAGGTACCGCGAAAACCAAAATCGATGTTGTACCCGGTTTCATCTTTCAGGTTGGGGTCTACCCTCGCATTGGTGTTGACGATGCGGAGGTCGTTGAAATTGATCGAGCGGTAATTTTGAGAGATGTTGGCGTACAACTCGGTTCCATTGCCAAATTTCCAGGAGCTCCCAATGCCCAAGAGCATGAATGAACGCGGATTTTCTTTGGTTTCGGCTATTTTGTCGTCGGCGATGAAGATATTTTGTTTGTAGTAATAGCCATCAGCTTTGGTATTGATGTGTTCAAAACGGGCGCCGGGGGTAATGCTCCAGTGCTGGTTGATGCGAAAAATATTTTCGGCAAAAACGGCGACGTTGCTGCCCGGAAAACGAAAACTGGATTTGTTGGGTTCTGGTCCGGTAAATACAAAGTCAGGGCCGGAGCCGTTGTTGCTGTCACCTTGTCTGCGTTCGGTTAGCCCCTTGTACACCCGGGTACCGATCAAAAAAGTGCTGGATTGTTGATTCCACAAAGGGTATTGATGGATGAGCCTGAGTTCGGAGCCCAAATTGTTGTATTGGTCAGCCATGTAGTCGCGCACTCCACCCACGTCAGGTCGATTGATGTAAGTGAGTACGCCTAGTGCTTCGCGTGATCCTTGAAGGGTATAAGTGCGCCAATTGAGTTTGGTACGGGGGCTAAGTATATAGTCTAGCGTGAGGTTGAACAAATTCCAGTCCACCTGAAACCAGTTTCGCGACCGAAGCGACACCGCAGCATCTTCTCTAAACTGTGCATCGGTGAGCCCGCCGGGCTGTTGGGCCAGGTATTTCATCAGGGTGTAATCCCCGCTGATTTTTAGATTCTCATTGAGTTCGTAAGCCACGTGGATGTAGGCATTCTGCTGGTCATAGTGGCTGTTGGGCCGCCAATCATCGCCACGTTTGTACTGGTAAAAGCTGTAATAATTGAGTTTATTCTTGGCTACGGTGCCGCCAATGCTGTTGAATGAGTTGAAAAAACCGTAGGAGCCGAGGGTTTGCCGGGTAGTGATTTCGATGGGTTTGCCCTTGGGGCCTTCTTTCATCACAAAATTCACCAGGCCTCCGAATTGGGGGCCGTATTGCAAACTTGCCGCTCCACGAATGATTTCGATTTTACTCAATGCCTCGGCAGAAGGGGTATAATAACTCTCGGGATACCCCAGAGCATCGGCGCTGATGTCGTAGCCGTTTTGCCGAATGTTGAAGTTGGACGAGCGGTTGGGGCTCAATCCCCTGCCACCAATGCCGAGCTGCAACCCGCCCCGATCGTATTCCCAAATGTTCAACCCCGGGACACGCGCATAAATCTGACGGGTATTGTTGGTCGCCAGATTGGCATTGAGGCTTTTGACATTGATCAGCTCAGTTTTTTTACTGGCATAAATAGCTGTGCCGGATACATCGTATAGTTTACCTGAGACGGTTTCGTCTTTTTGATCCGAAATCACAATCTCCTGGATGTCGACAACCGCAGGTTCGAGGTTGATGTCCAGGTTGTTGATGTTTTGATCCTGGAGCACAATGTTTTGGCGGTATGCTTTAAAACCTATTGAGCTTACGACCATTTCATAAGTACCAGGCTCCAGTTTTGCGAAGCGAAAAAAACCGTTGTCGTTGCTGATTTCTACTTTATTGAGTGGAAAAAGTACCACCGAGGCATCGGCCACGGCTTCTGTACCGGAGCGGACGGTGCCGCTGATCATCGGCTGATTTTGGGCAAACAAGGTCAGTACAAAACAGGAGCATAAACCCAGCAATGTGGTTTTTAACAGCATCATTTTTATTTTTTGTAAGGCAAAATCCAGGGTATAGGTTTCCAAGTCGACTTTTGTGCCGCCAGGTTGACGGATGAATCAACGAAGGGTTTGGAGCGGTCGCCATTCAGAGACACGTACACTTCGGCGTATACTTGAGGGTCTTCCAATCCGGTTTGTTGATAACTTTTGGCCAAATGATGGGCGTATTGTAAAATCATATCCGGCTGGGTGCTCATCATTTTTTCCTGTAGTGGCGTCAGGAATTTTTTGTTGTCCACTTCATAAACCTGCGAACCACTCTTATCCTTCACCGTAAAATAGGCCGCTCCTGATTTTTCCATCAACATCACCCGCCAGGAAAACCGATACCCTTGCTCCGTCCAGAACAAATGCCCGGGGTATAGCAAAAATCGCAATGGAATCAGTAGCTGTAGGGTTACATACAGGGCAATGCCCAGGGAAAGGATTTTTTTGCGGGCAAAAACCGGGGCTGTTCCCTCATGAGTTGCCGTAGCTTGAAGTTTAACTCCAGGCAAAAAGGACAGCAGTTTGGCATGAAATGCTGCGGAGAAAAAAATCAGACTTGACGTAATCATCACGTACGGAAACATCCCGATGCCGGGAAAAAAAAGCGCGGTAGCCAGATGGAAAACCAACACAAAGCCATACGCGATGAGCCGCGTTTTTTTATTCAATAGAAAAAAGACAATAAACAGGTCGTACATCGTCCCAAACCAGGAAAAGAGATAGGCCACCCAGGTTTCGTACATCCATGGCCCGACAATAGGGAGGTGACTTTTGGCGGGAAGCCAGGTTTTCATAGGCTCGGCGTGGATCAACCAATCGGGATTGAGTTTGGCCAGTCCGGCAAATACGTACACAATCGCCAGTTGAAAGCGCAGGATATCGATGGTCCAGGCCGGAACCAGAGGTTTTCTCGGAGTGATTCGCCAATAAACATCCAGCGCATAAGCCCCGTTGGCGGGCAAAAACACCATGATAAAGGCCACAAGGCTGATGAAATAATAGTGATTGAGGTAAGCCGAAGCATCAATCAATTCGACATAGGTGAAGGCCAAAAAAAAGAAAAGGATGGCCATGCGGTAAAAACAGCCCAGTATGATCAGTACCGTACTGGTGATGAGCAAGGCGAATAAGAGGTGCATGCCTACATTGCCCAGTGGCTGCACCCACTCCAAGCCCGGGTAAGTAAAGTGAAAATGGGGTTCGACATAAAGACTAGTGATCCAACCCCGCCACCAAAAACGAAGCAGACTAAACAGCATCAAGACCCCAAAAGTGATCCTGAAGGTAATTAAAGGCGCAATGGAAACCGGTCGATAAAAGCTCCGTTGATCAATCACCGTCATTGTCCTGGTAGGTTATTTGTACAGCAGTAGCCGAGGCTAGGTCTGTTTTGATCAACGTCAATAATTTTTGCACTTGCTTGTAGGCGTCTTCCACCAGCGCAGGATTGTTGACAAAAGCGGCAGATAAAGGCTTGGGGATGGCATTCAATGCGGCTAAGGTTAGGTCAAACTGCGCCAATACCGCATTGTTCAAATCCTGTTTTTTCAGCAGCACCAGGTAGTCGGCAATGCCATCGCCATTGGCACCCGTGTAATAATTTTTCAAGCTGCTCAGGTTCGCGATGGCCAATTCAGCGGAAATGCCAGAGTAATAGCCTTCACATTTGTCGGCAAAGACAATTCCATTGGATTGTTTGCCAAAAGGCCAACCAATGCGCGGCCCTTTTAAAGCATCCATCTCGTAAGCAAACTGATTGACGAGGCTGCCAATGGAGCTGCCTACATCGGTTTTTAAGGAAGCAATAAAGGTGTGGTGGTATGGGCCATTCCACTGACTCAGGGTATTTTCAACCAGGGTTTTCATGCGCACCAATACATCTTGCACGTATTTTTTGCGCTTGGCTGCACCTACGCCGGAAAACTTGTTTACCGCATCTGGCGCATACAAGAGGTAATCCAAAGCCGGGAAGCCCTGAATGCTATCCGAGTTTTGGGGAATATTAAAATTGTAGGTGCCCGTTTCGATGCCCTTTTCAATGCGGGTAGGCACCGTAGGGAAAGTATTGATGTAATTGTTCAACAATTGTGCCGATGCCGGGCCAAAATAAAGGACTGAGACCCCTTGAAAACTGAGATACGCGGCTTTAAAAGGCTCACGGGTAGCGGCCAGTGTGAGTTCGGAAGGGGCCGCCAAAAATGCATTGACGCTGCTGTTCAATGCCCCCAATTTGTTGTTCAAGTCAGTATAAGCCGGAACAATCAGGTTGTCGGCATAATTGACCAGCATCGCCGATTTAAAAGCATCCGTGCTTCCGGGATTGGATCCGTCGTCATTCCCTTCTTTGCCGCAGGTAAATGCGAGCAGAGCGGTCATGAGCAGAAGTCCGGCAAGTTTGAGCTGAAAATCTTTTTTCATTGGTGTGAAATTGGATTGGGTTAAAAAATGTTCATCGGTCGTTTGATTTTAATTGTAAGTACCAGAACCCAATAAATGGTGTTCTGGTACTCATTGCTATTTACAGCTCCTTAAGGCTGCAATTTGCCATAAGCATTGGTCAAGATCGTTTGTGCTTGTTTTAGTTTGGTGTTGCTAGGATCTTCAGCTAGGGTATAAAAATTGGTCTTGATGATGTCCAGCAAGGTCTGGTAGTTTGCGGGGGTCAATTTGCTGCTCACATCGCGGTATTTCAAGGCAAGGATGAAGCCAAAACCTTCGGAAAGACTGTGGAATTTTGCGTCGAGTGCAACCTGGGTTTGAGGCGTAGTGACGTAGTAATAGGCTGAAGCAGCCACTGTTTTTTCCAAATACTCCTTGATGGTCGCAATGGCGGCATCACGGGTTTTGTAGTCTTTGGCCACAATGGCGGCTCTACCTTTGCGAAAAGCTTCAAACACAAGGCCACCTGCTTTGAGGTACTTGCCTCGCTCTGCGAAGTAACCTCCAAGAGCCAATGGCCGATTTTCCATGGCCGAAGTATAGGCAGTAGTGGTATCATAATTGGCAGGAATTCCGACGTAGCCAAAAGCCAAATCCCAGTTGTGTTGCATGGCAGTGCCCTGGCCAGCAACTACGATTGTATTGTCGTCAGAAGGGATTTTGTCAAGGATCGCATTGATGTTGTACAAACTCAAGCCGCCCATCAAACCTTTGGCGACCGCCTGATTGAACTCCAGCCCGGTGTAATTGAACAAACGGCTGCCAATTTTGCCCGCAACCCCTTTGGCACCTGGCCGATTGAAGAACTTGCTCACAGCAACCATTGAATCAGCATAAGCTTTGAATGTGTTGACATCCGCACTTTTGCTGGCCAGATTGAAGGTCAGTTTGTTGATTTCGGTATGCGGATAAGGAATGTTGCTCGCTACATCTGCGGTATAAGCAGCGTTGCTGTTGTTCCACAGGTAGTTTACCGTGTCCTGACTCAGCACCTTGCGGATAGAGCGGCCCAGGTAGGTGGTATAACCCAACCACATGCTGATGCGTGCAGCGGATTCTTTGTACTCAACATTGTCAAAAGTATAGGTTGTGGGAACGGTGTAGGCCTGGATTTCGTCTTCCTTTTCACAGGAACTCAAAAACACAACAGCGCCAAGAACACAGAAAAACAATGCATTTTTCATGACAGGAAGTTTTTTTTTGCGCAAAAGTAGGGGATCATTTTTAAAATCACTCTCTTTATTTAGACTAAATCTAAGAGTTGACGTATTTATGACATTAACTTATTTAGACTAAATAAAATTTAAACTGGACATAAAAAAAGCCAACCAAATTGAATTGGTTGACTTTTTTTATGTGCCGATTCGGCAGAATATGATCAGTTTGAATCAAGACAAGTGCCTTGTTTTTACTGTCTTACTTCAAAATATACTCCGCCAACCAATCTCCCACTTGTGAAGTTTTGAAGGCTTTGGATTTATCGGTAGCAATGTCTTCCGTTACAGCATCAGCAGTCAAAGACGCATCTACTGCATCGCGTACCGCTTTGGCTTCGGCAGGCAATTTGAGGCCCAACTCCAGCATCAGTGCAGCAGAAAGTACGGTACCAATCGGGTTGGCAATGTCTTTACCAGCAGCCTGAGGATACGATCCGTGAATCGGTTCAAACACCGAAGTGTGAATACCCACGGATGCCGAAGGCAACAAGCCCAAAGAACCCGTGATGACACTCGCCTCGTCGGACAGGATGTCGCCAAACATGTTTTCGGTGAGCATCACGTCAAACTTCTTCGGCCACTGGATGATTTGCATGGCGGCGTTGTCAACAAACATGTAATCCACCTCTACATCGGGATAATCAGCCACCATACCCTGTACGGTTTCTCTCCACAAGCGAGAGGTCGCCAATACATTGGCTTTGTCCACTACGGTCATGCGTTTGTTGCGCAGGCGAGCGTACTCGAAACCCAACTTGGTGATCCGGGTCACTTCTTCCTTGCTGTAGACGCAGGTGTCGTAGGCTTTTTCGCCATTTTCGGAGCGGCCGCGTGGCTCGCCGAAATAGATGCCACCGGTCAACTCGCGGATTACCACAAAATCGGCACCTTCCACCAGGTCGGGGCGCAGTGGCGATTTGTGAATCAGCGATGGAAAAGTATTGATCGGGCGAATATTGGCATACAAGCCCAATTTTTTGCGCATGGCCAACAAACCTTGCTCAGGGCGCACCTTCGCTTTGGGATCGTTGTCGTATTTGGGATCGCCGATGGCACCAAAAAGTACCGCATCGGAGTTCATACAAATCTGGTGGGTAGCTTCAGGGTAAGGCTCCCCTACTTCATCGATGGCGTGGGCTCCGGTGATGCCAAATTGAAAATCAAATTCATGGCCAAACTTAGTGCCAACGGCTTCCAGAACTTTTACGGCCTGAGCCACCACTTCCGGACCAATGCCGTCGCCAGGAAGTTTTGCGATAGTGAATTTCATTGATTAAAATTTTAGGGTTCCAAGGTTCCAAGTTCCAAAGTTCCAGGGCTGTTGCAACCCTGGAACTTTGGAACTTGGAACTTTGGAACCTTTACTTAAGATTCAACATTTTGATTGTTGCCTTGATAGCGGCAATGGCCTGGTCCGAGTCCAAACCACTGGTTTTGAAAGGGCGGCTTTCGCCTTCCTGCCAGGTAATCGCCGTATGACAAAGTGCATCCGTTTTACCGCCCGGTGGAATGGTGACCACGTAGTCGATCAAGCGGGGCAGATTTTTCCCCAAACTCAGATAGATCTGGCGCAATGCACTCATAAATGCGTCGTACTGGCCGTCGCCATCGGCGGTGCGCTCGTAGGTTTTGCCATCAATTTCGATACTCAAAGTAGCCACCGAACGCAGGCCTGCGGCAACCGAAAGTGCATAGTTCTTGATGCGTACCCGTTGCTCCAGGGTTTGTTTTTCCAATACATCGGCAATGATGTAGGGCAAATCCTCCTGGGTTACCACTTCTTTGCGGTCGCCCAATTCGTTCACCGCCTTGGTCACAAGGCGCATGGATTCCTGATCGAGTTCGATGCCGAGTTCCTCAAGGTTCTTGCGAATGCTGGATTTGCCCGCCATTTTGCCCAGGGCATAGGAATGCTTGCGGTTGAAACGTTCAGGATTGAGGTCGTTGTGGTAGAGGTTGCCTTTCTGGTCGCCGTCGGCATGGATGCCACTGGTTTGGGTAAACACAAACTCGCCCACAATCGGCTTATTGGTAGGAATACGTACGCCGGAATAAGACTCTACGAGTTTACTAACGGAGTACAATTTCTTTTCATCTACAGAAACCTCGCAGTGCAAATGGTCTTTCAACACCCCTACTACACTGGACAAGGAAACATTTCCTGCCCGTTCACCCAGGCCATTGAGCGTCACGTGTACGCCTGTAACCCCCGCTTTTACTGCGGCCATGACGTTGGCAGTAGCCAAATCGTAGTCGTTGTGGGCATGAAAATCAAAGCTTAGGCTTGGGAAACGCTGAATGACGTCACTACAAAAAGCAAATGACTCATCGGGATTGAGGATACCCAGGGTATCGGGCAACAAGATGCGGTGCACCGGGGCTTTACTCAAACCTGTCAGCAGGTAATACACATACTCGGGCGAGGTACGCATCCCGTTCGACCAGTCTTCGAGGTAAACATTGGAACGAATGCCGAGTTTTTCGGCGCGAGCGAGCACATCCAGAATATCGCTGAGGTGTTCTTCCTTGGTTTTGCGCAATTGTTGAGTACAATGGCGCTCCGATCCCTTGGTCAACAAGTTCAGCACCTTGGCTCCAGAATCCCGCATCCAGTTCAGGGAACGATCTCCATCCACAAAGCCCAGGATTTCAATTCGATCGATGTAGCCTTTTTCTTTGGCCCAATCCATGATCTTCTTGACCGCTGTGAATTCCCCCTCCGATACATGGGCAGAAGCAATTTCAATGCGGTCGACCTTCAGCTCCTCCAACAACAATCGAGCTATCTTGAGCTTCTCCTGATCGGTAAACGATACTCCGGAGGTTTGTTCACCATCCCGGAGGGTGGTGTCCATGATTTCGATCTTCCGTCCCATTTTTTGAATGAAAAACGAAAAATGAAAAATGAAAAATGAACAAAGCCATATTGGCATTTTTCATTTTTCATTTTTCATTTTTCATTACATAATTAAGCTCTCTTTTTCTCGAACTCCTCGATCTTATCTTTCAAACTCAACAGATAATCGATGTCATCGTATCCGTTCAGCATGCATTCTTTTTTGTACGTATTGATCTCAAAAGAAGCGGATGCACCAGTAGCGTCGATGGTAAAGGTTTGTGCTTGTAAATCAACCGTAAAAGTTGCTTTAGAATCCGCTTCGATGGCCTCAAAAATTTGTGCCAAAAATGCGTCACTAACCTGAACTGGCAGGAGGCCATTGTTGAGTGCGTTGTTCTTGAAGATGTCGGCAAAAAAGCTGCTGACGACTACCTTGAAACCAAAATCGGTGATGGCCCAGGCAGCGTGCTCCCGGCTGGAACCACAACCAAAGTTTTTGCCACTCACTAGAATGTCCCCACTGTAAATGGGATTGTTGAGGGCAAAATCAGCGATGGGCTGGTTGTTGCCATCGTAACGCCAATCGCGGAACAGGTTTTCGCCAAAACCATCTCTGGTGGTCGCTTTCAAAAAGCGGGCCGGGATGATCTGGTCAGTGTCCACGTTTTCTATATGAACTGGTACGGCTGATGAGTGTACCTTTTGGAATTTTTCGCGTGCCATAAATGACGATTTATAAAATGAAACGCCCCCCGTAGGGGCAACCCTTGCGGTTGCACCTGTGAAGGGCAACCGCAAGGGTTGCCCCTACAGATCGCGTGGATCAACAATTTTTCCGGTTACCGCCACTGCTGCAGCAGTAATTGGGCTAGCCAACATGGTGCGGGCACCGGGGCCCTGGCGACCTTCAAAGTTGCGGTTGGAGGTCGAAACAGCGTACTTGCCTTTGGGAATTTTGTCTTCGTTCATCGCCAAACAAGCCGAGCAGCCTGGTTGACGCAGCATAAAGCCAGCTTCTTCCAAAATGGCCACCAGCCCTTCTTCCTGCGCTTGCTTTTCTACTTGCTTGGAGCCGGGTACGATCCAGGCGGTGATGTTGTCCGCTTTCTTTTTACCTTTTACAAACTGGGCTACTGCACGCAAGTCCTCGATCCGACCATTGGTACAACTGCCGACAAACACATAGTCAACTTGTTTGCCCAAAAGCAATTCTCCAGGTACAAGTCCCATGTATTCGAGTGACTTGGAAAAGCTGGTGCGACCAGACTCTTCAATGTCGCTCAAGTTCGGCACGTTGCCAGTAACCTTAACACCCATGCCAGGGTTGGTCCCGTAGGTAATCATCGGCTCAATGTCCGCAGCGTCGAAGTGCAGTTCAGCATCAAATACCGCATCTGCATCGGTGTACAGCTCGCGCCATTTGGCTACAGCAGCATCGAAGTCAGCTCCTTTAGGGGCAAATTCGCGGCCACGAATGTATTCAAAAGTGGTTTCGTCGGGGGCAATCAAACCGCCGCGAGCACCCATTTCGATGCTCATGTTGCAGACGGTCATACGACCTTCCATGCTCAGGTTGCGGAAAGCCGAACCTGCGTATTCTACAAAATACCCGGTACCACCACTGGCGGTGATTTGGGCAATGATGTACAGGATAATGTCCTTGGCTCCTACACCAGGCCCCAGCTCACCATCTACGGTAATGCGCATGCGCTTGGCTTTGCTTTGCATCAGGCACTGGGTAGCCAACACCATTTCAACTTCCGAGGTTCCGATCCCAAACGCCACGCTACCAAAAGCGCCGTGGGTTGAGGTATGGCTGTCGCCGCATACGATGGTCATCCCGGGTTGGGTAATGCCCAATTGAGGCCCAACTACGTGCACGATCCCCTGATATGGGTGATTGAGGCCATAAAGGGTAACACCGTGTCTTTCACAGTTTTCAGTCAGCTTGTCCACCTGAAAGCGGGAAAGGTCATCGCGAATTGGCTTGTCCTGATCAATGGTAGGCACGTTGTGGTCAGGAGTTGCCACGGTACGGTTGGTGCGGAGCACTTTGAGTCCGCGCGCATCAAGTCCGGCAAATGCTTGCGGACTAGTCACTTCATGGATCAAGTGTTGGTCGATGTACACCACACTTGGGCCATCTTCGATCTGTTCAACAACGTGGGCGTCCCAGATCTTATCGAATAAGGTTTTACCAGCCAATTTTTGAGGATTTTAAAAATTTCACAAAATGGTCAGCAAAATTATGAAGTTTTGGCAGAATAAACCGACTGGGCGAAAAAGGAATAAAAAAATGGATGCTGGAAAAAATGGGCATTTTGTTTTTCATGTGCTCACCCCCACATTTGGCTAAAAGCCTTGTAAAACCTGCATTTTCGCTGATTTTTGTCACTTTGCCCATGGTAGGCTGATTTGGGCGGAATGACGGGGCGGGCTTCGTAAATTATGGAAAAAAATGGCCTCAATATCATGGGTTTAGCAAAGCCCAGTCAGGAAAAGCGCAAACCGGGCGTTTTGCGGCAGCATTTTTACAAGTAATTATCAATCAGTTTTTTAGCCTTCAAAAGCTATTGGTTGACCCAAATTGTCAACCCTTTCTGTTTTTACTCCACATCACCAAACAAGAAAGAAGTCAATAGTTTTGAATTCAGAATTTTATTCCGCTTTTATTGCAAGTAACCAATACTGTGCTGGAGCGGAGTGGTTTTCACCTACAATTATTCAGTCTAAAAAACTCGTAATCATGCGGATTTTCTTCCTTTTGCTCCTGCTTTTGTTTTTTCAGCATAGTTATGCCCAATTGCAGCAAATCAGCGGTTTTGGTACCAATCCAGGCAATTTGAACATGTATTTGTACGCCCCCAGCAACATGCCTGCCTCGGCACCAGTGGTGGTAGCCATGCACGGTTGTACCCAAACCGCCACCCAATTTGCTACTGAAACCGGCTGGAATACCTTGGCCAATCAGCACAAATTCTACGTCATTTACCCCGAACAACTCAGCAGCAACAATTCTTCTCGCTGTTTCAACTGGTTTGAATCTGGTGACATTACCCGTGGACAAGGCGAGTGCCGCTCCATCAAATCCATGCTCGAATACATCGCTGCCAATTACAGCATTGATGCCAGTCGGGTGTTTGTCAGTGGTTTTTCGGCTGGCGGGGGGATGACCACGGTCATGTTGGCCACCTACCCCGAAGTATTTAAAGGTGGGGCAGTCATGGCCGGTTTACCTTATAAAGCGGGCATTGGCTCTACGGCTGCCTTTAGCGCCATGTCGCCCGGAGTGAACAAAACGCCACAAGAATGGGGCAATTTGGTGCGCAGCCAAAATTCATCCTATACAGGTCCTTGGCCCAGCGTAGCCGTGTTTCACGGCACCAGTGATTTTACGGTCAAAAACATGAACCTCACCGAAGTTATGGAGCAATGGACCAATGTACATGGCACCGATGCCACGGTAGATCTGACCCAAAGCAGCTTCAACGGCAACAGCAACATCACCCGAAAAAACTACCACAACAGCAGCGGCACTCCGGTAGTGGTTACTTACGACATCACGAGTATGGGCCACGTAGTTGCCATTGACCCAGGAACTGGTACCACCCAAGGTGGCACTACGGGCAGTTACAGCTCCGATGTCAATTTTTACTCCTGCTATTGGGCGGGTGAATTCTGGAATTTATTCGGTAGCACGCCACCGCCAAGTATTGCCGCACCCAGCGGCCTGAGCGCCACCACACAATCTTCCAGCAGCATCGCGCTGAGCTGGATTGACAATGCCAACAATGAGCAGAACTATCAAGTGGAGCGCTCGACCAGCAGTGGTAGCGGTTTCAGCGTGATTGCTACCTTGGGCGTCAACAGCAGCAGCTATACCGACAATGGGCTCAATGCCAGTACAACTTATTATTACCGGGTGCAGGCCAGCAGCAGCGCTACCAGTTCGGCCTATTCCAACACAGCCAATGCGGCTACTGCGGCTGGGGCAGGCACTGCGCCCAACGCACCTACTGGTTTGGCTTTACAAAGTCGCACCAGTAGTTCCATCTCCCTGAGTTGGATTGACAACGCCAGCAATGAGGACAATTTTGAACTGCAACGCTCCCTTTCTGCCGGAACTGGATTCGCGACCATTGCCACACTGCCAGCGAATACCAGCAGCTATACCGACAATGGATTGAGCGCCAACACCGCCTACTTCTATCGGGTGCGCTCTACGAATACCAATGGAGCCAGCGCGTACAGCAACGAACTGAGTACCAGCACGCTCCCTACCAGTACAACAACCATCATTCAACAAAATACGCAACAGGCCTATATTTCGGTTAACAATTTTTTCAATTCCGGCCAATCCTTCACGGCAACGGTGACCGGCATTTTGAGTAAAATCGACGTCAATTTGCGTCAGGCGGTCAGCAATTCTACCCTGCGCATTTACAGTGGGAATACGGTGAGTGGTACTGCTTTGTACCAACAAACGGGGATTAGTATAGGCTCGGGTTGGCAAAGCATTATATTGAGTAGTGCCTTAAACTTAACCGCCAATCAGCAGTATACCTTCGTGCTCACGGGCTCCTCCTTTGGATACGCCTTATCCAATGCTTATAGTGGTGGTCATTTGTGGTACAATGGATTTGCCTATAGCCTTTACGATGCGGCTTTCCGGGTGTATCAGGAGAGCAGTGGATCTTTGATTCAGGCCGAATTGGCGAAGGCGCAGAGCCTGGGAGTGAGGGTGTATCCCAATCCAAGTCGGGGGAGATTTACGGTGAGTAGCCCGGAAGATTTGGGTTTCCCAGTGCAGTTGCGCCTTTTTGACGCAGTGGGGAGATTGGTGAAAATGGAGTTGTTGTTGGGGGCGGTGCAAGAGATTGATTGCACGGAAGTCAAGCCAGGTTTGTATTGGATGAGTTTTGGGAAGGGGAAAGCGCTGGCGGTGGTGATTGAATAATTGAAGTGCCTCAATTGTGGGAATAAATCTTGTGTTGTTTCAATATTTCTGTAAATTTGAAATGCGCAAGCGGCTTAGAGCTACCAAAGCGACAACAATAGCAACTCGGATGACGCGGATTAAGCGGATTAGCGCGGATTAAATCCGTGGAAAGTCCGCTTAATCCATGTTCATCCGCGTTGCTATTAATGTTACTTTTAGCTATTTTGATCCGCGCGCTAATTTTATTGCTAAGGAAAACAACACGCAACAGCATCGAGACCCAAATCCCACATATTGACCTACCCTTAGCAGGCCTGCTTACACGCCTGGAACTCGCCGGCTTCCAACTCAGCCCAGCCGAACAAGTCCGACTCTTGCAAGTCATCAGCGGTCCAGCCAGCGCACATTGGCGGGAGCAAGAAAAATTAAAGTTCTTACTCGCCCCAATTATTGCCCACAGCAAGGCGGAACAGGAGCGTTTTTATGCCATTTTTGATCAATATTACGCCGAGTTACTGGCGGCAGCTACTGATGCAGATAAAGCTGAAGCCAGCGGCACTTGGCTAAAAAAACTACGCAATTGGCTGCGCAGATATTGGTGGACCTTACCCACCTTACTCGGTACCCTGGGCTTGATTTACTGGGTTAGCCAAAACTTACCCCAGCCGCCGAGAGGGACTTCCATTGGCATCACCACTTCGCCCAGCACTGTCCAGATAGGTGATACGGCCACATTTACGTTAACTACCCGCAACCTTGATGTTGTCGATTCAAAAACCAGCTGGCGCTTATTGGATAAAAAAAGTGGTAAAACGGAAGCCGTGAAAGTAGGTGTGACCAGCTGGCAAGTGCCATTTAAAACCTTACAAGGGAGTCCCGAAAAACTGGTCACTGTAGCCGTTTACGAAAGACGCCGCGATACCACCATGAGTAGCCAGGTGGATTTGACCATTGAATGCTACCATCCGCCGCAATTGGAGGCCTTGGATTTGCCTGCCATTTTGGGGCCAGGTCAGTCTTTCAAATTTTCAGCCAATGTCCTGGATGAAACCCCAGACTTACAATACCACTGGGACTTTGGAGACAATCAGACAAGTGCCGAACGTTCGCCTACGCATCGCTACAAAGAAGCAGGCACCTACAATGTAGCGCTCCAAGTGACCCGATCCGATGAGCCAGGGTTTTGTACCAGCAGCACCTACGCTACGATGCGGGTGGGGGAAATTGAGGTCTTTTTGCCCTGGTACGATTTGCAATACGATCCGATTCGGACGCAGGCTACTTTTGGGTGGCTGCCTTGGGCTTTGGTGTTTTTGCTGGGAGCGGCTGCGTTTTATTTTATTTTTCGCTGGGCGAAAACGCAACGGCCGGTGGTGCCACCGCCCGAAAGAGGGCAACCGCAAGGGTTGCCCCTACGAGGTGCGGACCGGCCACCATATGATATTCCGTTTCGCCCCTTGAATGGCCTGATCCGCAATTTGGCGGGTCAATTCCGCCTTGCCGATGCCTTACGCCGTCGTCAGGAAGGACTCCGCCAGGAGGTGGATGTCCCTAAAACCGTGGATGTTACCATTGCCAGTGGGGGATTTCCTCGCTTGCAATTCCGCAATACCACCAAACCTGCCGACTACCTGTTTTTGGTGGATGAACAAAACGAGAGCAGCCACCAGGGGCGTTTGTTGCGGCACCTAGTCAAAGTATTGCACGATCAGGATGTACACGCCGAGGTATTTTATTACCGCAGCGAGTTTTTCCATTTTTGGAACACCCAATATCCGCAAGGCATCACGCTGGAACAAATCAGTCGTTTGTGTCCAGAGCACCGTTTGGTGGTATTTGGCGATGCGCATGCCCTGCTTGATCCCTACGGACAAACGGGCAAAGCACTGCGCCCGGAAGCTGTTGCCGATTTTCAACGTTGGAAACAACGTTTGTTGCTCAGCCCCCGCCCGCCTCAAAGCTGGGATTTTCGCGAGGCAAATATCCATAACCTTTTGCCCGTGTTCCCTGCGGACCTAGAAGGGCAAATGGCCGCCGCCAATTTCATTGACAATGGTATGGCTCCTGAAGACCTACCCAGTACTTTTGCCGTCTGGCGAGAAAAGCTGGCCAATTCCCGTACCGAGCCCGACATCAACCGCCGCTGGCGTAGCGCAGCCGATCACGCGGAGTACCTGGGTTATGGTTCGGATTTATACCGCTGGTTTTGCGCGCTGGCCCTCTACCCTACTCCCACCTGGGAAATTACACTGACCATTGGCGCGGCGCTGGACATTCCCTTGACCGCCGATAACCTGCTGGTAATGGCGCGGATTCCGAGTTTGCAGGAGGGTAAAATCAATCCTCGTCTGCGCAAGGAAATGCTGGCGGAACTGGACGAGTGGTACACCAATATCGCCCGTAAAGCCATCGCTATAGAGTTGGAATCAGCACTGGCAGAGGCAACATCGGGTTTTGCCCATCGGGCCTTGCAAAGCAATTTGGCGGTGCAACGTTTTGCACTAGACCCATATAGCAACGAGACCCAAACACAGGTAAAAAGCTTGCTCGACCAGGGCTGGTTCAATCGCCTACACATTGAAGACATGGGTGGTATCGCCGCCCAGATACTGGCCCCCAAACGACGCTCCCGACCAATGACCAAAGGTGGGTTTGCGGAGCAAACTGCTCAAGCTGAAGAAGCTTTTGAAGGCAGTTTTGTCCAGGAAAACATAACCCAACAGAGCAATATGGGCAATTTTAACCGCCCTAGCCCCATACTTCCTGCTGATGAACCGACACTCCGTCGCTTTTTGGAGGAAAATGGCGAAGCCGAGCAGCAGGAGCTGCCACCAGTTGAAAAAACGGTCAAGCCCAAAACCATCAATCGGGAATTTTGGCAGATGATTGCTTCTGCGGTAGCAACCTTGGCGCTATCACTAATCATGATGCTACTGAATCGTACGGATACACTCTATCGCTGGGCTTATGGCGCCGATCCGAATCAACCAACTGATGTGCCCACGGTAAGTCTGCGTACGAACCCCTTCATCAAAGAAGCGTTGATGGAGAAGGATCAGGCTGCGATGCTGAACAACCAGGCAGTTCAATTGTACCAGGAAAAAGCGGCGGACGAATTGTCAAGAACGGCGAGGGGCAACTCCTCTGGGCCACAGCCTTATACTTACGCCGAACCCCCAAAAGTATCGATGCTACTCAATCAAGCGCTGCAAAAGGCCCCAACTTATGCGCCTGCTGCCTTGAACTTGGCTCGCTTGAATTACAATTTGGGTGTGTCCTATTACCGGGCAGCACGGAGGGGCAGCCTCATACGTGCTGCCGATTCATTGGCGCTAATCGCATTCCAGCAAAATGATTCTTTAGCAACCTATTTCAACAAAAACGGTATCGACTCCAGCGATGTAGCGGCCTTCAATGCCTTACATGCGGCTAGTCAACACGCCCAAGGGGTTATTTTTTACTTAATTAATACCACTGATGATCCGTCTTTGGCTGAAGGCATCCATTCTACTTTAAAAACTCAAGGCTTTTTCGACACCACCCAGGTTCGCCCCAATCTCTCCACTTTATT
>JAIXOO010000424.1 GCA_027486765.1 Saprospiraceae bacterium
ATAGGTACTGGCCGGGAGGGCGATACCGTCCAGATTTAAACTGACCGGGCTGTTCTGGCGCTCAAAATCGCCACTTGCAACCGTAAAAGTCAACAGTGCTCGATCTTGAGCAAAAAGAGAGGTGTTGAGCATACTACTCCAAAGCAGTATCAGCAGTGCCAATGTTTGTTGTTTGTTCATATCTACTTTCTTCGTTTTTTTATCACCCCTTAGTTTCAAAGACGCTATAAAGATAGTTTCCCCCTATTCCAATAAAAAAACAGTACTACAAGAATGATTTTCTCGTAGTACTGTCTCTGTACCCTAGGGCCTAATCAGATTCAATTAAATTTAATGCGAAGTAACTTCTTTGGTTTCCTCACAAGCCGTTGCTTTAACAGTTACGGTATTGGATCGATAACTGCTCACCCTGCGCAAGGTTGTTTTGTCAATAAAGTGGATCATCACAAAAACCTGATACTCACCGGACCAAGGCAGTGGCACCCTCCGCGCCGAAACCGGTGTATCCCAGGTTTTGGGGCCGTCCGGATGGGTTGCATACCAGGTGTACACAACTCCTACGTTGGAGGGGGGAACAAAATTCGGAAACTTGATCACTCCTACGTTGGCTTGATTGGCTTTGGTGTAACCACAGCAGAAAGTGTTGTTGTTTTGGTACCCGTTGGTGCAGGCAATTTGGAATTCTTGTGCAGATCCTGCGACGACAAAGGAACCCAAAAAGATAATCGCAAGAATTAGTTTTCTCATGTTTACGTGTTTAACTCTCTACACAGCGGCCGTAATGGTTACAGTGCCAGTAGGTTTTGTTCATGGTTGTTTTCAGTTGCACCTCCGACTACAAATTCTGCTTCTTGTAATCTTTTCTTTTGACGCAAAAAGTCACCAAAAGTAAAATGGGTTTACATACTTATTCGGTTACTTGATTTTTCAACTGTTTCATAAACAACAGTCGTTCCGAGACTTGATTCGTTTGACACGTATTTGAGCAGACCTAAGGGGAATGGCCTGTATAGAACTTTTACAAAAATGTGACTTTTTTGTTTAGTATGCAAACCTTAAAGCAGTTTTTTTTAGGATTCGGTATGAAAATTTAGGGTGAAAGGTGCTAAAGTCAGCATGGGGACAATTGCCACAGCATAAATAAGTTGTTCAAGGAGCCTACTTATCATTTTTTCCTGCTATATTCGTAAAAAACACTAAAACTTTCAAGCCATGCCAGATTCTTTGTCTTTGTTGGTAGACTCCTTACGCAACAGCATAGCCGATTCTATTTCTCAAAGCATCAACGATTCTTTAGCCCGCGTTCAGCCTCCTATTGAAAATTCACCGGTGGCATCCTCCATGGATTGGAACTATGTTTTTACCCTGCTTGGCATTATGCTGCTAACTGGTTTGCTGGGTGGAACTGCCAATTACCTTAACTCGCCAAAAGAAGAGCGCAGTTTGATGCGCAGTTTGTTGATGGGCCTGGTCGCGACTATCGCCATTCCTTTGTTTTTAAAAGTAGTGGACAGCAATATCCTGAACGATACCAAAGGAGATATCCTCAATTATTTCATCTATGCTGGTTGTTGTGTTTTAGCTGCCTTTTATTCTGCACGCTTTTTGGAGGGTTTATCCAGTCGGGTACTTCAAAATTTGCAGGAAAAAGTAGACCGTACCAGCGAAACCGTCCAAGAGCAAGGGAACAAAATCAATGAAACGGCTGACAAAACCGACATGATCATTGACACCCAAATTCCAGATCCAGAGCAAATCGCGCCAGTCCCAGAGGACATCCCGGAATTGGCACCCGAAGATTTAAGATCAAGGAATGTCACTGGTGCTCCTGACGTGGACAGTCGCAGCCCGCAAGAAAAAGTAATCGCTACTTTTTCGAAGTATCCTATGCAAAAAATCGAATCTCTTTGCAAAGCCCTAGGCGTAAGTCCCGAAACCATGAAACCGATTTTAATCGCCATGGAGCAGGAAGGCAAACTTAAAAAAGTGCTGCTCCGCGGTGAAGAGGTGTATGCTTTGCAGCGTTGAGTTCCCATGCTTTTTCAACAACAAATTTACTTCATCCCTTCGATCAGCTGAATGATGCCGAAGATGATGTACTGTACCCCAAGTGACATTACAATAAAACCCATAACGCGGGAAAGGGCATTCAATCCTGCTTCGCCCAATAGGCGATATAGGTAGGGCGCTGAGCGCAAAATCAAATACACCAATATGCCCAAAAAGACGATCACTGCGGCAACCACCAAATGTGCTTCCCAACTGGTGTTTTCGTTGTATTGAGTAATGAGGTAAGAAATCGACCCTGGCCCAGAAAGCAAGGGCATGGCCAAGGGGGCAAAAGAAATGTCCTGTCTTTGGAGTGCTTCTTCCTCTACTTCCTTATTTACCGACCGGTTTTCGGCGAACTTCCCACTGATCAGTCCATAGCCCGAACTCAAGATCATCACGCCTCCCGCAATGCGCATGGCACTGATGCGAATGCCAAAAAACTCAAGAATGAGTGTTCCGGCAAAAAAGAAGCCCAATAAGATAAGGGTGAAATAAATCCCGGTGCTGCGCGCAGTTTGGTTGCGCTCGACAGGAGTATAATTTGGAGTCATGGCCAAAAATACGGGCACTGCTCCCAAAGGGTTGACCACTGAAAACAGGGCACCCAATACGGCAAAAAACAATTCAATCATCATATGGCGAGAGTTGAAAGCTGAAGAGGATATTTGAATTCAGCTGAGAAAATAAGCAAAAGACTGGAAATAAAAAAGGGAAGCCGATTGACTTCCCTTAAAAACACCTAAAACCCATATTCATATCATGAAAACTTTGCAAAACAGCTCACAGGAAATCTGTATTCAAAACCTGTGAACGTGCATTATGTCTTTGGTTTTGAGCGGGATTTAAAGAAAGGGGAGTAAAAACTCCCCCTCGAAAAACACCTAAAACCCATATTACAAATTCGTAGAGTTGTGATCAGAGTAGGAAAAAAGGGGGAATTTCTCCCCCACTAAGCACTAAAAACCCTATCTCATGAAAAAACTCATTTTCTTATGTACAGTTGGTTTGGATAGTTCAGCAGATTTCATCGATCACTCATCTCTTGGGCAAGTTTGAAAAGAAGGGGAGAAATTAAAATCCTCCCCTACCATAACACCTAAACCCATAACCTATCATGAAAATCTTATGTCTATCACTAAGCTAATCAAGCCTTTGCTTTTTCGCCTTGTTTGTATTTTTGACGCGATCACTTTTTAAAGTCACACTTTAGCGTAATTTTTTTTTCTTTCTTGCTAAAAAAAATGCTAAAGTAGATTTTCAGCGGCGCCCATTGTGTAAAAAACACACATTCATCAATGTGTACGCTTTTCTGACGCTCCTGTCGCGAAAAGTCACGCGAAGGACGAAATTTTTTTCATTTAATTGAAATTAAGGAAAAATATTTCGATAAACCGCAGTCAAACAATAGAAATACGCATCAAAATGGGGTATTTTGGTTGTTCATCGTTGATTTTCACGATTTTAAGCCATTTGACTACCAAAGAGGGATGCTTTCACTGTAGTAAGTCCTCTAAATCGAGGTAGTTGTCAATAAAGCGCAACACGTTCGGGAAACGTTTAAACTCTTCCTGACTATGCGTCGTGGTCACCACCACCACCTGGCATCCGGCACGATAGGCTGTTTCCACACCAGTGGGTGAATCTTCAAAAATCAGGCATTCTTCAATAGGCACTCCTATCCCTTGAGCCACCATTTGAAAGACCTGGGGGTCGGGTTTGCCTTTGCTGACCATTCCAGCGTGGACTACCGTTTGGAAATAATTGCGCAAACCGTAAATATTGTCCAGCACAAAATTGACATTTTCAGCGGGAGCGGCTGTACCTACTCCCATCGGGATGCCTTTAGAATAGACTTTTTGTAAAAAATCGGGCAATCCGTCGATCAATTTTAATGCTGAAATAAACTGACGACGGTAAGCATTTTCTTTTTCCCAGGAGATGCGTTTAAAATCTTCGGCGGTAAAGCGGTCACCGAAAAGTTTGGCCAAAATCTCCTCATTCTTGCCATGAATCGTTTGCCGCACCGCTTCCAACTCCATTTCCAGGCCCAATTCAGCCAGTTTTATTTGCCAGGTGCGGTGGTGTGCCATCATGTTGTCCACCATCGTACCGTCCATGTCAAAGATAAATGCTGCCATTTTTTTTTAATTTGAGGGCATCAAAAAATAAGTGCTCATTTTGCCAAAGGATTAGATAAGTAAACGATTCATTTCAAGTGTCTTATCTAATCCTTTGGCTCAAGAAAAATGAGCATTTATTTTTGCCCCACTACCAGGGCACAAATATCTGTATTTTGGAGGGAAGAACCAGTGTTTTCATTTAATGATTTCAAGTGCCAAAATGCAATTGATCAAAGTTCTATTACTGTCTTGCTTTATTTCGATGTTGACATTGGCTTCTGGCCAATCCACTCAAGTACAGGTTATTCGAGGAAGCATTGCTGATGCCACGCTGAAGGCACCATTGGAAGGGGCCAACATCGTTTTGCTTTCATTGAGCCCAAGCTTGGGCACCAGCTCTAATGCCGAGGGCCAATTCCGCATTGACGCAGTACCCATTGGTCGCCATGCTTTAAAAGTGAGTTTCGTAGGCTACAAAGACCTGTACCTCAACAATATTTCCGTAGAATCGGGCAAAGAAACCCTATTGAATATTGAGTTGGAAGAAGACATTCAGCAAGCCAATACGGTCACGATCCGTGCAAAATCAGACAAAACCAAAGCACTCAACGAGTTTGCCGCCGTTAGCGCCCGCCAATTCAGTGTGGAAGAAACCCGCCGTTTTGCCGCCAGCTTGTACGACCCCGCCCGCATGGCCACTGCTTTCGCGGGTGTAAACAGCTCCGGCGGGGATGGCAACGCCCTTGTCATTAGGGGCAATGCGCCAAATGGGCTGTTGTGGCGCATGGAAGGGGTAGACGTACCCAACCCCAACCACTTCGCCCGGGTGGGCACTTCTGGTGGAGGAATCTCCATTCTAAGCGCTCAGTTGCTGAGTAACTCTGACTTCTTCACCGGGGCCTTCCCCGCTGAATATGGCAATGCACTGGCAGGTGTATTCGACATCAAGCTGCGTAAAGGCAACAATGAAAAACGGGAACACACCCTGTCGGCCAGCATTATAGGGGTAGATGTGGCAACTGAAGGCCCGTTTAAAAAAGGATACGCAGGGTCCTATTTGATCAACTATCGCTATGGCTTTTTGTCCCTGATTCAAAAACTGGGCTTAAATGTGGGCGACGCGCCTACTGAGTTTCAGGATTTGTCTTTCAACATCAGTCTTCCCACCAAAAAACTGGGGCAGTTCAGCCTCTTTGGGTTTGGAGGGCTTAGTCAACAAGCCATTGCCGCCGTACCCGACTCCAACTTGTGGAAAATAGACGGGGACCGGCGCTTTGGTCGACTCGATGCTTCAAATACCGGCGCCATCGGGCTTACCCACAGTGTACTGCTAGGTAAAAAAACGGCCATCAAGAGCATTGTTGCACTCAACGGCTATGCCTACCGTGAGGAAGACTCGCGTTATGAGCGGGCGAATCAGCCACTTATTTTTACCAGGGACAACCGTTTTGCTGAACAAAACATCACTTTTTCAATTGTTGCAAACCACAAATTCAGTCCCCAATTTTCGCTTCGCTTTGGTGCATACAACAGCGTCAAAAGTTTCGCATTGCGCCAGCGTGAACTAGTGAGCAGCAAACTGACTGATCGGATCAAAAATCAAGGAAAAACCAACTTGCTCAATGCTTTTGCCCAAGGTAAACTTCGTTTTTCTGAACGTTTATCACTGCTCATGGGAGTGCACGTCCAGCACCTTTACCTCAACCAAAAAACAGCTCTGGAGCCTCGGGCAGCCTGGACCTGGGCGCTGTCTTCCAAGCAAAGTTTGGCATTGGGATACGGGCTTCATTCACAAATACAACCCCTGGGCAATTACTTTGCCCGGGTCATTCGGGGCAAGGATACCGTTCTGGTCAATAAAGACATGGGCTTTACGCGGGCGCATCACCTCGTGGTGGCGCACAACTGGCAATTCGTGCCCAATTGGAACCTCAAGACTGAACTCTATTATCAATGGTTGCTTAAAGCTCCTATTACTGCTGGACGAGCTACCAATTTCAGTTTGTTGAACATGGACGATGATTTTACCATTGATGCGCTGGAAAACCAGGGCAGGGGAAAAAACTACGGCCTGGAACTTACCCTGGAACGCTACTGGACTGATCAATTTTACCTCCTAGCCAGTTTGAGCCTATTTGAATCTACTTACCTGGCCTCGGATGGGTTGTGGCGCAATACTCGCTTCAATGCCAATACTGCAGCAACTTTTTTAATCGGCAAAGAATGGGCTTTCAAAAATCGCCGCAATCCATCCGCTCTGGGTTTGGACCTGCGCTATTCCCATGCAGGAGGCCAACGAGTCGTGCCGATTGATTTGCTGAAATCACGCCAACAAGGGCGTACCATCACCATCCCTACCCGAATTTATGATGAAAAATTACCCGCTTTTCACCGCCTGGATGTTCAAATGGAATGGCGGGTGCAATATCCGCACCTGACGGGGAGTACCATCCTTGGCGTTCAAAATGCGACCAATCATCCTAACCCGATTCGGCAAAGTTTCAACACTTCAACTGGAAAAATCCAGTACAGCTACCTGGCCGGAATCATCCCGGTTTTAGGATATCGGGTTGAATTTTAGCCCTTTTCCAAAATCTCTTTATCTTCAACCTTCACCAAAACCTAAAACCATGCTTGCCAAACTGCAAAAATGGGCCACTGGCCGCAACGTGATCATCCTGATCATTCTCGATCTGATTTTTATGTTAGGCGTCATGCCTTACATGCAACTCCTGATGGCTCTGGTGATGAATCAGCATCCTCAACCCATCGATTTGAGCATTCCTACCTGGACTCCGGATCAGGGTTTTGCCCTGATTGAGTCTTATGGCGAGGCTGGTCGCAAATTGTACCGCACCATTGAGCTTACTGCTGATGTGGTTTATCCGCTTGTTTATGGTTTTGCTTTCGCGCTATTGATCACTTATCTGGTGCGCAAAATAGCCCCAACCCATAGGTGGCTACCTTATCTGGCATTTTTGCCGTTCCTTGCAATGGTCTTTGATTACGCTGAAAACCTGGTCATCGTGACCTTGCTCTGTACTTATCCCGAAAAATGGGTGGGCGTGGCGAAAATGGGC
>JAIXOO010000366.1 GCA_027486765.1 Saprospiraceae bacterium
CAACTCATGAAGCGCCGTGGTGGTGTTGGGCACGACTTGTCCCACATTCGCCCCAAGGGTAGTCCGGTAATGAACTCTGCCCTGAGTTCCACGGGTATCGTTCCCTTCATGGAGCGCTACTCCAACTCCACCCGCGAAGTGGCCCAGGATGGCCGCCGGGGCGCACTGATGCTCAGCGTATCGAGCAAACACCCCGATGCCGAAGCGTTCATCGACGCCAAGCTGGAGCAAGGCAAAGTAACCGGTGCCAACGTATCCGTCCGCATCGACGACGAATTCATGCGCGCCGCCATGGGTGGTACACCTTATAAGCAGCAGTTCCCAGTCGATTCACCCAATCCCAAAATGACCAAGGAGATCGATGCTTCGGCCCTTTGGGACAAAATCATCTACAACGCCTGGAAATCAGCTGAGCCTGGGGTGTTGTTCTGGGATACCGTAATTCGGGAATCTGTGCCAGATTGTTATGCTGACTTGGGCTACCGCACCAGTTCCACCAACCCTTGCGGCGAAATTCCTCTTTCGCCTTACGACAGCTGTCGCCTCTTGGCCCTGAACATGTACAGCTACGTTGAAAAGCCTTTCACCCCTGAAGCGCGTTTCAACTTCGAAAAATTTGCGGAACATGCTCAATTGGCCCAGCGCATCATGGACGACATCATCGACATGGAGATGGAAAAAATTGACCGCATCATCGAAAAAATCGAAAAAGACCCGGAAGCCCGCGACCTGAAAGAGGTAGAATACGAGCTTTGGAATAAAGTACGGACTGCTTGTATCGGCGGTCGCCGTACGGGTGTGGGCATCACCGCCGAAGGTGACACGCTCGCCGCTCTGGGCTTGCGTTACGGCAGCGACGAAGGCATCGAAATGTCTGTAAAAATTCACCAATGCCTGGCCCTCAATGCTTACCGCGCTTCGGTAGACATGGCGCGTGACCGAGGGGCTTTCCCCATTTACGATACCCAGCGGGAGGCGAACAATCCATTCATCCAGCGTTTGGCGGCTGCCGACCCGCAGTTGTACGCCGACATGCAGCGCTACGGTCGCCGCAACATCGCCCTGCTGACCATCGCCCCTACGGGCACCACCAGCTTGATGACCCAAACGACTTCGGGAATTGAGCCCGTATTTATGGTGAGCTACAAGCGCCGCCGCAAGGTGAACCCCAATGACAAGGACGTCAAAGTGGCTTTCATCGATGAGGTAGGCGACCACTGGGAAGAATACAACGTGTTTCACCACAAATTCCTCGATTGGCTCCAGCAAAACGGCTACAACGTAGACGAGGTAACCAAAATGGGTGCCGAGGAACTGCAACCGATCATCGAAAAGTCACCTTACCACAAGGCCAGCGCCAACGACGTAGACTGGGTACAAAAGGTAAAAATGCAGGGCGCCATCCAAAAATGGGTGGATCACTCCATCAGCGTAACGGTCAACGTCCCTGAGGATACTTCGGTGGACATGGTCAAGCGCATTTACCAAACGGCCTGGGAAGAAGGTTGCAAGGGTTGTACCATTTACCGCGATGGCTCTCGCTCTGGCGTCTTGATTTCTTCGGAGAAAAAAGACAAAAAGGGCAAAAAAGGTGCCAACGGCCAGTCTTCCAATGGCAATGGCCACGCCAAGTTTGGAGAAGCCTACTACCCCGAACGCCCCGATCGCCTGGAAGCCAAAATCGTGCGCTTCATGAACAACGACAAGCAGTGGATCGCCGTGATCGGTCTGCTGGAAGGTCGTCCTTATGAGGTTTTCACCGGCGCTGCGATCGATACCTTCAAGTTGCCACCCTACGTGGAAACGGGCTGGGTCAACAAAGCCAAAGGTGAAGATGGCCGCAACCGCTACGACTTCCAGTTCATGGATCGCGACGGCTACCGCGTGACCATCGAAGGCCTCAGCCGCAGCTTCAACAAGGAATATTGGAACTACGCCAAACTGATCTCCGGCGTGCTCCGCCTGGGTATGCCCATCCAAAAGGTGGTTGACCTAGTCGAAGGCCTCAACGCCGACGAAGATTACATCAACACCTGGAAAAATGGTGTGGTTCGCGCCCTAAAAACGCTGGTGCCCGATGGGACGAAGGCTGGGAAGGCGGAGTGCCCATCTTGTGGAGATGCCCATGGATTGGTGTATAAGGAGGGATGTTTGAGTTGTGTGAGTTGTGGGTATTCGAAGTGTAATTGATTGAATATCATAAAGAAGGCCGGGTTACTCAGGAGAGTGATCCGGCTTTTTTGCATTTTAGACCTGAAGTAAATATCAAATGTTGCCATTAAATCATAGTCTTCAATTCAATGATTTTTTGTTGGGCGAAATTCCTCCAAAGGAGTTTGAGGGGTGGCTTTCCCAAGAACCTGAGCTTGAAGAAGTTCTTGGGAATAATTTGTACCTCGCCCTGATTTCGCTTCGATTTTCTAGTCCAGATATTCGTAAAGAAGTTCAGAATCTAATAAATGGATGGATAGATTTCGATCATATCCAGAAGATGGAAATCATAAAATTATTGGAAGCTTGTAGAAACAAGTCGAAAGCTCCTCTTGAGCTTATTGAGAAATTATATGATCATGCTTTGAAAGGCCATTTACACCTAGGAAGTCATGATTTAATCGGAAATTTTAATGAAACGGGGAAATCAGCAAGGATGTTCTTGGTAGGATTAAATGCTACAGCGCAATGGGCCAAAATAGAAGAGGTTGCTCCAGATTTTAAGTATTGGGTAGAGAAAATCATTCTAGAGATTAATGTATAATGTCTTTGAAATTATGATGTGAGTAGTGGTTGAACCACCCCATTCCCAGCGCCAAAACACAACAAAATTTTCAATACCCAACGGAGATTCAAACACCTTGAAAATCAATTCAACCGCTACCGCGGTTGCCACCCAACCCCGACCATTCCCTTATCCCCGGACGACCGGGGCTACGGTGAATTCAACCGCTGCCGCGGTTTGTAGCGACTAAAATTCGAGGGCATGGTCATCATATTTTAGTGGAGATCACGCACTCAAATCGAGCATAAACCACTCATCCTCAAGCCTCCCGAGAATCGCGGCAGCGATTCAATTCACCGTAGCCCCGGTCGTCCGGGGTAAAATGTCCGGTCGATGTTTCACAACCGCGGATGCGGTTGAACTCAACTCAACATCAATCCCCCATTCAATCCAGGTATTTCTCATCAAAATCAACCCCATATTCGGTCAACAACTCGATCAACTCCTCTCGATAGGTCTTGTGCCGATGGTGCTCCTCTTGATCTTTGATGTATTGTACCAAATCGGCTTTCCCATGAATTGAGAGGGTAAACGCCCCATAACCATCCTGCCAACGTTCGAAGCCCGGGAACAGGTTTTTCTCCTTGATAAAATCACTACTCGCTAATTTGATGTCTTTGACTAGGTCGGCAAGTGCAATTGTCGGGTGAAGATCTAGTGCCAAATGAATATGGTCTTCCACCCCGTTGACGCGGTACAGGTAGCATTTTTTCTTCTTCAAAAGCCCCCAGATGTAATTGAACAACTCCTGCCGATTTTCCTTGACCAAAATAGCTTCCCGGTATTTGGTGCCAAATACGATGTGGTACAAAATTTGAGTGTAGGTACGGATGCCTGAAAAATTTGAATTGAGCAATAATTGATTGATTCTGCCCCAATAGAGCGGGGCATGCTGCGATCGCAGCAAGAAAGGCGAGTAAAGAATAATTTTTATTCAGGCAAAATGATGATCAAATGTAAACGGTTCTGGTGAATTTTCCAAAACCGAAAGAGGAATTGTTCAACTGCTCCCGCAGTTTGTAGCGGCAAAAAAATCAATGGCTTATGCCTCATTTTCAGCTGAGGCATAAGCCATAAAATCAAGCATAACCCACTCACTATCACATCTCATCTTTGTCCATGAGATTGCAAATCTTCTTTTTATTGACGTTCCGATAAACTGGCCAGTAATGTTTCCAGGGTATTTATTGTCATCGTAAAGCCTTCTTTGAAGCCCATTTCAATCATCCTCTCCATGCGTTCAAGGGATTCATTGTAAATAGTAATATTCACAGTTGTCTTCCCATTTTGTTCGCTAAAAGTGTAATCCCAATCAGAGCCCGGCAATTCAGGGTTTCCCTCTTGGTCTGCAAAAGTATTGAACATTTTGAAATTGGTTTTTGGGCTAATGGAGGTATATTCCTGAATTGACCAACGCTCCTGTCCTTCGGGGCTTACCATTGCATAAAATCTTCGTCCGCCAACTTTGAAATCCATAAACTTTGTTCTTGATGTCCAAGGTTTAGGTGCCACCCATTGGTCAAGGATTTCTGCTTTGGTAAATGCGTCCCAAACCAGTGCTAGTTCAGCATCAAATTCTCTGGTGATGAATACCGTTTTTGCTGCTTTGTCCACGGTAAAATCAAAAAGCAATTCGTTGGTCATTTTTTCTGATTTTTTAGGTTCGACAATACGTCGTCGAGTTGATTGAATTGAGCTTCCCAAATCTTCCTGAATTGGGCCAACCAATGGTCAATTTCTTGCATTTTCTGGGGGTTGAGTTGGTAATAAATTTCCCGGCCAGACTGTTCAGCTTTAATCAATTCACATTCATGCAGTACTTTAATGTGCTTTGATACGGCTTGTCGGGTCATCTCAAATTTTTCCGCCAGCGCATTTGGCGTTAATGCCTGCATGGCAATCAAAGTCAAAATAGCCCGGCGGGTTGGGTCTGCTATGGCCTGGAATATGTCTTGCTTCATGGGTGTACATTTAAATGCGCAACTCTCAGGTTGCAAATATATGCGCAACTTCTGGGTTGCGCAAGTTTACGGGTAATTATTTTTTGAGGGGATAAGTCCCCATCGCAATCGCTTAAAACCATTAAGGCTCAACGTCATTTACCTCACAAAGCTCTTTTTGATGCAAAATGCAAAGCATGAGTTATATTTGTTGACATCATCATCAACAATCAATCCTTATTCAATGAAAAAAATCATACTCTGCATCATGTTGGCCACAGTAATGTTGTTTGGCTGCGAGCCCAAAACCGACCCAAAACCAGATATGAACATATCATTGGCACAGTGGTCCTTACACAAAAGTTTCTTCGGTGACGCCCTGAATGGCGACTGGGCAGCCTTTGGAAGACTTTTAATGCAAAACCCAGATTCCCTGCTGCAAGGAAAACTCAATCCTGACGATTTTCCCAAAATAGCAGCTGGCTATGGCGTAAACACCATCGAGTTGGTCAATACCTTTTACTTCTCAAAAGCCAAAGACATGGCTTATTGGGAGGGTTTCAAAAAGAAATGTGATGAAGCCGGGGTAAAAGTGGGGCTGATCATGTGCGATGCATTGGGCGACCTGGGCAATGCAGACTCAGTGGCCAGGCAAAAAGCGGTAGAAAACCATTACGATTGGGTAAAAATAGCCAAGTATTTAGGAGCCCCCACCATCAGAGTAAATGCAGCGGGAACTGGCACCGCCGAAGAAGTTGCTAAAAACGCTGCCGATGGGCTTAAAAAACTGGGCGAGTATGGCGCAAAAGAAGGAATCAATGTGGTGGTTGAAAACCATGGCGGATATTCCTCTGACGGCACATGGTTGGCTGGCGTAATGAAAGCAGTAAACCTGGAGAACGTAGGGACCTTACCCGATTTCGGCAATTTCTGTATTGAAAGAGGCCCCGACGGATGCTTGAAAGAATACGACCGCTACAAAGGCATCGCGGAACTGATGCCTTACGCAAAAGGGGTAAGTGCCAAAACCCACGTTTTCGACAAAGATGGTAACGAAGCAGAAATGGATTATGCCCGAATCCTGAAAATTGTCAAAGATGCTGGCTTTAAAGGCAATATCGGCATTGAGTTTGAAGGCACGGAAATATCAGAAGACGAAGGCATAAAAGCTACCAAGGCTTTGATTGAGAAGATTTTGAAGTGAGTTACTAGATTTACTTGTTCCGCTTCTGGAGCAGAATGGTAAAACTTTATACATTTTTGTTGTCTGGTCGGCAGCTTTCCGTTGGAGAGCTGCCGATTTGCAATAAACCCAATGAACAATACGGTCAATAATAGCCACCTTGCCGCCGAAAATAGCCCTCCAATCTTCACATTTTCGATTTTAGAGCTTGTTCAGATTTAGATAATTCGTGATGGTTTAGGCTTTACGCCCAAGCTGGCTTTGGAAATACACAACCTTTCGCGCGCGCATTACCTCACCCAAGGGACGATGTTCGATTAAGGCATTCCAAGGATCAAACGCTGCTGCCTCAATGTTGGTAGCGAGTTTTGACCCCTCCGTACTTTCTGTATCCTGGGCAGGTACGGTTAATACCGCTACAGTGACAAAAGGAGCTATATCTTCTGGCCATTCATTTGTCGCGTCTTCAATTGGAGTCCTAGCTTCATCCACATAAAACTGCAACTGAACTGCAAACTGCAAATCTCCTTTAGACAAATGTGAAAGGAAGTCACTTGACCAGCTTTCCTGGGCGTTTGTGTTTGAATCGGTACTTGCGGGCAACATGCGCATTCGAACTGCGTAGGGTCCACAAGCCAATGGTGTAGCGGTGTAGAACTTTTCGGTAGCAAAACCAGTAAATGGAGTTTTAAGCCCCTTGGCTAATTTGTTTAGTTTTCGGAAGCCACCGATCAATCCAAATGTGGAAAACAGATACTTAAACAAAGAGCCAGGCCCAAGCGCAGCATGGTGCACAAAGCCTACAAAATCCTGGCTAGTTGCGAAACCAAAAGCAGGTCTTTGGATCATCAAAAAATCCTGGCAATCCGTATCCCCAGATCCCAATGCGCCAGGCCCCTTAATTCCTAGTATTTTTATTGAAAATCCGCGAATATCTGGTTTACGATCTGATGCACGATCCATGCTTCCATTTGACAATCGAATCCAGGTATCGTAAGTGGCAGGAGTAGCAAAAAGGCCAAACTTTGCATAGTCAGGCAAGCCAGACAGCACTTCAAAACGCCCGTGCAAACCCAATTGAGCCTTCCGGTGCAGTTGTCGGCCCTTTCCGTACTTGGCATCCTTTATTTTTCTAATTTCTTCAAAAGCCAACAGGTGATCGGCGTGGAGCTTCTCCTCATTTGGAAGAAGCTGTTCTTTCCAATTTGAGCTTGGTGCTGCTACTGTTTTGTTTTCTAAGGCCATAATTTTCTCGTTTATTTGTTTGGATTGTGTTTGGATTTGTGGTCAATCGGTTATGCTTGCTGCTAAAGCGCCGTGGCTTTGCGAAGTTCCGAAAAAGAATGGAGCGAAGCGAGGTTTTTTTTCGGAACTTCGCAAAACCGCAGTTGTACGAAGGGCGATCGAATGGATAACTGCGTGCAACGCCCCCTGTAGTCCAGCCGCCCCCTAAATTTGATCAAAAAATGAAAAACTACCTTCTATCTGCTGCCGTTTCTTTGTTGTGCTTCACGGCTCCTGAGCAATACAAACAACATCGCCTCCCTGCATCGCAACCCAATATCGTTTGGATAGTCTGTGAAGACATGTCGCCACACTTGGGTTGTTATGGCGAAAAAGTGGCTAAAACGCCCAATCTTGATCGCCTTGCTGCGGAGGGGGTACGTTACACCAACGTTTTTACCACCGCGGGCGTCTGTGCACCGAGCCGCAATGCCATTATTACAGGACGTTATCAAACGGCCAACGGCGGGCACAACATGCGAACCTTAGGTGCTTCCGCGAGTGCAAAAGATGCTTACCCGGCAGATTTCAAATCCTATTCAGCGATGCTTCCGGCTGATGTAAAACCCTATCCACAATACTTAAGACAAGCAGGTTATTATTGCAGCAACAATGCCAAGGAAGATTATCAGTTTGATGGCTCACCGACCATGTGGGATGAAAGTGGCAATAAAGCACATTGGCGCAATAGAAAGGATAAATCGCAGCCCTTTTTCTCGATTTTCAACTTAAATGTTACCCACGAATCACAAGTGTGGGCAAGGGACAAAGAGCCACTTTTGGTCAATCCCAAAGATGTGGAAGTGCCTCCTTATTATCCCGATGACAGCATTAGCCGAAAAGTCATCGCTCGATTTTTATCCAATGTCATGGTGATGGACAAGCAAGCGGGCGACATCATTCAGCAACTCAAAGACGATGGCCTCTACGACAATACCGTCATCTTCTTTTACAGCGATCATGGTGATGGGCTACCTTATGTAAAAAGAGAATTGCACCACCGTGGTTTGCGCATACCTTTAATCATCAAAGCCCCTTTCTTGAAAGCAGGCACCAGTGATGATCAACTCATTAGTGCTATAGATTTTGCTCCTTCGTTGTTGTCCCTGGCGGGTATGGCTATCCCAAAATCCATGCATGGACAAGCATTTTTAGGTGACCAAAAGGCAAGCAAAATACGCAGCTACATTTATGGAGCACGCGACCGGATGGATTCAGAAATTGACCGGGTGCGCTCGGTGAGTGATGGGCGTTTCAACTACCTGCGGTATTACCTGCCCCAATTGCCGTTTTATCAAAACATCCGCTATCGTTTGCAAAATCCCTTGATGCCCCATTTGTTGCAACTACGTGACGAAGGCAAACTCAATGCTGCTCAAATGAATTGGTTCAGGCCCAGCAAGCCCAATGAAGAACTGTTTGATACCCAAACCGACCCTTTTGAACTGAACAATTTGGCCACCAATCCGCAATATGCCGCTAAGCTAAAAGAGCTAAAAGCCGCGCATGAAAAATGGCTGAAAGACTATAAAGATTGGGGTGCTATGCCCGAAATGGACATGGTGCGCCAATGGTGGAATGGCAAAGACACTCCCCCCAAAACGGCTGAACCCGTAGTGGTTTTTAAAGGAAATAAAGTAGAAATTACTTCAAAAACTGCGGGCGCGTCCATTGGCTACCGCAAGTCTTACAAAGACAGTTGGGCCGTTTACCAAAAGCCTTTTGATTGGCCCAAGGGTGATTCGTTGTATGTGGTTGCTCACCGAATCGGGTATGATAAAAGCGTGGTTAAAAGGGTGAAAAATTAAGAGCAGGTCTAAATATTTTTGTTTTAAGCGAAAATGAGGCCGATTTAGGTGAATGAGGCACGAAAAGCGGAGTGTAGCAGCGCTACACCCTACTTGCTTGTTTTATAATATACTCAGCAATTCCCCGATAAGTTTATTTTCCATTATCGGATTCTTTTTCAAGGGGTTCCATTCTTGGACAATTACTGCTATAATTCTTTTGTCAGGAATTAAGATGATGTGTTGTCCTCCTTTACCCCTTGCTGAATAAATTGTCTGGTTGTCTTTGGTCTTAAAAATCCACCAGCAGAATCCATAACCGATTTCATCATAACTGTCCAGCGAACGAAACTCCTTACTTAAATCGGTATAATTCATCAATGTTTTGTTGACCCAGACTGAGTCTAATAATTGTTTGCCGTCAACTTTACCTTTATTGAGGAACAATGCTCCAAATCGCGCAAGATCCCTGGCTGTGTAATAGGATTCGTCCCCTCCAACATAATACCCATCAACTTTACGCCAAAAGGCATTTTTTATTCCAAGTGGCTGCAATAAAAATTGGTCACAAAATTCCTTTGTTGACTGTTTTGTGCTTTTGGTCACTATGGCGGATAGGACATTTTGAGCGCCGGTAAAATATTTAAATTCAGTGTCAGGCATTACCTGAAGATGTTCCTTAGTTATGCATTGCTCTACAGTCTGGAATCCGTCCCAACCTGCCCAGCCCCCACGCATTGTAAGAAGGTGTTTGATTGTCATTGCTTTTTTAAAGCTCCCGAATGAGTTATTTTGATATTCTGGGAAGAATGGCAGAACCAAATCATGCTCAGATTTTATATAATTGTGCTGAATAGCCAGGCCGACAAGTGCAGAAGTTACACTTTTAGTGACGGAATGAACGTTGAACGCGCTGTATTTTGTTGTGCCAGCAAAATATTTCTCAATTATCAGTTTGTCATCTTTTACAATGAGAAGCCCACGAAGTCTTTCCCATTTTTCAAGTTTGGAAAAGTAGGCTGATAAGGTTTCATTTTTGTATCCATAACTGTTGGGTGTTGCAGTTTTCCACTCGTAAGGCTCATGATCGACTTCAAAAGATTGCGATTTGCTAAACGGTGGATTTAGGGTAAGTGGATGCCACTCGAACGTAAAGTTTAATAAGCTGATGATGCTCATTAGAACGACAATAGAAATAAAACCTGCTACCAATTTCGTCTTTGAATTAACCTTGGTTTTCCGAAGCATGGAAACAAGCGTAATGAGCAATAATAAAAACGACAGAAAGTACTCAATTAAATTTAGGTAAGGGAAGTAGTAATATTTTGATTTTATGATAAACCCTAAAACAATAAAGACAATGGTAATGGTTGTAAGCAGTAAAACATGCTTTCTCATGTAGTCATTTTTTAATGGGTAGTGTTTATCGCATCCAAGGCGCTGCTGCTTTGCGAAGTTCCGAAAAAGAATTGAGCGAAGCGAGGATTTTTTCTCGGAATTTTGGTAAACCACATTTAGCGGTTCGTTGCTTTTGTTCACTTTGTCTGTTGTTGCAAATTTTGTTTGTTAGCTCGTGGCAGGCTAGTGTATATATTCCGAATAATTAACAAATATTTTTCCATTGAGGAGCATAATAACTGGCTCTAAGTCGTAAAAAAAGATAGTTAGAGCCAGTTATTGCCCTATTTTTTGGCTTTAACTGGTTTTTTACTACCTTGATAGAGACAGACTGAATGCGGACTTTTGGTCTAGCACAAAATGAGTATGCAGGGAGTTTGGTGCAAAATTCGCTGACAATGGACGCTTTGTTTGATTTTTGAACACCAAGGAAGGTGTGCTTACTCGTGCGTCAGTGACCAGGGAATAATTGGAGACTTATTCCAGCGATACACTGGCACTAGCGGGCGGTTTTTTGCTTAATCCGAAGTTCACTGTTTGGGTAATATTTTTGCCCCACTACTTAGCTGTCATTGGCCCTTGTTCTATTTGCAATCTTCGATTTTTCGTTCTACTAATTCCTCTTTTTTATCGTCCCACTTGAAACATCTTTTTTTCACTAAAACCATTTTGTTGTTAATGACTTTGTATTCTGCTGTAGTGACGATTGAACCTGCACAACATTGATCACGTTCGTGAATCCTTTTTGTCTTGCCGTCAAATTCCAATGATATTCCGCTAAATCCGCTGTCAAAATACTGGTTTGACTTTGGGTTGTAGAGAAAGTACAAACTTGAAGTATTTGGCCCAGCAAAACTTTGCTGAAATACAGAAAAATCTTCAATGTTGTCAAAGTTGTAATCTCCAACACTCATATTGTTTATTCCCTGTAGCTGACAGTCCAAGTCAATTTGCTGAACCAATTTGTCGGTCTTTTTTTCAACAATTTTTACACCAGTTACAGTAGCATAAAAATCACCTTTTGCTTTGGAAATTAACAATTTGAAATATTTGTCTTTTAATGAAACAGACTGAATGATTTCTCTGTTTGTCCACTCTATATTTTCTCCCGAATCAATGTCAAAGTTTTTTGTTAACCTGATTTTGAATTGTTTGTTTGAGTTTAGGTCTTTCCAGGTTCCTTCTAACTGATTGCGCTTTGTGTCAAAATTTTCAAAAATCAGGATAGCTTTGTTTTTTCCGTTGTTGTCTTTTTCGTTAAGTGTCAGCTTCCCTTGCTTAAGAGTACCGTTGATTACAATGGGTTCGTCATAGTTAGAGTAGGCGTAAAATGCACTTACAACTCCGTCAGAATAAATGTTTGCTACCAATTCAATGGGGTATTGATCAATAAACCCGGAATAACTTGCTTGTCCGAATGTATTGAATGAAAGTAGCAGAAGTGACAAGGTGTAAAGTGTTGGTTTCATTTACGTGTTGGTTTGAAAAAGCTGATAACGGACAGGTATTGCTGCAGGTGGGATATTTTATAACGTCCAGCCCGGAACCGCTGCCCAGTTAAAGATCTAAAAGTACAAGATAAAAACTAAAAGCCCAGCAGAATTCTGTCCGCCGAAACCGCTGCTGATAGCGAACTACAGCCGAAGATTACAACGTCCTGCAGCACTTGCAGCAATACCCATGTTGTGCATAGTTAATTTCTACTCAGGCAAATAGTCACCCAGTAAATTCCAATCCATACTGTTTCCCCAACCGTGTCCGTGGTCGCTTTTGTTTAATGTTTTATGTTTATCACTAATTTGAAATCCGTCATAAGTTAACAATGACAAAATGGTTCCTGGTCGTAAATGTTCGCTTGCCCAACTTAGAGGTGAATCTCCGTTTGCGTCCTTAGCTGTTTTGTCTGCACCATTGTCTAGTAAGTATGAAATTGTTTTCTCGTCGGCATAATAGGTTGTTTTAATAAGTCAAAAATATAGTCAGTCCTTCCACGACTAATGAATTCAATGACTTTATCAACTTCCATAGCGAGTATTTTAGTTGGTGAAGGTGGTTAGCGTATCCTCCATTATAAAAATTGCATTATTGTTTAGGTCGTAAAATCCAAACTCGTTTGTTTTCCAAGGTGTATTGATTTTTAAACTGCCTTTAGTAACCGTTCCTCTTTCTACAAGTTCGTCAAAAAGTGGAGCTATGTTTTTTACATATATTCTAATTACCGAACCGCCAAGCAATGGGTCGTCAGGTGTGTCAGCGTGCCACTGTAGGTGTAAACCAATATTTTCTCTGTAAAGTACAGCGTACATTTTATCAGAGAAATAAATTTCAAAACCTAATTTTTCCTTGTACCAAGCAATATCCCTTTCAAGGTCTGCTGATGGTAGTACTGGAATGATGCTTAAGAATTCTGTTGTCATTTTTTTGATACTTATTTTCCAAATGTTCAACTTAGCACTGAACCCGCTTTTTGCAAAACTCCTGTTAACGGGTCGTTGTTTTGTGTCGGGTTAATGAATTCTATTTATTGTCTTTTCGTTCATATCCTAATGTTTCAAACCACGCTTTTTGAGGTCTACTTTTTGGATAACCGTTTTCAGCGCGAAACTTTTTTCGTTCTTCGGTAAAGTCCCACCACGTTTTTTTCGTGTCATTTGTGTTCGCAAAATTCACGATTAATCTAAATTGGTCTTCAACGCAAGGGTCAATCCAATAACCTCTTTTCTGTTCGTATTCGTCGGTGAGTTTAGCACCGTCTTTTTGTTTTAGTTCCTGGAGTGAATAATAACCTAAAAACACAAGGTCTTCGGCAAACTTTATTCCGACTGACGGAGCGGTTTGAAATTCTGCTAACGCATAAATTTCTTTTGCTCGTTCAGGTGTAGCGTTTAACAACACTTCCAATTCGTCAGTTGCGAAGTCAAGAATGTTAGCAATTTTGACTTTATTCTTTCTCAAATTTGCTTTTTCATTGTCCGTCAGCGGAAGTTTTATGTTCGTCCTATTTTTCATCTTCGGCAAAAGTCAGCAGATAACCGTTATTGTCTTCTATTGAAAATTCTGTCGCACTGTAAAATGTTTTTTCAAGTTCTTTAACCACTTTTACGTTGTCTTTTATTTGGTCAAAGAATTTTCTGATTTCAGTTGTCTGAATGTACAAAAGCAATGAGCCACCGCTTTGTCTTGAAATCATTGGCAAGTCATTGCCTAAACTTTCAAAAGTCTGAAACAGAAAAGTTACGTTTCCGCAAGTCATCATTGCCCAAACAAGGTCGCCTTGTTCGGGAACTGTCGCAACAACGTTAAATCCTAATTGTTTGTAAAAGTTAATGGTCTCTTTGATGTCTTTTACGAAAATGTTTGGTGAAATTGAATCCATATCTTATTGATTTTATGGTCTGTTTAAGTTTGCAGTGTCGTTCGTCAAGGTTGCCACTAACACGGAAATATGCGTGCTTGTCCCGCCCGCTTGATAAAGATAAACCAATAGTGCTAAATCTCCAATTATTTTTCAATTTTTAGTTTTATAAAATTGAAAACAAATGAATTGGTTTTAAAAACCTTGAAGCTGGATGATTTGTTTTGAGGGCACGTGCCTGTTCCAATGAGAATAACCTGCTTTTAACGTGTTAAAAAATGCCAATAACCAATGCTATTTTTCGCTTAAAGTAACCGGCCCCAATAACCCCGCAGTCTGAATTCTGAACGGTTCATCTCCGCCGGGCCAAATTTCTGAAGTCATGTAAGACTGATTCGTTTTGCAGAACCGATCTTTCGGGTCGAGTAACATATCACCCGTAAGTCGGTTGATCCACAAATTAACAATCTCGATCTTGAGGTCATTCGTACCCGGCTGAACCAATTGGCTGATGTCTACCTGGTAGGGTTTTTTCCATAAGATCCCTGCAGATTTCCCATTTACAAAAACCTCGGCCACATCCCGGAGATCTCCCAGGTTAAGCAGGATAGTTTTTTTGCCCGCTCCATCGCCAAGCTTGAAAGAATTGTGATACACCGC
>JAIXOO010000130.1 GCA_027486765.1 Saprospiraceae bacterium
AGCCTCATTCTCTCCTTTTTCCTGGCCTTTTCGCTTTTTAGTTGTGAAGAAATACCTCCCATAATTACACCCCTGGAGCCGGGTGGCCCCAACGTGAACGTCAAGCGGAGAATCCTGATCGAAGAATTCACCGGCGTGCGCTGCGTCAATTGTCCGGCGGGTACGGTGGAGGTGCTCAATTTGCGGGAACTGTACAAAGATCAGGTGATTTCTGTAGGCGTACACGCGGGTTCCTTCGCTCCGCCCTATCCCGATAGCAAGTACGATTTCCGCACTCCCGAGGGCGATGGCATCATCAACCTAATGGGCAAACCACTGGGATATCCTTCCGCAGTGGTGAACCGCAAATTGTACGATGGCGAATTTGACCTACAATTGGGTCGCTCGCAATGGGCTGGATTTATTGCACAGGAGTTGGCTGTTGCGCCCATAGTGGATCTAAAACTCAGCAAAACCTACAATGCAACGACCCGAGTGCTACAAGTCACCATCGATACCGAGGTGCTCCAAACCTTACCCCAAGACGATATCCGCCTCAGTGTGATGCTCGCCGAAGACCAGATCGTAGATGTGCAACTCACCCCGGATGGCAAAAAAAGCGACTACAGCCACCGCCACAACTTGCGCGACATGCTCACTGCTTTTGATGGCGATTTGATCGGTGGAGAGTTAAAGAGCAGCAAAAAAAGCTCACGCAGCTATACCTTTACTTTGCCTGCAAATTGGGTAGACAGCCAGTGCAGCATCATTGCTTTTGCCCATTTGGGCGGTGGGAAGTTGGATGTGTTGCAGGTGATTGAGGGGAAAATCTTTTAAAGCGAAAAGTGAAAAGTGAAAAGCTGGTATAACATTTGTTTCTCATCTGTTCCCTGCAATTTTTTTTCTTAAAAATTTGGAAAGCGAGGGAACATGCATTTTTTTCACTTTTCACTTTTCACTTTTCACTTTTCACTTTTCACTTTTCACTTTTCACTTTTCACTTACGCGGGCATATTCATCAATTTCTTCTTATCCCGAATCGTAATCATGCCGTCGGTGATGTCGATGTAGCCGTCTTGCTTGAATTCGGTGAGCATGCGGATCACACTTTCCTTGGCCGTGCCCACGATGCGGGCCAGGTCATCGCGTAAGACATTTATTTCGTCCCGGCCTTCCTTTTCAGCGAGCAAGAGGACCGCGTCGGCTACCCGTTTGCGTACGGAGTTGTAGGCCAGTTGTAGGAGTTGTTCTTCTTTTTCGGCGATGTTGTTGGCCAACATTTTGATCAGTTGGGAGGAAACATCGCGATTGGCGTGGAGTAGCGCGGTGAAGTCTTCTTTGGGAATGATGCTCACTTCGGCATCTTCAAGCGCTGCCGCTGAATCGTCATAAGTACTGTCTTTGATCAGGTTGACGTATCCAATGAAATCACCTTCAGTGAAAATGTCGATGATGTATTCCTTGCCACTTTCATTGGTTTTAAAAACCTTCACCTTGCCACTTTTGACAAAATAGAGGTAGCGGGGGTAATCGCCCTCTTCATATACCAGATCGCGCTTTTTGTAGTGTTTGATCTTGCGGTTATCCGATAGTTTTTTGAGCTCTTCGTAGCCCTTAGCTGCGTTGATGAATGCGGTGATGCCCTGTTCGGTACGGTCGAACTGTTTGCGCAGGTGTTCACTTTTTTTCAGCCTGGTTTCGATCACAGCCAGGAGTTCATCCTTAAAAAAGGGCTTGGTGATGTAGTCGTCTGCGCCCAGGTTCATGCCCCGGCGGAAGTCAACCCTTTCGGTTTTGGCCGTCAAAAACACAAAGGGAATCGCGGCAGTTTCGGGGCGTTTGCCCAGAATATTGAGTACGCCAAAACCATCCAGTTTGGGCATCATTACATCACAAAGAATTAGGTCCGGTTTGACCCTTTGGGCTGCATCTACACCCACGGTGCCATCTTCGGCCAAATGCACCTCATACCCAGAGAGTTCCAGGATTTCCTCCAGGTTTTCGCGCACTTCCTGGTTGTCTTCAATGACCAGAATTTTTTGCTTATTCATCGTTGTGGTGTTTTATGTAACGCAGAAAAATTAACTTCCCGATTTGGGTTTTGAATAGGAAGTCGAACGCTTCATTTTAAGTGAGCTTCCTATTCAAAAGCCTCTAAAAAAATCGGGAAGTAATTTTTTGCGTCATACTATGAAGGTAAGGGAATGTGAACGTGGAAGGTAGTACCCTCGCCCAATGTACTTTCAAAATGGATGCGTCCGTTCATCAACTCCACATAACGTTTGACAATATTCAATCCCAAACCTGTTCCCGGAATATTTTCAGCGTTGTGGGCTCGAAAAAAACGGGTGAACAGATGTTGCTGCTCTTCCTCTGGTATCCCAATGCCATGATCTTGAATGCTGACATTCAACTCATTGTATTCAATCGACACATAACAATCGATGGTTTTGCCTGGCTCAGAATACTTGATGGCGTTGGAAAAAAGGTTGATGAATACATTTTTCAACATCTTTTTGTCCAGTGTTATCAATGTATTTGGGCCTACCCCGTGGTGTTGGAGCATCTGCCCCGGCTTCAAAATGGCTTGTACGTCGTCCATCACTTCCTCACAAAATTCTTCCAGGTCGAATTCGACGGGGGTAATGGTGATTTTTCCTTCCTCAAGTTTGCTCAAAGACAAAAAATCATTCAGGATGCTGATCAGGTTGTTGACCGCGGATTTGATGCGGGTGGTGTGCCTTAGCCTTTTGTCTTGTTGGTCTTCCTGGGAATACATCTCCAGCAAATCCGCTGAAGAGAGGATGGTGCTTAAAGGTGTACGGAACTCGTGGGAAGCCATCGACACGAACCTCGACTTAAGGGTGTTCAATTCCCGCTCTTTTTCAATGGCTTTGCGTAGTTCCTGTTCGTTTTTACGCAAGGTAGTTTCCGCCGCCTTGCGTTCCTGAATTTCGAACTCCAATTGATTGTTGGTATTCAGGAGCTGATTGATTGTTGCTGCGAGTTCTTCAGTGCGGGTATTGACTTCTTCTTCCAGGTGTTGATTGAGTTCTACAATGCGGGCTTCGGCAGCTTTTTGGGCGCTTAAATCGTGCAAAATGCCAGTGAATACCATCCTTTCCGGCAGCTGAACCTCACTGATGCTAAGGCGAAGGGGGAAAGTGCTTTGGTCTTTACGCAAGCCCATCACTTCTCTTCCGATGCCAATGATTTTTCGCACGCCAGTGCGGATGTAGTTTTGGATGTAGCTATCGTGTATGTCCCGGTGGGGGTTTGGCATGAGCATGCTGATGTTCTGCCCCACCAATTCTTCTTCTGAATAAGCGAACAAACGCGCGGCGGCCTCATTTACGAGTTCAATGATCCCTGCTTCATCGATGATGATGATGCCGTCGGTGGCCGTTTTGATGATGGCCTTCAAACGTAAGGCTGCTTCAGAATCGTGTTGATGTGCAATTATCCAGTCCAAACCAATGATAATTTTGTGCCGTGAAGGTAAGATAAGTATTCTTTTGGTAATGACTTAATATGTCACTTAATCTGATGACAAAAGTCATTCACAAAAAAACAGAGAACCCTGATCTTGCGTGGGTAGAGTAGTAATGCCATGAGAAGAACAATATTTGAACGAAACGCGATGGAGAAATCAAGCAAGGCCCAAATCAAGCTATTAGGGATAGGCTCGGCCAAAGACCGCGCACTAAAGGCCAATCTGTTGGCTGCCCTAGAGGCCTTGGACTTGGAGATAGAGTTACTGGAAATAAGTAACGTCAATGAAATCCTCAGTTATGGCATTTCAGGTATTCCCGCCATTTTATTGGATGATAAAATCATTTTCCAAAAAATCGTCCCTTCCGTAGAGGAGTTGTACACCGTATTGAATGAATTGCTCCAATACCGGGAAAGTCGTAAAAGGGTCTAATCGCCAGCCTCACTCAACCCATTTTTTGATAAATATCACCACTTAGGTTTGACACTGCTCAGTGCATGCCCAAAATAGGCTACGTACTTTTGATTTGTGACGAATGAAGATCTGGAGGAACACTTAAACGTTTAAGCCTGTTTCCTTATCTGTTTCACCCAATACACATGTATTATGAATCCGAATAGACCCATTAGCGAAGTAATGACCTCCAAATTGGTTACCGTCGGCCCTTCGGCCAGTGCTTTTCAAATCAAAGCAATATTTGACCAAAACGAGTTTCATCACCTGCCGGTAGTAGAGTCAAATGACAAACTACTTGGCATCATCAGCAAACAGGATTTTTACAAAGTGGCCTATGTACTGTCCTTACAAACAACTGGCCGAACCTGGTCAGAAAAAGAATACGAAGTACTGCGAGCTAAAGACCTGATGACCGAACATCCCCTTACCCTGGAGCCAGAAGATACCATTGGACTAGCCGCAGATATTTTTTTAGCCAATCAATTTCATGCCATACCAGTTGTTGAAGCTGAGCGATTGATTGGCTTGGTCACGACTCACGACCTACTGTTGTATTCTTTTAATTCGCCCATTGTGGAGGAATGGCCGTAAAGATCACTTAGCAGTGGGGCAAAAATAAGTGCTCATTTCCCTTTTGTGAAGGCCTCCGGTTAAGGTAAAGAAAAAGCCCCCTGCTCGAACTGAACAGGAGGCTTTTTTAATTGGCATTACTTGTTGTAAAGTTATCGTTTGACAATTTTCTGGACGTTCCCGATCTGGTTCCCCTTGGCATCGGTTATTCGTAAGAAATAGAAACCAGTCGGTTCGGAGCCTATCGAAAGTAGAATTTGTTGCACAAATTGACCTTTGTACAGGGATTGCCCTCGCGAGTTGGTCAAGTCATAAAAGAGTTTGACATAATTATCGGTCTGGATGATCAACAGATCTGTGGTTGGGTTTGGATAAACCTTTAGTCCTTCAGGAGCAACATCCAAAGGAATATCTGGGTTACCTGTATCAATAGTATCAACAGGAGGTGTTACTACGGTATCCTTCGGAGGAGTCACAACTGTATCTTTAGGAGGAGTGACCACTGTGTCTTTAGGTGGAGTCACCACTGTATCCTTTGGCGGAGTGACGATGGTATCCGGTGGATTGGTTACCACAGTATCCCCAGGACCACCAATGACTACGGTTGTATCTACAGGATTCGTGATGGTATCTTTTGGAGGGGTGACCACCGTATCTTTAGGTGGTGTAACTACTGTATCTTTTGGTGGTTTCGGAGGATCGAGCTTACTTGGATCAAAGGTTGGTACAAAGATTGTCTTAGACACGATTGTGGTTACACTATCGCAGCTTGGATCGATGAAAGACCGGGTGCGCAAAGTCAAAGTCAGGTCGTAAAAGCCAGTTCTTGGAAAAACATACCGCAGGGTGTCCTTTGATTTGACCACCGTATCTCTCAAACCTTTAAAGCTCCAGAAGAACGTAGAGTTTTTAACCATGGTATCGGTCAGGTTACCACGGATAGAGAAGGTATAAAATGGTGCACCCAAAATCAGGGTATCCTCCACGATTGACAAATCTGCTGGCGGGATCAAGAAATTGAAAGCGGTACTTTGGAATTGTACCGACATGTCGTCCAACCAAAGTTTCTCGTCACCCTCGCCAGAAAACTCAACCACGTAAGTGATCTTATTGTAAAAAGCGACACTATTTGGAGCCTTGGCTTCAATGTTTTGGTAGGTCATGTTCAGCCCCGTGAATTCAGCCAATTGAACCCTTTGAGAAAAAAGGCCTTCCAATTCAGCCCAGACTTTTACGGTATCCAAAGGACTCACAAATTCATTGGGTGACATCAATTTCAGGTTCAGGGCTAAATCGCCAAAGAACATGAAGCAAGTAGAATAGTTCAGGGGCTCCATCACCAAACGAGCTTTTCCATTGACCCTTTCCAGTTCAATGAAAGACTTACCTGAATAAGGGAAATAACCTTTTGCGGTTGCGGGATTGTCTACAACTTTTGCACCAGTCGATGCAGCAGTGTTTAAAAGCCAGTTTTTACCTTGCCCCATTTCTGGCAAGTTATAAGCCAGAAGCCCTTTGATGGACTCGTTGGTGGGTGCCGTAGTTTTTAACACCGCTTTTGACAAAGAAGCTGCTTCCAGGGTTTCATCCTTGTGGAACAACAATTTGTCAATGGTCATATTGTGGGTTGCTTCGGGCAACAAAACCACTGTATAGACCGTATTGGCGTTGAAGAAAAATGTGCGGCGAGAATTTTGCCAAACGTATTCAGCATCAGGGCCACCTGTGGCGGTTACCCGGCGACGGATATTATTGGCGGCGGCTTCGTTGATTCGAGGCAGTACAAAACTTGCCGTTGGTGCAGAAAGTTTGCGACTGAAGTACAAGGTATAATTACCACTGTTGGTCACCTGAATGTGGTAAACAAGCTTTGATGCATTGTAGTCAAGATTGGGAAAATTGCGGTCAGCAGTAGTGGTGACACCTTTGGTTTTTCCATCTTGTTTTATCTCCCAATTAGCCGTTTGACCTTGTCCGCTTGCTTGATTGTCAGCAAACGCTTCTGCTTCGAAAAGCAAATAGGCAGACTCAGTCTGGTTAATGATGCGCGCAGTTTGAGCGGACGCGAAGAGATAACAACCTGTTAGTAGCACGGATATAAATAGCCGAATCATGGGTATTATGATTGTGAAAAAGATGACGAAATAGAAACCAGATCAATTGGATGACCTTTACAAAGGTCAAACTGGCTTTTTCATGAGTATGAATCCTGTGCAAGACTATAAAACAAGAGCTAGGAGAGCAATTAGCTCTGCAAATATAAAAAATCTTTCTGGTTTCTTATAACATTTTTATTGATAATAACATAAAATACCGGGTGCAGGGTAGGTGGAAATGAAAAGTGAAAAATGAAAAATGAAAAATGGAATTCGTTTTTCATTTTTCATTTTTCACTTTTCATTCCTTAGATGCTTCTCGTCCTCCCCCCGTCCACCAAGATACTGGTACCTGTCACGTAGGCAGCGGCAGGTGTACACAAAAAAGCGGCAACTGAAGCGATTTCTTCGGGAGTACCAAATCGTTTGGCGGGGATGGTTTCCCTGGCTTGTTGCATCTCTTCTTCGAGGGATATGCCTTTGCGTTGAGCGGCTCCGCTGAGGACTTCTTCCAGGCGTTCCGTTTCCGTAAACCCGGGTAAAACGTTGTTTACGGTGATACCAGTAGCGGCAATTTCGTTGGCGAGGGTCTTTGCCCAGGAGGCTACCGCCCCACGAGTAGTATTGGAAACCCCCAAATTGTCGAGAGGCACCCGCACTGAAGTAGAAACGATGTTCACGATGCGGCCAAAACCTGCGGCTTTCATCCGAGGAATGACCAATTGCGCCAGGAGATGATTACACAAGATGTGATTTTGGAATGCTTCGAGGAACTGTTCTGGTTTGGCATCCAGAATTGCGCCACCACCAGGACCTCCGGTATTGTTGACCAGGATATGGATAGGTTTTAATGTGAGCAAACCGAGGACCCGCTGGTGCAACTCATCCCGTTTGGTAAAATCCACTACCAAAAAATCGTGCTGTTGATGGGGGTGATTTTGTACTAATTCTTGTACAACTTCTGCCAATAACTCCGCAGAGCGCGCCATAAGTGTTACATTTGCTCCCAGTTTGGCTAGCTCAATGGCGATGGCCTTACCAATTCCTTTGCTGCTACCACTGACGAGCGCGTTTTTGCCCTGAAGATTCAAATCCATTGCTTGATTGTTTTGTAGCAGCAAAAATCGGAAATAATGTCTTATGCAAAAAACTTATTTCGCCTCCGATTTTCACCTCGGCGTCCCGGGAAAATACAGCAGCTCGGAAAGAGAGCGGCAATTGCTGCGCTGGTTGGATCAAATCAGTGTAGATGCTCAGGAAATTTTTCTGGTTGGAGATTTATTTGATTTTTGGTTTGAGTACAAAAGGGTTGTCCCCAAAGGTTACACCCGTTTTTTGGGCAAACTGGCTGAGCTGCGCGACGCTGGTATCCCCATTCAGTTTTTCACAGGGAATCACGACATGTGGATGTTTCGTTACTTCGAAGATGAGTTTGGCATTCCCATTCATCGGCAGCCCATCATGCGAGAAATCAACGGAAAAACCTTTTTGATTGGCCACGGCGATGGCCTGGGGCCTGGGGATTATGGCTATAAGATGCTCAAACACATTTTTGCCAATCCTTTTTTTCAATGGTGTTTTGCCCGCCTGCACCCCAACTTTGGCATGGGTGTAGCCCAGTTTTGGTCGGGAAAAAGTAGAGGCGCGAATCCACCACAAACGGAGTTTTTGGGCCCCGAAAATGAATGGCTACTCGTATATACCAATGCCCAATTGGAGTACAAACCCGCTGATTTTTACATCTTTGGTCACCGGCATTTGCCCATCGATCATGTGCTAAAAAACGGAACGAGTCGTTATATCAATTTGGGTGAATGGTTGCATTACAATTCTTACGCAGTATTCGATGGTGAAAATTTGGAAATACAGTTTTTTGAAAACCCTGAAGGGCTGGTGTTTGGTCGCTAGTACTACTGCATTGTACATAAGTTTCTTTTTTTGGGGCCAACTGGCCAAAGCCCAAAGTATAGACAGCATTCCATTGGTCTACGGTTTTGAAGCCCAGGTTCAGGTATTGAGCAGCGACAAACTCAAACAAATTTACTTCGTTTCCCCCCGCCAGGTGTTGTACAAATGCAACGAACAAGGAAAGGTGCTCTTCGAGTTCAGCAACCGTTATTTGGGCACTTTGGGTAAAATAGATGTAAGCGATCCCTTCGATATTCTGTTGTATTATCCCGATTATCAAACCCTCCTGTTTTTGGATCGCACGCTCAATGTAACGGCGGATGTACGCCTCAAGGCCGAACAATTTCCACTGCCAACTTTGGTTGCGCTGAGTCGGGATCGGCAAGTCTGGATTTACGACGCAGGCCTCAATACCCTTAATCGGATGGATCGGCAAGGCAACATCAAAAGCTCCAGTCAGGATTTAAGCCTGCTGTTGGGGCGCCGCTTTAGCCCCAATCAACTGGTTTGTAACGAAAGAGGGGTGTACTTGGTTGACCCTGAACAGGGCGTTTTGAGTTTTGATCTTTTTGCCCAGTTTCAGGCGTTTTTGCCAACTGTAGGGATTGAACAACTCCAAGCCTTTGATCAATACCTTTTGTTCCGCCAGCAGGGGGTATATTATGTGGGTGAGACGATTGGAAGTGCCCGTGCATTGCAAGGATTGCCGAGTGACCTGCTGCTCTTTACGGGGCTACCCAATTGGGTTGTCGCTTGGGATGGCACAAAAATTTTACGCTTTCAAAAATAACATCATATTCAAAACAACAACGTATTCAAAAATAGTATTACTTTTAATCTCGTTATTCGACTCCTCTTTTAGGTTTTAGCACATTAACCAAGTTTGGATCACCAAGGTGAATCAACACACGATTGTTGAGGCTCTTTTTTATGGCAAAAAAACTTGGCCATATTCCGCGACCTCATTCCACTCGTAGATGTCTGTATTATACCTAAAACACCTAAAATCATGAAGAAGGTTTTTCGAGTACTCGGATTTCTAGTCATTGCTGTTGTGTTACTGGTAGCTGCTGGAGCTGCGTTTATTCAGCTCAGAGGAATTCCTACCTACGAGCCAAAAGATGTCAAAATAACGGTAAAACCTGACTCCACCCGCCTGGCGAGAGGGGAACATCTTGTAACACTCATTTGTGCCGAGTGTCATCGAGGCGAAGGCAATAAATTAACCGGGAAACACATGGTGGATGTACCAACCATGTTTGGTTACGTGCATTCAGGCAACATTACACGCGACAAAACCCACGGATCAGGCCGTTATACCGATGGAGAGTTGATCCATTTTTTGCGCACGGGCATCAAGCGGGATGGTTCTTATTCCTTCGTTATGGGCGGTTTTCCCCGTTTGTCGGACGAAGATCTTTTCAGCATCGTGGCTTTTTTGCGTTCGGATTCGCCGCAGTTGGATCCGGTTGCTAAATCCAATCCACCGTGTCGCCCTACTTTTTTCACCAAGTTTTTGGCCAATACCGTATTCAAACCCTTCCCCTATCCAGAGAAACCTATCATAGCCCCACCCGTTACCGACAAAATAGCCTACGGACGCTATCTGGTGCATGGCGGGGTGGATTGTTACAACTGTCACTCGGCCGATTTTGCGACGAACAACGCTTTCGAGCCTGAAAAATCCAAAGGTTATCTGGCAGGTGGCACCATCTTGATTGACCCCACTGACCTGCGGGAGATCACTTCGGCCAACCTCACTCCACATCCCGAACATGGCATTGGCAAATGGACGGAGGCAGAATTTGCCGAAGCGGTACGTTTTGGCAAACGCCGGGGCGGGGGCTCACTGAGTGCCGCCATGCCGAAGTTCACCGTGATGACGGATGAGGAGATTAGTGCCATTTATGCCTTCTTGCGCACAGTGCCAGCTACGGATCATGCGGTGGCAAGGGTGAAGTAAAGGGTTCCAGGGTTCCTAGTTCCAGGGTTTGGGGGCAGGGTTTGTTGAGTGAAGGTAAAATTTATACGATCGAAGAAACTTTATGTCGATCTTTGCTTGTTCAAATACCATCATTCGACAAACACTTGCTCCCGCTAACCTGTACTTATGAACCTACAGCTTTTCCGTACCGAACTCCGCATCCTCGTCCATTTGGGTTTACCGATTGCGCTGGCCGAACTGAGTAGCATGCTCCTTGCTACTTTGGGCACATTTATGATTGGGCAAGTGAATGTGACCGATGTTGCAGCAGCCGGAGCGACCAATCCCATCTTTTGGCTGATAGCGCTGATCGGTATCGGCGGATTGTCGATGACCTCACCCCTGGTGGCCGCAGCAGACGAAAGGAATGATCCCGCCGAAGTCAAACGAATTTTATACGCAAGTGGAATTACTGCATTGTTTTTTTCATTGCTGGAGGGGATTGTGTTGATCGCGATTGCACTTAATTTTCAATTGTTGGGACATGAGCAGGATGTGGCCAGGTTGGCTCAGCCCTATCTGTGGATATTGATTGCCCAGCTGCCCATGATGTCTTTGTATTTCAACCTCATTTATTTTATCGATGGGCTGTCGATGACTAAAGTTGGTTTGGTGTTTTCGCTAGCCGGCGCCCTTTTAGGCGGCACCCTCAACTGGATTTTTGTTTTTGGCATTGGAGGCATTCCTCAGATGGGGGTAGCAGGCCTGGGGTTTTCATTCTCCATTACCATTGCAGCTCAATTGGTCGGCATAATTATTTATCTACGGCGCAGCGCTCGGTTTAAAACGATGATGACTACGGTAATCCATAAGGATGAAATCTGGCGCAAAACCAAAGAATTCATCGGGCTGGCCTTGCCCGTCAGTGGACAAGCTTTGATTGAATACTCAGCCTATTCTTTAGGTGCCATTTGGGTTGGGCAGCTGGGGAAATACTCACTTGCAGGTCATCAAGTGGCCATGACTTTGGCGAGTACAACGTTTGTGGTGCTGATGGCCATTGGGACTGCCGGATCGATTCGAATTGGACAAGCTTTCGGACAAAAAAATCATGGCCAAATTCGCTTGTCGGGTTTTTCGGCGATGTTTTTAGCGGTGGGCTTGGTGCTGATTCCCGCCTTGTGTTTTATGTTGGGTTCGGATAGCATCGCCAGAGCTTTTATCGACGACCCCAAAGTTTGGGACATTGCGTCTGCTTTGATTGTCATCGCTGGCTTGTTCCAGATATCTGATGCCATGCAATCGGTAGGCATCTCGCTCTTGCGAGGCATGGAAGATACGCGGATGCCTTCACTTATCTCTTTTGTAGCCTATTGGATCCTGGGAATGCCCGTAGCTTATTGGCTCACTTTCCAATTGGGATGGGGCGTAAAAGGGGTATGGGTTGGGTTTTTGATCGCTTTGAGTACGCAGGCCGGGTGGTTCACTTGGCGGTTTTATCAACTTAGCGAAAAGTAAGAGCATGTCTAAAGTTAATTTTTTCTACACCTAGCCACCTTTTTGAAATAAATGCTGTACGGGGGGATTGTCATTTCACTTTAACCGATTTATCATCGACAAAACCCAAAATTTATGTTTAAGGCTCAACATGTA
>JAIXOO010000481.1 GCA_027486765.1 Saprospiraceae bacterium
CATCGGCATTTGCTCCAGGTATTGTAGCTGGTCGGCGTACTTCAATGTAATCTTGGTCCCCAGTGCATAGGTGTTTTTTCCTGCACCACTCAACTCAAACTTGAGGTAATGGTGATCCTGGTGGATTGTCTCAGCGTTGTTGCGGTAAATGAAGGCGGGCATGTTGACATTGTTGGTCACCAAATCCAGGTCGCCGTCATTGTCCAAATCCCCATAAGCCGAGCCATTGGAGTGACTGGGTTTACCTAATCCCCACGCCTCGGCCTGGTTTTCAAATTTCAAACCTCCCTTATTTTGGAATGCATAGCTGGGAATGGGCTCTACCGGAATGGAATCTACCAGTGCTTTAAAATTCACTCCACGCCGCGAAATGATGGACATTTTGGTTTGTTCATCGGCAATGAAAGAAACGTAATCCTGATCGGTTAAATCCTGATAAATGCCATTGGCCACAAAAATATCTTTCATTCCATCGTTGTCCATGTCCATGAACAAGGCACCCCAACTCCAGTCGGTGGCTTCCACTCCCGCCAAGCGGCCTACGTCGCTGAAGGTGCCATCGCCGTTGTTGATTTGCAACATGTTGCGGGTGAATTGGTGCCAATAACCATTTTCAACATTGGAGCGGTAGTGGTCCCAGTTGTCGAATGTTGTTTTGGTTTTGAGCCGTCGATCGGTGCCTGGGAGCATATCCGTTACAAAAATATCGGGCAAAGCATCGTTGTTGATATCGGCCATATCCGCCCCCATGGAAGCGGCGCTGATGGAGCGCATGGATTGCTCCAGTACTTCGCTGAAACCACCTTGCTGGTTGTTGATGTAGAGGTAATCGCGTTCAAAAAAGTCGTTGGACACATAAATGTCCTGCCAGCCGTCCTGGTTCACATCGCCCACTGTTACACCCAGGCCAAAACCAATGATGCTACCGTAAATTCCGGCCTGTTCGCTGATGTCTACGAATTTTTCCCCGTCGTTGCGGAAAAATTTGTGTCCACCCAAGGGGTCGCGGGTGTTGCGCACCTGCTTGCGCAAGTTGAAACTGCCAATGGCCTGAAAGGAATTGTTCAGCAAATACAGGTCGAGGTCACCGTCCTTGTCGTAATCAAAAAAAGCCGCGTGGGTGGAATAACCAGGGTCGGCCACGCCGTATTCCTTGGCCATTTCTTTAAACGTGCCGTCCTTTTGGTTGATAAACAGTTCGTTTTCCCGATTGTCGCCTTTGACATCGCCGGAATTGCACACGTAGATGTCCAGCCAGCCGTCTCCATTAACGTCCGCCATACTTACGCCAGTAGACCAGGCCTTGCGGCCGTTTACCCCTGCCTTTTGGGTAACATCTTCGAATTGCCAGTTGCCTTTGTTGAGGTAAAGGCGATCTTCTTCCATGTTGGCCGTGAAATAGATGTCGATCAAGCCGTCGTTGTTGACATCACCCAGAGCTACGCCACCGCCATTGTAATAATTGCGGTAGGTGTAGATGTTGAAATCATTGTCAAAATGCAGTTGATTGACAAAATCTATACCCGTTACGGTGCCAGGCATTTCGGAGAACAAGGTATCGGTTTTCACTTCCGAAGCCTGTTGCAATTCTTTTTTACACGCGCTCATCCCCAGCATAAGGATGCAGCCCAAAAGGATTATTTGTTTCATGTTATCGCGCGGTTTGCGAAGTCGTTTTTGGTCTGGCCGGAACGTTTTCAATTTCCTCAGCCTCAATTGGATTGGTCAGATCGGTAAAGTTAGCTTTAACAAACTGATCGTCTTTGGCTCCAATCACAATTTGTCGATTTCCGTCAATTTTCACGTAGATTATCCCGCGTTCTTTGTCTTCCATTTTGATAAAACCCTTGCCATACCAGCGTTCAAAAATGGAGACCATTTTGGGAAGTAGTTTATCGGCCCAAAGATGTTTGTTCCAGGGCGACCAACTGGCGTAATGAAAATCCACGGGCATTTCCCGGATTTGATTTTCTTTAAAATTGGGGTAAAAATTCATGATGATCTGCGGGTCTTCTCCCTTGATGAAGCACTGTACCCTACGGCCATCGCTGTTGTTGGTCAAAATACGCTGGCGATTCAAGGACAGGCAACGGGCAAAAAAATCCTCGCTGGGCATGCCCATGTAAATGCCAAAGAACAAACTATCTTGGCGCACTCCACTAGCCAGCTCCCGGCGGCGCATCTTGTCGTATTCGGATTGGCAGCCGCTCAGGATCAAGATTGATCCTGCTAACATCAGACTCCAAAGCATCAATCCACGCTTTTTCATAATTACTTTTTTTAAAACTTAATATACAAAGGTTTCTACCCAATCATCATTTTTGGCCACGATCAAAATTTTGCGTTGGCCCGATTTGACCAGCTCTACATCCCGAACTGCGCCTTTGAGCAAGAGTCCGGATTGTTTGGAGTTCAAAGGGCTAAATTTCCCTTTACCCAAGCCCTTCAATACCAAACCATAACTCCCTGCATTGATGCCGAGTTCAGGTTTGGCCTGAAAAAAATTGCCAGCCAGTAAAATATCCACTATTCCGTCCCGATCCAAATCATCAGCCATTAAGCCATAAGTGGAGGAAATTTGCGCTTCAGCAGGCAGTGGCAACAAGCTGAACTTTCCTTTGCCGTCATTGATGGCTACCGAAGTTTGAGTTGTGTACACTTCCCATTTAACTGCGCTGGACAATGTTTCAGGAGGGAAAATATCACTCATGGTCTGCCCTTGGTATTGGGCGTGTTTCAGGTATTTTTTGCGCAGCGAAGGGATTTGTTTGACCACATCGGGCAACAAGGCAAATGGGTAAGCTTTTTCACCTTCAAAAATGGTGATGAACTGCTCGATGGCACCATTGCCATCAAAGTCGTTGACGTACATGCTCAAGGGGTGTTTAGCGTCTGCTTTGAGTCGGGTATTGCTGCCCAGGTTGCCCAATAACAAATCCAAATCACCATCGCCATCTACGTCTACAGGTTCGATGCAGGTCCAAAAACCATTGCTCTGGGCCAAACCCAGTTCATTGGTCATTTCTTTCAATTGGCCCCGGTTGTTTTGGAATACCCGCACGGGCATCCAGGTGCCGGACACAATTAGATCAGGGTCCCGATCACCATCAATGTCCACCCAGCGTCCATCGGTGTAGAGGCCTGAGTTGAGCAGTTGTGGGGCAATTTGTGCCGTGGCATCGCTGAAATTTCCCCGGCCATCATTGCGCAACACGTAGCCATTCACTGGGGCACCGTATTCAAAGGGGCGTAAACGTACGCCTACAAACAAATCCAGGTCACCATCAGCATCCACATCGGCAGCATCGACACAAGAAGTGCTTTCAAACTGGAAGGTGGGTAAGATTTGATTGGATTTGGTGAAATTGCCCCGCCCATCATTGAAATACAAACGGTCAATCAGGGAGCTGGAACTATTGGGAAATTCGTACCCGCCACTACAGACGTACAAATCCTGGTCACGATCGCCATCTGCATCAAAAAAGAGGGCGTCCATGTCTTCAGAAACTTTATCCGCTTCCAGAGCGGGTTGGGCGCTGCGGCGAAATTTTCCACCCGGTTGTTGTACAAAAATTGCCCCAGCCTGATCCTTTGCCCCGCCGATAAATAAGTCTTCCAAACCATCACCATTGACGTCTCCCTTGGCCATACGGGGGCCTTCGTAAGACATCATTTGGTAAATCAGCCGATCGCGGTCGAAGTCGGAAAACTCATTTTCCTGATGCTTGAAACTCAAGGCATCGGCCACTTTGGAGATAAAAGGTTTATAATGAGGTTCCGCCAGGGGGAATTCATCCGATTGAGCATCCACCTGCTTGAATTTGAGCCGCTGATTGGTTTTTACCTGGGTTTGTAAAGTGTACCGACCATTAGGCCAGGCAATGACCAAGGTGTCCACGCTGGTCCAGGCTCCCAGACCAAAATTGAGTCGATAATCCACTGAAGATTGGAAGCCACGCATGGGGAAAAGCTCCTGAAACAAGGTCTGGCCCTGGTGGCGAATGCTCACCTGTGTGCCAATGGCAAAGGGATTTTTGCCTTCACCCTGTAATTCCAGATTGAGGAAATTGGCTTTTTGTTTGCGCTGCACTTCGGCATTGTTGCGGAAGATGGAAGCGGCTTGATTGATGTTGTTGACCACGAGATCCAGGTCACCATCGTTGTCCAGGTCACCGTAAGCGGAGCCATTGGAAAAACTAGGTTCACCCAGGCCCCACTCTACGGCCTTGTTTTTAAAGTTAAAATTGCCCTGGTTGGCAAAAGCGTAATTGGGCACGGGCTCGGAAGGCATGGCATCCACCATTTTGGTGATGACCCCTTTCTTTTTTTGCATCAGCCCCTGCACATTGGCGGGGTCGGAATAAAAATTGATGTAATCCTGATCGGTCAAATCGCGCAGGAGGCCATTGGCTACGAAAATGTCTTTTTGGCCATCGTTGTCCAGATCCGTCATGAGGGCACCCCAGCTCCAGTCGGTGGCAAAAACCCCGGACATACGTCCAATTTCACTGAAGGTACCGTCGCCATTGTTGCGCTGGAATACATTGCGGGTAAATTGACGGTGGTAGCCATTTAGGACATTGCGTTGGTATTTGTTCCAGTCTTCAAAATTGGTTTTGGTCTTCATCCGCGCTTCCGTTTCGGGAAGCATGTCGGTCACAAAGATTTCGGGGTAGCCATCGTTGTTGACGTCGGCCATATCAGCGCCCATAGAACTGAAGCTCAATTCCTGGATACAATTTTCCAGATCTTCTTTAAAAGTGCCGTTTTTTTGGTTGAGGTAGAGGTAATCCCGCTCAAAAAAATCGTTGGACACATAAATATCCGGCCAGCCATCGCGGTTCACGTCGCCAATGGTCACACCCAGGCCAAACCCGATCCTGCTGCCGTAGATACCCGCTTCGGCACTCACATCTACGAATTTATTGTTGTCGTTGCGGTACAGTTTATTGCCCCCTTTGTTGTCCCGCACATTGCGCTGGCCTTTCACCAGGTCGTATCCACCTACGGATTTCATGGAGTTGTTGAGCAGGTAACAGTCCAGGTCGCCATCGCGGTCGTAGTCGAAAAAAGCCGCGTGGGAGGAAAGGCCCATATCGGCCAGGTTGTATTGGGCGGCTTTTTCCGTAAAAGTCAGGTCACCATTGTTGATGAAAAGTTCATTGTAGCGGCGATTGCCACCGGGTTTGCCCGATTTACAAACATAGATATCCAGCAAGCCATCTCCATTGACATCGGCCATGGCTACACCAGAAGACCAGACGTTTTTGGTGCTGAGCCCGGCTTTGCGGGTAATGTCTTCAAACTGGAAATTGCCCTTGTTTAGATAGAGGCGGTTGCTTTCAAAATTGGCACAAAAAAATACATCCACCAGGCCGTCATTGTTGATGTCGCCCAAGCCTACGCCGCCGCCATTGAAAAAATTGCGAAAGGTATAGGGATTGTATTCCTCGGTATACTGGATTTGGTTGATGAAGTCGATGCCGGTGACACTGGCTGGCATGGTCGAAAAAAGGGTCTTGGCCGGGATTGCGCTCGAATCCTCGGCAGATTGATTACACCCACTGGCCATGAGCAAAATTATGGCAGTTGTTGTGATGGCTATCTGTTTCATACTGGAGGGCAAAGTTGGGAATTTTTTTTGGAAAAGGAGAGAAAATAGGGGGTGTGTTTGGGGGGGTGTGGCAGCTTATGCAAAAGGGGGAGACATTGCCGGTGACATTTTTTACACCCGTGAAGAATAAAAACGACCGACGCCAGCCAGTCCTCACATCTACCCCAACTGGCGTCGGCTTATTCATCTGTTCATAAAATCTACTTCTTATCCACTTCCACTACAACGCCTACTACCGCACCACTATCCTTAACATCCGCCTCAAAAGCGATGGTATTTCCCGCTTTGAAGCTGGTGGTCCGCATCCGCTTGTTGCCCAAGGCCGCTTTGAGTTGGTCGGCATAGGTACTGCCGGAAGCTCCGTTGATTTCCTCGTTTAGGGCTGCGTAGTCCAGTTCGGTTTTACTGATCACGATAGCGATGTAATCCCGTTGTCCTTTCGCATCTGGCACCATCGAATGGTCTTTGGGAAAGAGGCGGGTACCTACGATGCCACAGTATGGATCATGTTTCTCTGTGTAAGGGAATAGCACATAGCTGGATCCATCCGTTTCCTGACCGAAGATGTACACGTAACAATCTACCGAGTTGGCAATCAGAGCTTTGAATTTTTGGCCTTTGCTTAGCGTGCTATTGGTACGAAAGACAATGTCACTCACCTGTTTAACGGGGATAACGGCTTGTTTGTCGTTGTCGTACAAACCAAATTCTATGGCCAGTTTACCAGGATTCACCTGTTTGTCTTGCGCCGAGCCCATGGGGTACAAACCATAAGCCTCCTTGGTGAAGTACTCAAAATCTTCGTAACTCATCCAGAAGATGCCCTGGTCACCCCAGTCTTCCCCCCAGGAATTCATGATTTGGAAAGCTCCCCCTTCAAAATCGTCGTTGTAGCCAATGACGCACATCGCATGGCCACCAAAACCACCCATGTTGTAGTCGCGTTGGGTAGGTTGCCATACTTTACGGCCGATCATGTTGCTCATGAAGGTTCCGCCCACCATCATTCCAATGACGACAGGAGCCCCTTGAGCCAGGTTTTGTTTGATGGCTTCGATGTCGGGCGCTTGTTCTTCTGCACTTACGGTGAGGCGGTTGTAACCTTTGATGCGGTACTTTTGGGCTTCGCGAATGTCGGTTTTGTCAGGGTAATTTTCACAAGTGGATTCGTCGTAGCCAAAAGCCTGGAAAGGCATGGCCCCATTTTGGGACATCGACTTCATGGCTTCAATCATGTAGGCACCCTGGCAGTCATCGAGGTGGATCTGATTGTAGAGGTAAGCTGGGCTAAATACCACCTGATTGGGGTTGCGGCCAGTCGCCCGAGCTTCCAGGATACTTCGTGCGGCGTAGGCGCTGGCCCAACCTACACAGGAACCTTGACCGCCCTGATGCATCCGGCGGGGTGCAAAGGCTAGCAAGCTGACTTTGCTGGGCATGCGATTCAATTGCCCATTTTGACCATAGGACAGGGCTTCAAATACCTGAGCTTTGTCAAAACGTTCGGGGCTCAGGGATGCACCCAGTGAAAACTGCACTGGAGCATTTTCGTCTTCAATTTCTTCATAAGCGCTGGGGTCACCGCCACCACCGCTGAGCATTTCCTGCCCACCCAGGAAAAAGTACCACACACCTCCCACCAGGAGAAGGGGGATCAGGAGTTTGGGACGTTTGAACAAAAACAAAATGGCGAGAGGCAAAAGCTGAATCAACCAGCCCATTCCGCCGCCGCCTCGATTGTTGTTGTTGGGATTTGGGTTTTGTCTTCCCCCACCTTTGGGGTCATCTTCTTCCATTCTGATTGGCATGGTTCAATGGTTTTTTGGTTATTAAAGCGCAGCTAAATTTAATGGCTGAAATTATAAAAAAAAATTCCCCTTGCGTGTAACCTTTTCGCCGTGGATTCGTAAAAGTGTATCAGGAACGGAACCGAAATAAAGATACAACTTTGAATCGGTTCTTTTTTGAATTGTCTTTGCTTATGAAACACTGAAACACACCATGAACACTAGCATTAAAAACCGCTTTTTCGCCCAGGGTGAAAAAGTCAGTAAGGCCATTGGTATTTTGGAACTACTCTGTCAGCCAGAAACCTCAGCCATTTTGGATTGTTTACGTGAATGGACCGAAGCGGCCTGGGTAGATTTGCTGATCCACACACAATTGGATGCAGATTTTCTTAACGATCACCTCAAGCTGATGCAAGAAGCAGGCTTGATTCAAAATCAAATGGATGGTTACAACTCTACATTTAGCGTCAGCCGGAATAAATTGAGAAAAGTTTCGGCTTTGGTTCGATAAGCCATTAAAAATATAGCCCCTATACCCAATAATGTTTTGGGCATAGGGGCTCATTTATTGCACTGCCCGAAGGACAACCTTTTTGTAGCAAGGTTTTTTTTGCTATTACAGACTCAATGAGTATCGTTGTTTTCCAAATTGATGCCCCCGTAAAAATTCGTTTGTTTGTCCAGCCTCGCCTTGACGATGTAAGCCATTTGGCCCACGTGGTACGAAAAATGTTCCACGACGTGGATGAGGATACTCAGGCCCGTTTCATCAAAACCTTGTACGACAATGGGCCGTTCCAAATCACCTGGCGTCAACCGATCGAGCACGCCATCAATTTCAGCCATCACTTCACGCACTTTTTGGATCAATTCAGCTCGGGAAATAGGCCCCCGTTCATCAAATTCGGCTTGCCTGCTCCGCTGATCCATTGCGCCACCCAAACCGGCCAGAATCCACTGTCGAGCATTGCCACACAGGTGTAGCACCAGATTGCCGACGCTATTGGAGTTCTCATTGGGCCGCCACCAGATGTCGGCTTCGCTGAGTTCGTTCAAGCAGCGCTCCAGCCGCACTTGGGATTCCTCAAAAAGGCGACGTTTGATCTCGGTTGTGAATAATTGCAGAAAGGATTGGTCAAGCATGGTTTAACATTTACAAATAGACTCGATGACTAATTTCGGAGAGCGGATTTCGGATTTCGGTTGGATTCCAGGCTTGAAAATCCAGCCGAAATCCGAAATCCGCCCTCCGAAATTTAATCACGTATGCAGCGCCCCACAAACCGAGATCGTCTGCCCCGATACGTAGGTTGACAAATCCGAGCCCAGAAACACACAAAGGTCTGCTACCTCATTGGCTTTTCCAAACCGCTTGAGGGGGATATTCGCCAAATAGGCATCTCTGGTTTTTTCATCCAGGGCCTCAGTCATATCTGTTTCGATGAAACCTGGTGCCACGATATTGCAACGAATGGCGCGAGAACCCATTTCTTTGGCCAGTGACTTGCTAAAGCCAATGATTCCGGCTTTAGAAGCGGCGTAATTGGCCTGGCCGGCATTGCCCGTGATGCCCACGATTGAGCCCATGTTGATGATGGAACCACCTCCTGCTTTCATCATGGGGCGCAAGGCGAATTTGGAAAGGTTGAACACCGATTTAAGGTTGGTCGTAATCACCTTATCCCATTGTTCTTCCGTCATGCGGAGCATGAGGGTGTCCTGGGTAATCCCGGCATTGTTGACCAGAACGTCCAATTTGCCAAAATCGGCCACAACCGAATTGATCAGGGCTTCGGCCTCCGCAAAATTGCCTGCGTCAGAGGCATAAGCTTTGGCTTTTACGCCAAGCGCTTCCAGTTCAGTGACGATGGCTTCGGCCTGAGCCGCCGAAGAACGATAGGTAAAGGCAACATGTGCACCCTGTTCCGCAAATCTTTTCACAATGGCCGCCCCAATTCCACGGGAACCCCCGGTTACGAGAGCGACTTTGTCCTGCAATAGTTTCATCAGGCTTTGGTTTTTTGTTTTGTGGGCATAAAGGTAAGTAACGGGGTGGAATTTTCTCCATATAAACAAATAGGGATGTGCAACAAGTGCGCATCCCTATCTCCTGCTTATATTAAACCGGTCACGAAATTTTGCGTAAAAAAATAGGGATGTACAACGATTGCACATCCCTACTTCAGGTCAAACAACCCTAAACACAATAAAGAGCAAAAGCCCAATCGCAAATCCAATCCAGGCACTTCTAATCGTGCTGTTTTCTCCCTGAAAAGCAACATAAGTAATCAACACACCGATGATACTCAACAAGAGTCCAAGCAGGAAGCCGATGATGTTGTTGGTGCTGGCAGCGGGTTTTTCGGGATGTTTTTCCGCTTTGGTGGCTTTACTCTTGAGCACTTTGATGGCCAACTTTTGCTTCCAGGTTAGGTCGTGGCCAATCTTTGCTTCAATTGCTTTAACCGAAAGGTTTCTTAAATCGTCGATGCCCAATTTGGCATTTTCGGTTGCATTAGCAGCTGTGTTGTCGTTTGCAGCAGGCAAATTTGAAATCCCGGCGTAGCTGTTGGTTGCCAATAGAAGGCCCAGCCCTAGGAATAGGGAAGTGAGGAATTTTTTCATTGTAGACTGTATTTGGTTTTGAGAATCAGAAAATTAATCTTTAAATGTAATCATTATTTAAGTAGGAAACAAGCTTTGACTTTTATTCAAAAATACCCAACTATACTTAGTGCGGAAGTTTTTCGTACAAATATTGACCAGTAAATGATGCTTCAATTTGAGTTAACCCCTCTGGCACCCCCTGATACACCAAATTGCCGCCACCCTTGCCTCCGTCCGGCCCTAAATCGATCACCCAATCCGCCGATTTGATCACCTCCAGGTTGTGCTCCACCACAATTACGGTGTGTCCTTTTTCTACCAGTGCATTGAGGGCATCCAACAGCTTTCGGATATCGTGAAAATGCAAACCCGTGGTTGGCTCATCAAAAATGAACAGCACGTGTTGGTTGGAATGTTCCTGCGTCAAAAAAGAGGCCAGTTTAACCCGCTGCGCTTCCCCCCCGGATAAGGTACTGGAGGATTGGCCCATGTGCACGTAACCCAGGCCTACATCTTGCAGGGGTTTGATTTTGGTAATGATGTCTTTGTGCCCGGCAAAAAACTCCATGGCCTCGTCGATGCTCATTTCCAGGATTTCGTGGATGTTTTTGCCTTTGTATTCCACTTCCAGCACTTCGGGTTTGAACCGTTTGCCGTGGCAGACGTCGCATTCTAGGCGTACGTCGGCGAGAAATTGCATTTCGATGATTTGTTCACCCTCACCTTTACAAGCATCACAGCGACCACCATCTACATTGAATGAAAAATGTTTGGGTTTGAAGCCCCGAATTTTGGACAATTGTTGGTTGGTAAACAAGTCTCGGATGGCATCGTAAGCCTTGACATAAGTTACAGGGTTGGAGCGGGAAGATTTGCCGATTGGACTTTGGTTTACCATTTCCACCGCCTTGATTTTTTGGAACGGCCCTTCGATGGCGGAATGTAAACCAGGGGCTTTAGGGGTAGCTTCACCCAATTCTTTTTTCAGCGCGGGGAAAAGAATTTGTTTCACCAAGGTGGTTTTGCCCGAACCCGATACCCCACTTACTGCTGTCATGGCATGAAGGGGAAAGGCTACATCAATGTTGCGCAGGTTGTTTTCTCGGGCGCCCTTTATCCAGATGAAATCGCTGGTTTTGCGGCGAAAGGCAGGTACCGGGATTTCCATGGTGCCATTCATGTATAAGGTAGTCAAGCTAGTAGCGGCATCCGTATAAATGTCGGCATAGGGGCCGGCAAAAACCACCTCGCCCCCGTGGATACCCGCAGCGGGACCAATGTCGATGAGGTAATCGGCATTTTTGATCAGGTCTTCTTCGTGTTCCACCACGATAACAGTATTGCCCAGGTCGCGCAAGGACTTGAGTACTTTGACCAAACGATCGGTGTCGCGGGGGTGCAGGCCCACACTCGGCTCATCCAGGATGTACATCGAGCTGGTAAGGTTGCTCCCCAGCAGGCGGGTCAGGTTGATGCGTTGGGTTTCACCTCCACTGAGGGTAGCTGAAACCCGGTTGAGGTTGAGGTAACCCAGCCCCAGGTCGCACATGAACTGCAAGCGGGAGGTGATTTCCTGAATCAAGCGGTTGGCTACTTTTTGATCAAACTCGCTCAAGTCAACGCTTTGAAAGAAGGGCAACAACTCATCTACTGGCTCATCAATCAATTCATGGATGCCCCGATTGGCCACTTTGACGTAGCGGGCTTCTTTGCGCAGGCGCGAACCCTCACAAGTGGGGCATTGGGTGCGCCCACGGTAACGCGCCAGCATGACCCGGTTTTGGACTTTGTAGGATTTTTCTTCCAATTCCTTAAAAAAGGCATGAATGCCACCAAAACTGGCAGTGCCTTTCCAGAGCATGTTGCGTTGCTCTTTGCTCAAATCCTGATAGGGTGTATGAACGGGAAAATTGTATTTGTGCGCATGTTCCAACACTTCCTCCAACCAGAGCCCCAGTTTTTCCCCTTTCCAGCAGGCAATCGCCCCTTCGTATACAGAAAGTGATTTGTTGGGCACGACTTTGTTTTCATCGATCCCCATCACCATACTAAATCCTTCACAGCTGGGGCAGGCACCAAAGGGGTTGTTGAAGTTGAACAATTGAGGGGTGGGCTCCACAAAACTCAGTCCATCCAGCTCAAAACGATTGTTGAAGCCCTTCATGGCCTCAGTACCTACTACATCTACCCAACATTCGCCCTCACTTTCGTAAAAAGCGGTTTGGATGGAGTCGGCAATCCGCCGGACGTTGTCTTCTTCACTGCTGACCGCAAAACGGTCGATCAGGATATACAGGGTATCTTCGGGAACCTCTTCAATTTTTAACTTCAGGACGGCGTCTTTGCTGTCCAAAAAATCCTGAATGTCCACCAGTTCACCCTGATTGCGCAAACGGGTGTAGCCTTTTTGCAGCAACAAGCTCAATTCTCGCTCCAATAAACGGTCTTTGTATTTATATGGTAGTGGGATGAACAATTGCACCCGGGTGCCTTCAGGGAAAGTATGGATGTAGTCGTTGACATCTGCTACTTCGTGTTTTTTGACCACTTGGCCGGAAATGGGGGAGTAGGTTTTGCCCAGGCGAGCATAAAACAGGCGCAGGTAATCGTACAACTCCGTGAGGGTACCCACCGTGGAGCGGGCATTACTGGTACTGACCTTTTGTTCGATGGCAATGGCGGGGCAAATGCCTTTGATGTAATCTATTTCCGGTTTTTTCATCCGCCCCAAAAACTGCCGGGCATAAGAGGACAGGCTTTCCACGTATCTACGTTGCCCTTCAGCATATAAGGTATCCATCGTAATCGAAGACTTACCCGAGCCGGAAACCCCAGTAACCACGACCAATTGGTTCTTGGGAATGTTTAAATCGATGTTTTTTAGGTTGTTCCCCCGGGCACCTTTGATGTAGATCCAATTGTCGGCGTCGGGGGTAGGGAGGGAGGTTTCCGTGGTAGCCTGCTGTTTCATATGGTAATGGCAGTTAGAAGGGGCAAGATACAAAAAGTTGCACAATGCATGAACCTTTGTTAAAAACGCGCACAAAAAGTTTTACACAACGCTTAATAGTGCTTTCAAGCATTAGGGGAAACCCTAAAAAACGGTTAATGTTTGGTTAATTTGAAAAAAAATCCCCTAAACTGTTTTTTCATTAAATTATTGCGTTTATCTTTGACTCATTACCAATTTTTCTTCCAATACCTTATTACTTCACTAAAACGTAGGCGCATATAAGCTGAAACTTCTACACTAAAAGTTTTTAACGGATTTGATCCCATTGCTTTAAACTATTTAGTTATGCAAGTTACTCAGCTTAACGATCAGCAGCTCATCGCCTGCTACCTGGAAGGAAACGAAAGAGCGTTCGAAGAATTGCTCAATCGCCACCAACAAAAAATTTATACCTCTATTTATTTATTTGTCAAGGAGCAAAGCCTTGCTGAAGACATCTTTCAAGAAGTGTTCATCAAGATTATTGACACCCTGCGCCGCGGCAAGTACAACCACGAGGGTAAATTCCTTCAATGGGCCATGCGTATCTCGTATAATATGTGTGTGGATTATTTCCGTCGCACCAAACGCCGCCCCAAAGTTTCGCCAACCGATACTTTCGATATTTTCGACGTACTACAAACGCCGGATTTCAATTCAGAACAAACCATCATCCGCAGCCAGACCCACGACAAAGTTCGTCACCTGGTCGACATGCTCCCACCCGAGCAACGCGAAGTGGTGATTCTGCGCCATTATGCCGACATGAGCTTTAAGGAAATTGCCAAACTAACCCGGGTAAGCATCAACACTGCACTGGGCCGGATGCGCTACGCCTTGATCAACATTCGGAAGATGGTGGAAGAGAAAGAAGTTATTCTGCAGTGATAGAAAGTTGAGGAGTTTAAAAATTGAGGGTCGGCTGCCATTGGAATAAGTGGTAGCCGACCCTTTGTGTTTGTATCCTTCATCTAGCTTAAATACCATGAGAACCACCTTGGCATTGATTGCGCTCTGCTTCACCTTGAACCTACTGGCGCAAACAACTCAACCCGCTTCTCCAGCAGTACCGGAGAAACCCATACAGGCCGCACCTACGGGTCTGGCCAAATTACCTACCCAAAAACCTGTGCTACACGGACGGCACTGGATGGCCATAACCGGTAAACCCCTGGCGGCCACAGCCGGTGCCATGACCTTCCACAAAGGTGGAAACGCCATCGACGCAGCTTGTGCCATGTTGGCGGCCACTTGCACCATGTGGGATGTATTGAGTTGGGGAGGGGAAACTCAAGCATTGATTTATCACCCCAAAACGCAAAAAGTCATTGCCATTAATGCGCTGGGAATTGCACCAACTGGGGCAACAGCTGAGTTTTTCAAAAAGAAAAACCTCAAATATCCTCCCGGCGACGGGCCTCTATCGGCGGTTACACCTGGCACGCCCGGCGGACTAATGACTATGCTTGCCGAATACGGCACCATGAGTTTAAAAGAGATTTTCGCCCCTGCCATGCAGCTTGCCGAAGGTTACCCGATAGAAAAAGAAACTGCTGAGCGCATTGCCAACAACAAAAACAAACTAGTCAAATGGCCCTACTCCAAGCAGGTTTTTATCACACACCCGGGTGAAGACGTAGAGACGCCTCGTGCGGGTGAGTTGTTCAAACAGGCAGACCTGCTGGCCACCCTCAAAAAGCTGGTGGATACAGAGCAAGCAGCGCTCAAAGCAGGAAAATCCCGCAAAGAAGCCATTTACGCAGCTTATGCTCGTTTTTATCAAGGCGACATCGCCCAGGAATTTGTACGCGGTTGCCAGGAACAAGGGGGGCTGATTACCCTTCAGGATTTGGCCAAATGGAAGGTGCTGACCGAAGAGCCGGTGGTGACAGACTACAAAGGCATACAAGTCTATAAGCTCAATCAATGGACCCAAGGCCCGGCATTGTTGCAATCGCTCAATATTCTGGAGAACTTCGACCTCAAGAAGATGGGCTACAACTCGCCCAAGTACGTTCACACCTTGTACCAAGCGATGAACATGGCCTTTGCGGATCGCGATTTTTATTATGGTGATCCCTATTCTGCTCCGGAAGAACCCATCAAAGGTTTGTTGTCTAAGGACTATGCCAAGGAACGGGCCAAGCGTTTGAACCTCAACCAGAATGATTCACTCGTAAAACCGGGAGATCCTTATCCTTTTGAAGGCAAGAGCAATCCTTTTTTGTCTATTTTGGAAAAATGGGGAAGCCCGGCCACCTCAGCAGTTGTGCCTTCCAACCCTAATATTTTCAGTGATCCGGACTATTTAGCCGGGTTTTATGCGGGCACCACTTCCATCCAGGCTGCCGACAAAGAGGGTTGGGTCGTTTCCATCACACCCAGCGGGGGCTGGGTACCTGCAGTGATTGCGGGAAAAACCGGGGTTGGAATGAGTCAACGCATGCAAGCCTTTGTACTAGATCCCAATGAAAACCCTTTCAATGTTGTAGCACCCGGCAAGCGACCAAGGGTGACCCTGACACCGAGTTTGGCCCTGAAGGACGGTAAGCCATTTTTATCCTTTGCCGTGCAGGGAGGCGATTCCCAGGATCAAAACCTCCTCCAGTTTTTCCTCAATGTGGTAGAATTTGGCATGAACGTGCAACAAGCCTGTGAAGCTCCGAATTTCAATAGCTTCCAGATGCGGAGTTCATTTGACAAACATGAAACCAAACCGGGTAGCATGCTCATGAATGAAAGTACCACTCCTGCGATTCGCCAGGCTCTGGAGAAAATGGGCTACAAACTCAG
>JAIXOO010000252.1 GCA_027486765.1 Saprospiraceae bacterium
ACGTTTGATCGTTTTGATTTCAGGCATGCAGTTAGTCGATTTATGGGTTTCACAGGTTGTGGGAAATGGGAAAGTGGGAACAACTGTAAATAATCCTTAAACAAAGTTGCTTGGCTACATCAGGACTGGCTAATCTGATCACAATGTAAAAAATTAATTTCTATCGGGGAATAAAATCGGAGGGTAAGGAGAAGATTGGGGGAGATGATAAATGATGGGGGCTGGGGATGCGTGAAATTATTTTGTTGTAAGGGTTGTATGCTTGATGAAAATGGGTTATGTTTGGAGGTGTTGCCTGAATGAGTTATAGGCAAGTACATTGAGATGGAACCAAAGCGGAAACACTGTAGCTTACGATTAAGTACCAGACGTATTGTGAGTTTTGGTTAGTCGTTAGTTGCGGCAGTACATTTATTCCCGGAAATCAAAATAATAAAAAAAGTCTAATAAAAAATGGAAACAACAGAGCACCCCTTTGAACCTGAAAAAATAATGACCGAGCATGACTACTTTGAAGGTCGTGTAAAAAATAGAATTTACATATCAAAAAGGTTTGAGGATAAATTTTCAAGAAAAAGTAAGCGTTTTGCTCAAAAAATAACTAATAGTGAACAGCAGGAGCAATTCGTGCAGGTAAAGGGAGAAGTAACGCTTGCAATTAAACATGGAGATAGGCACCAACTAAAAGCCCTACTAATTGAAGATGATAGAAATATTGAAAGCCTGATAATTCAATGCTTCACAGCCGAAACAGGCAAGCCACACAAAGACGCATATTCATTTCGAGGGCACGAAGTTGAAAATCTGTATAAATTTCTCAAAGGAATAAAAGAAATTCCGCTTGAAAGCGAAGCAGGAATAAAAGTTGATGACGCATATTTAGATAGAATTTTATTGTCAACGGAGCAAGCGGAGAAACTGGTGGGCGAGAATATTGGCATTCTAATAGAAGCTTTAAAAACTAATGTTACATCATCAGACATTATCGCATTAGGATATAGAAAAGCCCAATTAGAAAAATTTGAAAGACTTTTGGAAGAATTAGATTTTTTTGAAGAGGAGAAATTGCGCTTAAATGCAAGAGGTAACGAACAAGTTTGGCAAAAATTTTTTGAGGAAAATACCTGGATTTTGGGATACGGTTTAGATTATATCTTTAACACACCACTTGAAGGTAAGAAATTGGAACAAGTTGTAAGCGGCTATACATCGTTTGAGTCAGGTAAGAGGACAGATGCCTTGATGAAAACGAGGGGTTTAATAAATGCGCTTTGTTTTGGTGAAATAAAAACTCATTTAACTGAACTTCTAAAAAACACAAAAACATCTTATCGCCCAGAGACTTGGTCAATTTCGGAAGAATTAGCAGGAGGTGTTGCCCAAGTACATAGAACAATTCAGAAATCTATTAAAAATATACAAACCAAAACAGAGGTAAAAGATGAAGAAGATAATATTACAGATGAGGAGTTATTTCTTTATAGCCCAAAATCGTTTCTGATAATTGGTTCACTTGCAGAGTTTATTGGCGATAATGGTAAAATAAATGAAACAAAATATTCATCTTTTCAAATGTATAGGCAAAATTTGAAAAGCCCAGAGATAATAACTTTTGATGAATTACTTGAACGAGCCAGATACATAATAAAAAACTCCGAATAGCATTAATCAATAAGCAATGATGATAACTAAAAATTTCGAGAACTCTACGTGGCTGTCAACCGCCCGCTAAACGAGATGGACAGTATGGCAGTAATGCTCACGTTATTGGGCAAGCAAAACACACATCAATTAATACAATGAGATATGAAGATCAAGAGTATAAAAATCAAGAACTTCAGAAGTTACAAAAACGAAGTTATAATCGAATTTGGAGACTTGACCGCTTTCGTTGGAAAAAACGATATTGGAAAATCAACTGTTTTAGAAGCCTTAGATATATTTTTTAATGGAGGTAAAGGCGTAATCAAGCTTGATAAAGAGGATGTTAACAAACAGTCTCTTTACGAAGGTGATACTGAGACCGTCATATCGGTTTGCTTTGAAGAATTACCAACAAGCATTGTAATTGATAGCACGAACCAAACAACGTTACAAGACGAGTATCTTTTAAACTCAAACAATCTGCTGGAAATAGTAAAAAAGTACCCAAATGGTGGAAAAGAGAAAGTCTATGTTAAAGCAAATCATCCCACAGGAAGCAATTGTAAAGACTTATTACTAAAGAAAATCTCAGAGCTTCAGCAATTAGTTAGAGACAACGGAATTACCTGTAGCAATCAAACAATAAATGCTGTGATGAGAGCAGCTATTTGGCGACATTATAATTCCGACCTCCAATTAACTGAAATTGAAATTGATGTAGCAAATGGTGATACAAAATCCATTTGGGATAAATTACAAACCTATTTGCCGCTATATTCTCTATTTCAATCTGACAGAAAAAACAGTGATGGAGACAATGAAGTTCAAGACCCTTTAAAGGAAGCGGTAAAGCAAATTCTAAACGATGCGACACTAAAAACAAAGTTTGACGAAATTGCTACCGAGGTAAAAAGCAAGTTACAAGATGTGGCAACACGAACCTTAGCAAAAATTCAGGAAATGAATCCTGAAATTGCTAGTAGCTTAAACCCTGTAATACCAGAGACAGAAAATTTAAAATGGGCTGATGTTTTTAAAAATGTGTCCATAGCAGGTGATGAAAATATCCCAATTAACAAAAGAGGAAGCGGAGTTAAGCGGCTTATCCTTTTGAATTTTTTCAGAGCCGAAGCTGAAAAAAGAAAAGTACAAGAAGATATTTCGAGTATCATTTACGCAATTGAAGAACCAGAAACATCACAACATACAGAGCATCAGAAAAAACTGATTAAAGCATTTTTAGAACTTTCTAATACATCAAACACGCAAGTAATTATAACAACTCATAGCGCAGCATTAGTAAAAGAGTTAGAATTTCAACACCTAAGACTTGTAAAGTCTGACAATACTACAAAAACTATAGAAAATGTCATGCCTAATTGCCTACCATATCCATCATTGAATGAAGTGAATTTTTTAGCTTTTTCTGAAATTACAGAAGAATACCACAACGAGCTGTATGGCTATATTGAACTAGAGGGAGAGATGGCAAATTATAGAAATGGCAAAGCGACTATACCATACAACAAACTGAAAAAAGATGGAGTGACCATAGTTGTTGAAAACGTTGTTTTGACAGATTACATACGACACCAGATTCACCACCCTGAAAACACAAATAATACAAGATATTCGTTTCAACAATTAAGTGATTCAACATTATTAATGAGATATTTCATACAAACATTGACACCATAAAAAGCCAACTAGCCTCATTCCGAAACAACCCCCCTCTCCACACGCTTCCGCCCCTCCAACACCCCCAGCACCGACAAATCCTCATCCAAATCTTCCCAGGAAATCCCCTGCCCTCCGGCAATCACGCGCCAGTTGTTCAATTGCTCCGGGGTGGCTTGGGCAAGCCGCCAGTACCAATCATAAGGAATGCCCAATTCCCGGCCATCTTCCAGCAGGACATAAAAGCGCTCTGCGGCAATGCGCACTTGGGTGGCTTTGATCGTTTTGTATTCAGCTAAAGAACTCATAAGTTGGAATGTGGAGCGGGTTTAGTTCACGTGAGTTTTGAATTAAAACTGCCAGGAGGGCAGTTATCTGGGTAGAAATAATGGAATGTTTATGGTTCCAGGCTGCCCGGCGGGCAGCTATCTACAAGATTTTTTCAAAGATAGCTGCCCGCCGGGCAGCCGCAACAATATCCCGATTACCTTGTATCTACCGAGATAGCTGCCCTCCAGGCAGCAAAATACCTCGTCTGGGATTCATCGAATTGATTTTCAATTCCAGTAATTCAAAACTCAGGTTAATTAAGCATTCAGGCTTACCAGGCAATGTTTCTAAACTGCGCTGTTTTGATTTGCAAAATAAGGGTACTTAGGGATAAAAGCAACACTCGCTCCCAAACGTCGTCACGGAAGTAAGCTACCCGTTCACTAAACTCCAAATCACAACACAAAAAATTTTCACTTTTCATCCCTAAAACATCTTATCTTTGTTGAAAAGTTATTGCTGATGGCCAAAAAGCACATCCGATTCGATTGGGCAGCGAAAAAAATGCTGCGAGACAAAAAAAACTTCGGCATTCTCGAAGGCTTTCTCTCTGAGCTTTTGGGCGAAGACATTAAAATCGAAGGTCTTTTGGAGAGTGAGAGCAACCAAGAGGACGAAGATGAAAAATTTAATCGGGTCGACTTATTCGCTGAAAACTCAAAAGGCGAGCACATCATCATCGAAATCCAGAACACGAGGGAGTTGGACTACCTCATGCGGATGCTTTTTGCAACCTCAAAAGCCATTACGGAATACCTACCTGTTGGAGCAAAATACGGGGAGATAAAAAAGGTAATTGCCGTGAGCATCGTGTACTTCGACTTGGGCAAGGGGGAAGATTACGTTTATGTCGGGCAAACCAAGTTCAAAGGCTTGCACACTGACACCGTACTTCAACTCACCACAGCGCAGAAAAAATTACTCGGCAAGCCCACCATTCACCAAGCCTATCCAGAATATTACCTCATCCGCACAACCAAGTTCAACGACATCGTGAATGACAGGTTGGATGAGTGGATTTACTTTTTCAAGAACAGCGAGGTCTTGGATGAGTTTCGGGCAAAGGGCATGAGTGAAGTTCGCGAGAAATTGAATGTGATGAATTTGCCCAATGATGAACTCAAAAGATACAATAAGTTTTTAGAAAGCCTTCATGATGAAGCAAGTTATGCAGAGACCATAAAAATAGAAGCAGAGGAGGCGGCAGCAAATGCGGCTAGAAAAGTTGAAGAGGAGTTTCGAGACGATGAAAAGAAAGGAATTGCATTCAATCTGATAAAGATGAACTTCCCGGACGAGCAAATTGCACAAGCGACTGGGTTAGACATTGCAGAAGTAAAAAAACTGCGGAAGCATAAATAAACTTTCCGCCACTTCCCCCAACCTTTTACATATCCTTTACAAGCTTTTACAACTAAAACGCTACAAGGCAATTCTCCCCCCATACCTTTGCACCATTGTTTCACCAAACCAATGATGGCCATGAAAATCCATAACCTTGCTTTTTTGCTCCTTTTCCAATTCCTCTTTGTCTGTGATGAGGCATTTAGTCAGCTACAATCAGATAGCTCTAGGACAGAAATGGTAAACTTTAGTCAGCAAAATTCAGATAGCACTAGGACAGAAATTGCAAACACCGTTTTAAAATCCAGCGATGGCGGCCAAACCTGGCAGGACATCAGCGAAGGGCTGCCCGGAAATGCGCAGGGCGAGGGTTTCTTTGCCAATGACAAGTTGCCCATCTACCCTAGTTTTCCTGAGAAAGACGTACGCACCGTTTTACAAACTACCGGAGGCCGCGTTTTTATCGGTTGCGACAATGGCCTTTTTAGATCCACCAACAATGGAAAAACCTGGAAGCAAGTCCATAACGGCGGCTGGGCAATGAAAATCGTAGAGTCAAACGGTGTACTGATGGCAACCAGCCAGGTGGGGATAATCCGATCAACCGATGGTGGCGAAAACTGGGATGCGGTGATCAGTGAGGGCGGTGTAGGCATCGCTGTCGAAAACATCAAAGGTGGATTTGCGGCCATCACTTTCAATACAACGTCAGAGACCAGAAGAGTGCGCACATCCTACGACGGTGGTAAAACCTGGCAGGCCATTGATGCGGGCCTTCCGGCAAGCCTGTCCATTGCCTCCATTGTGCAGGTTGGTGAGGACTTCTTTTGTGGGCATCCCAGCGGCATTTTTAAATCATCAGATAAGGGAAAAACCTGGACGCTGATGCTGCCTTCTATGGGCAATAAGGTCTTCAATTTATCTGTTTCCGGCAATGTGATTTATGCCATTCCCAGAGATGGAGGCTGCTGAAAAATTCTGCTTATAACGTACGTACAGATTCAGGTTTTGTGCAAATGAATGTTGAAACCCCCTATTTTATCGGGCTTCCCCGGAACGATTTGTACAAAACCTGAATCCGTAAGGTATCGTTTTTACCAATTGCCTGATCATCCATCAGCCTCAAGTCTACTCGTTTTCCACCATGACCCCCGCAATTTTCCCTCCATTCAATTCCAGCTCAATCATCAAAGGAGAATCGGTAAATTTGAGTGTGAGGCCCTGTTCAGTAGCATTGATGGTCGCCAGTTCCAGCTTTTTGACATTGCCGCCCAATTTGGTCAAGACCTTCAAGTGTTGTTCCATCGGAAAATCTTCCTTGAAGCCGGGCGTAAAGAGGCTGTCCATCATCGCTTTGATTGCTTTTTCATCACCAGAACTAATGCCCCGGATAAAATTGTTGACCAAATCATCGTATTGAGCTTGATCTACTGGCACCGCTTTGGAGGGATCATTGATGTTCAGCGCGGGTACAAAATCGGGCAAAATACAGGCCCGAGCACATTGGGTGGCCAATTGATGGTATTCCCGCTTGGTCGCATTGGTCAGGAAGATCACGGTCAGGTCTTCATCCACGTAGCGCAAGAAGTCGCAGAAATAAATGCCATTGCCGCCATTGTGGGCGATCAAGGTCGTTTGGCGCGGCGTAGGAAAAATCGCCCAACCATAGCCGTAATAACTGCCCGAACCTTCCCCTTCTTCGATGTGGCGGCCATAATACTTGGCTTTGGCCTCCTTGCTCAGGATTTTTTCACCCAATAGGGCCTGATGCCATTTGTACAATTCTTCCACCGTACTCAGAATGCCCCCATTGGCGCGCAGGTGCCAGTACGGCCCATCTTTGGCCCAGTTTTTTTCATTGATCTTGCCCCAATTGCGCTCGCCGCGGTAGCCCGTAGCCACATTGGCTGACTTCCAGTCGGGCAGCACGTAGCCCGTTTGGGTCATACCCGCTGGTTTGAAGAGGTATTTGTTGAGGAAAACTTCATAGGGCTCTTTGGAGACTTGTTCCAGGATAATGCCCAGCAGACTGAAGCCCACGTTGGAGTATTCATAGGCCTTGCCGGGGCTGAACAACAAGGGTTGGTTCATGGCCAGTTTGACAAATTCATCACCGGTGATGCTGGCGTAATCGTCACCAATGGCGCCCGGAAAACCAGCGCTATGGGTAAGCAAGTGGTGCAGGGTAATGCCTTGTTTGTCGGCAGGGACATTCGGGAAATACTTGCTGATGGGGTCTTCAACTTTGAGTTTGCCCATCATTTCCAGCTTGAGGATGGCCGCCCCGGTGAATTGTTTGGTGACGGAGCCGACGCAGGAGATGGTTTGGGGCGTGAAGGCGGTTTTGGCCTCACGGTCACTCAGGCCGTACCCTTTTTTGAACACCTGCCCTTTCCAGGCCACCAGCACGCTTCCGCTGAAGTTGTGTTGTTGGTTCAATTCGCTCAAGAAGTGGTCAATTTTGTCAAAAGCCGGGTTTTGCCCACTCAAATGGAAACAAAAAAATAGGAGTAGGGCGAAGAAATTAATTTTCATAAGGATTGATTTTATCATGCATTTTTTTGATTTCGATTCAAAATTGAGGGCTTTCTGGCTGTTTTTCTGGAGCTTTATGTGAAATGCCCTGGCTTTTATGTGAACAGGAAAGGGAAGTAGGAAAAAAGGGCCAATTTTGTGGCAAGAAAAAACCTAAATCAAAAGAGTGAATCCAAAGCAATCGAATTACTGGCTACTACACCTGGCTTTTTGGCTGCTCTACATCCTGGTACAGTCGCTGGTGTACATGAATTTTTACGAATTTGAAACCATTAAGGTGGTCAAAGAAACGGGGGAGGAGATTGTGGAACGCACCACCTTCCCGGCTACCTTTTTGATTTCCATGTGGGTGCAGTTGGTGGAGTTGCCGGGCAAATTACTGGCGGTTTACCTGCATTTGTGGATTTTGTTGGAGGCTTATTTGTTTCGACAGCGTTTTGGGTCGTACTTTTTGGGACTGGCTTTGGTGCTTGTGTTTGCCAATTTTATGCAAAGTTTTTTGCTGCTCTTCCTGCCTGTACCCAGGTTCATGTATGACAACCAGGTGCCGCAATTCATCTCGGCTACCCGGAGTTTGCAATACATCTTTACCTGCATCGCAGTGGTGGGCGTAACCGGAGCTTTGGAAGTTTTGCGCCACTATTATCAGGAACTGACCCGGCGGCAGGAGGTGGAAAAGCAACACATCGCTACCGAATTGCAACTGCTCAAAGCCCAGATTCATCCCCATTTTTTCTTCAATACCTTAAATTCGCTGTATGGGCTGGCCCTGGAAAAATCAGAACACACCCCGGCCAGCATCTTGCGTTTGTCCGAATTGATGAACTTTGTGCTTTACGAAGCCAAGGCCAAAGACGTACCCCTGCACCGCGAAATGGAGATCATCGAAGATTACATCGCCCTGGAAAAATTGCGCTACGGCGAGCGGGTGCAGGTGGCTATTAACAAAACGGGTTCCCTGGCAGAGTGGAGAATCCCTGGGCTGCTGCTGTTGCCTTTTGTGGAAAATGCGTTTAAACACGGTGTATCGCCCGAAACGGGCCAGGCCTGGTTGAACATCAGCCTACAAGCGGAGCCGCATCAACTAAAATGGGTGGTGGAAAACAGCATAGGCAGTTCACCCAAGCCCAATCAATCTCCCGGACTGGGACTGGAAAACGTGCGTCGCCGCCTGGAACTCTTGTATCCCGCGCAGTACCGCCTGGAAATACTGGAAGAAGAGGATGTTTTTATGGTTGTACTGGAACTCAAACAATGAAAAAAATTCGCTGTGTAATCGTTGAAGACGAAGCCATCGCGCGGCAGATTTTGGACAAATACCTGGCCGACCTGGACGATTTTGAGTTGCTGGCCAGCTTTGACAATCCGGTGCTGGCGCAGGCTTATTTGCTGGAAAATCTGGTCGACCTTTTGTTTCTCGACATCGAGATGCCCGGTTTGAATGGTTTGTCCCTTTTGCGGTCCTTGCCAGCGCCGCCCAAAGTGATCATTACCACCGCCTACCGGGAATACGCGCTGGAGGGATACGACCTCAATGCGGTGGATTATCTACTCAAACCCATTTCTTTTGAACGCTTTCAGGCAGCTTTGTACAAACTTTTTGAACTTACTGCCTTTACGCCCAAAATTACCTCAGCCCCAGCAACTGCACCCGCGTTTTTGTATTTCAAATCGGGCAACAAATGGGTACAAGTATTCCTGGATGAAATCCTCTACATCGAGGGTTTGAGCAATTATGTCAAAATTGTGAGCAGCAAAGGCACCACGGTGGTGTACCAAAAAATGAGCTACCTGGAAGAAAAATTGCCCAACAGGCTTTTTTTGCGCATACATAAATCCTACATTGTGGGGCTAAACAAAATCAAAGCTTTGTACAGCGACGAGCTCGAAGTGGACGGAAAATTGTTGCCCGTAGGGGAGAAGTACCGCCCACTGATCAAAGCGTTGATTGAGCAGCAAAGTATCTGAGTTTTTTATCTCCAGCCGCAGGCTGGAAACTATAACACAAACAAAAACATGAGAATTTTCCGCACCACCCAAGGCAACGTCATTGAGTCTGACGGCCAGTATTTCCTGTCTGCATCCAGCAATTGGGACAGCTTCCTCAACCGCGACGACCTGTTTCAGGCCCTCACGAACGAAATCCAATCCTTGCGCCCTGACGGCGATTTACAAACCCTATTGCGCAACGAAACCCTGGCACCCATTGTCGGTCAGGAGGTATGGGCATCGGGCGTGACCTACCTGCGCAGCCGCGAAGCACGGATGGAAGAATCCAAAGACTCGGGTGGCGGCGATTTTTACGCCAAAGTCTACGACGCGGAACGACCAGAGTTGTTCTTCAAAGCCACTGCTGCCCGCACCGTTGGTCCTGGTGCTCAGGTCTTGATTCGCCGCGACTCCCAATGGAATGTACCCGAGCCAGAACTGACGCTGTGTATGTCTTCCTCCGGAAAAATCATCGGCTACACCATCGGCAACGACATGAGTTCACGCGACATTGAGGGCGAAAACCCCTTGTACTTGCCCCAGGCGAAAAGTTACGATGCTTCCGCTGCCCTCGGCCCTGGTGTTCTGGTGATGGAAGAGCCCATCTCCCCCGAAACGGTGATTTCCATCCAGATCAAACGCGCCGGACAGGTGGTTTTTGAAAACAGCATCCAAATCAACCGCATGAAGCGCCAATTACCGGAATTGGCTTCCTGGCTTTTCCGGGAGACTTCCTTCCCACATGGGGTGTTCCTGATGACGGGTACGGGTATTGTGCCGCCGAACGAGTTTACGCTGGCGGTAGGCGATGAGGTGTGTATCAGCATTGAGGGAATTGGGGAGTTGGTGAATGTTGTGGGGATGCGGTGAGGAAGCTTGGCGCACAAAGGCAAAAAAATGCGAAAAATTGTTTAAGAAAGGAATACAAAATACAAAAGAACGTAATTCTTTAGACTGAACCGACCGGCGGCACTAGCCGCGAAACGTCAATAGCCAAGGGAACGAAGGGCGATTTCAAAGGTGCGTAGCACCGAAACTATGGCAATGTTCCGGTGCTACGCACCTCAAGCAATTCCCTGTGGCCCAAATCCTATCGACGTTTCGCGGCTAGCGCCGCTGGTCGTAAGGGCAAGGTGGGAGTTTTGTTCTGTGAATTCAAAAGCGACATAATAGCAACGCGGACGACGCGGATTACGCGGATCTACGCGGATTTTCTTTTGCCTGCGGCAAAAGTTTTTCGGCCACAAATTGGACTCACTGCGTTCGTGTCAGCGCTCATTTGCGCAAACGAAGTTTGTGCCTCAATTTGTGAAAATTTGTGGCTGCCTTCATCACGCCGCAGGCGGGATCAAAATCCGCGTAAATCCGCGTCGTCCGCGTTGCTATCATGTTGCTTTTGTCTTTATCTCTCCTTCAACAAATTCAACAAATCATCCGCCGACAACCTCGCACTCACATCCGAGCCACTCAGCAACGAATCCGCCAAATCCCGTTTCGTACCGTGCAACTTCAGGATTTTTTCCTCAATCGTATCCTCCGCCACCAAACGATACACCGTAACCGGCTTCTCCTGCCCGATGCGGTGCGCTCGGTCAGTGGCCTGGTCTTCCACGGCTGGGTTCCACCAAGGGTCCATGTGGATCACGTAGTCGGCGGCGGTCAGGTTGAGGCCCACGCCACCCGCTTTGAGGCTGATCAGGAAGAGGTCGCCCTCACCCGCCTGAAAGGCTTCGATGCGTTTTTGGCGCAAGGGTAGGGGAGTCTGCCCGTCCAGGTATTGGTAAGCGATGTCTTTGCTTTTGATGTAATTTTCGAGGATGTGCAGGTGGTCCACAAACTGACTGAACACCAGGGCCTTGTGGTTGTTTTCCAATAGCTCCTCCACAATTTCTCCAAACAGCCGCAACTTCGCGCTTTGGTCTTTCACAAACTGTTTGTCGACCATGCCCGGGTGGCAAGCTGCTCGCCGTAAGCGCATGATTTCGGCCAGAATGCGCAGGTGTTTTTGCCCACCTTGCATGCCTTCAATGGATTGTTCCAGTTCCTCCAGGGCTTTGCGGCGCAGGGCTTCATAGAAGGCTCTTTCTTCGCCGCTTAGTTCGACAGTCAGTGTAATTTCAGTCTTTTCGGGCAATTCTTTCAGTACCTCATCCTTGCGGCGGCGCAGGATAAAGGGTTGGATCAAACGCCGCAACTGGTCGCGGCGGCTATTGTCACCCAGGCGTTCGATGGGCACCGCAAAACGTTCGTTGAAGCTGTCCATCGAACCCAATAGTCCGGGATTGATGAACTGGAAGAGGTTCCACAATTCGCCCAGGTGGTTTTCCAGCGGTGTACCCGTGGTGATGAGTTTGAAACCACCTTGCAAACGCATGGCCGTTTCCGAACGTTTGGTGCTGCGGTTTTTGATGGCTTGCGCCTCGTCCAGGATGATGGTAGAGAACTGTTTTTGGGCAAAACTATCCGCTTCCCGCGTCATCAGGTCGTAAGTGGTGATGAGGATTTGACCGGCTTTGGCTTTTTCAATTTCCGCATCGCGATTCCCTTCCCCAAACAGAATGGGCGTAAGATTGGGGGTGAATTTGCCGATTTCGGCTACCCAGTTGCGACAAACCGAAGCTGGAGCCACCACCAGGGCAGGACCTTGCTCCGAGCGCAGTTGCAGCAGCGCCAGGGCTTGTACGGTTTTTCCCAAACCCATGTCATCGGCCAAACAAGCACCAACGCCCCAATCGGAGAGGCGACACAACCATTCAAACCCTTCGATCTGGTATTCGCGCAAGGTGGCCCGGAAATTTTGCGGCACGGTGTAGTTCCGTTCAAAGGCGTCCTTCATGCGTTGAATCGACTCCTTAAAACGTTTGTCTGCTTCTACCTGATCCAGCAAAGAGGCAAACCCTTCCAAGGCCGGTGCAGCCAGTGGATGCAATTGGAAACTGCCATCCTTGTTTGGCGACATCAGCGCATTGATTTCTTGCAGTCGGCGGCGGAATTCTTCAGTCAGCGCCAAAAACTGCCCAGGGCCGATTTCGACAAACCCATTGCGTTTTTGCTGCGACAACTCGATCAACTGGCGCATGTTCAGCACCATGTTTTCATCTACCCGCAATTCGCCGTTGACATTGAACCAGTCTTGTCCCGAACTGATCTTCATGCTGAATTGCCCCAGGCCAGCTACCCGCGTAATGCGGAACTTCTCACCTTTGGGCCATTCCAAAATGATGTCTTGGTTATCAATAAAGGGCTGCAATTGCAGCAGCAGTTCCAGGCAGAGGTCGGCGTCTTCCAGTTCCCAGATGCTGTTGTGGGGGATATTGTCACGCAGTACACTCACCGATTCCAGCAAGTGCGCTTGTTTGAGCAATTCGATTTCCAAGTCACGTTCGGTGCGCAACCACTCTTCACCTACTTTGGCCACCAAATTGACCTCCCCTTCACCTGCCCGCAAATAAGGTGGGTTGTCGGCAAAGGGTTTGACGTACAATTCGATGTGAAAGCCATCGCCCACCGGTAGTAAGTGTACACAGGGACGGGCATCGGCGGGCACTTCCCGAGCCTCTTCGTTGAGTCCAACCACAGTGGATTCAACGTCCACGAGGGTCATCAATCCTGCCAGGGCATCCTTGAGGCGGCTTTGGGCGTGATGGGGTACAAAGAGTTTTTGCTTTTGTAGCGCTTTGGCCACTTTATAATGTTCCTCGGTGTATTCGATCAGTTTGTAGCGAGTGGGCGATTCCTTGATGATTTCGTAACCCACATTGTCGATTTCGTGGGAAAAAGACAATTCGTAGCCCCCTTCCACCTCGCGGGTTTTGAGCACAGGTTTTTCGGACAACAATTGTACCGCAATTTCCGGCGACTTCATCAAAAACAAAAGGGGATGTCCCACCAAACTGGGGAAAACCGCCTCGGTACTGAGTTCAAATTGTTCAAATCCAACTCTGGTCACCGCTCTTTTGACGGCAGTCATGTCCTGCTCGGTCATACCTTTGACTTCGCGGTTCATCAGGCGGTTGAGCGAGATGTTGCGCCCAGAAGTCCAGCCTTTTTTGCCAAAGGTTTGTTCCTTGGCTACGGCGTCGTGACGTTCAAAATCGACCAACCAAATGACTCGGGTTGCTCCTTCAACCGCCGAGGGTTTGACTTTCCCGGTGAGGTTGAACAAGGCATTGAGGGCACTTTCCCAAATTTCTACTTTGGGGAAAATCTGGATCATGGGCCCCCAGTTGTCGCCCTCCTGTTCCAGCGCCTGCATACTGGTTTCCCAGCGAGCATCTTGGGGATCCAAATGGTGCAAGGTGGCCCAAAGTTGCCAGGCCAACCAGCGATAGCCCTTGGATTCCAGGTTTTGCGCCAGACTTTCCAATTCAGGTACATCCAATGCAGAATCGTCTACCCAAGCTACCGATAGGGCTTGGAAAAACAAGGCAATGTTATGGTTGGGGGGAAAGCCAAGGGTTTGTTTGGCTTGCTCTAAAGTACCTGTAAAAGAGCCCAATACGGCCTCCAGGTACATAAATATGGCGGTGTAGTTGCCTTCCTGTTTGATTTGCCGGCGAAGTTCTTCAAGCAAAGCGTTCGAAGCACCCATGTCCAAATCTTTGCAGCGCGCCAATAAATAAAAAATGCCGTTGAGGGCGGGCAAGAGGGACTTGTTGTTGCGGGTTTGTTTGCGGTACGCTTTTTGGGACAAATCAAATCCCAGGGCTGCTTCGGCGTATTTGCCTTTGACAAAATGATGCTGGGCGGCAAAGCCGTATTGACCAAACTCATCGAGCGCCGAGGATAGTTTTCCTACCGTATCCCAATCCCCCTGAAAAACGGCGATTTGGCACATCAAACGCAAAATTGAACTGCGTTGATCGGGCTGGCTGGGCAAGTTTTTGAGGTCCAACAAATATTTATAATACCCATCGAGTGGCTCCAAATACAGCAGCACGTGGGTCAGGTGGGTGATCAGCAATTGATGCCGAATGCCCGAGGGCGCTTTTTCTAACTTACTTTTGTCAAAAACCGACGGCAAAAAGACGCGCCAAATGGGCTCCCCCGTTTTGGGCGAATGGGTTTCGGCAATCTGAATTTCCTTGGTAAAAGTAGCCAGGTCGTTTTGATAGTAAGCTAGGCGTGCATTGCGAAAAGCCCGTTTGGATTTATCCGGCGAATTGGTCAGCCACCATTCGGAATCAGAAAAACGTTTGACCGAAGGAATGGCTTTGACAAAATCGGGCTCGGTCAAAAATTCCTGATCGAGCAAATAATCGGCAAATTCGGGGTCGACTACGTAGCGATCGGCTTTTTCGCGGGTTAAATACCCACTTTGTACCAAGCGATTCAGGTTGTTGCGCAAGGTCGCCTGACTGAAACTCACCTTAAAGCGGGCATCGGTAATGATGTAACTGAACTTGTTGATGTTCATGCCCTCGTAGGCGATGGCCAGGATGCGCAGGACCAATTTGTCATCGGGTGAAAGTGCCCGATAATCCCGGTACAATTGCTCCGCCGATTTGCGGACAGACAAAGCCTGCACAATGATTGGATTCTTTTCCAATTTTTCCCGCAATTCCATAAACACTGCAACACGGTGCTTGCAAATCGGACCAGCGTAATAGGGACAGGAACAATCGTGTTCTTCAATTTTGCCATCCTCCAACAGGAGGTCAACGCGGTATTTATCGTTGTCACCACGCACCAGGGCTTGCCATTGGTTGGGGCCTGCGGGGGCTAATTCCTGCACGGCATCTTCCAAAAACATGAGTTTACCCCGTTCCAAGATGGTGGGGTGGATGTATCGTTCTAAGTCTTTAAGTGGAAAAGACATACGTTATTTACCTTTCTTTAGTCATGATCAACTGAATGCTTTGTTGCTGCAACAAGCGGTTGAACGCCGCTACGTCGTTGCTCTTGATTGCTTTCAATTGGTTTTGCAAGGGGGCAAAAGTTTTTTTCAGGTCTTCCAGTCTTTCATAACAACCAGCGTTGGGGCGATCGTCCTGGTTGTTTACAATCGAGTATAAATAAGCCATTTGGTCATCGATTTGGGAGGGGTAATTGATGGGATCTTGCCCGACCTCACTTTTGGTTTGGATCAATTTTTCCTCCAAATCGTTCAAGGATTTGACCAGAGGGTCACCCGCTGTTTTGATGGCTTTGGCTACATTGGGTTTGTATTTGCTGCTGCGTTCCAACACGTCTTTGATTTGGGTGCGCCAAGAGCGCAAATCAGCGATGGTGGCATGGCAGCTGTTGAACAATTCTTTTACTTGCATGGCCAGCTCGTATTGGGCTTGCAAGTCGGCATCACTTTGAACCCAGCGGGGGTCTTTTTTGATTTCCAACGTCTGTTCCTGCCGAATGCCTTTGTATTCCAGTACAATTTTGTGTGCACCAGGCATCGCCTTTACCGGGCTCATGTCGGCGAGTGAAAATTGAGCGCCTGGTAAGGCTTCGGGACCTTCATAGGTCATGTCCCACTCCATGCGGTTGAGGCCACTGCGCCAGGGCAGCAGCTCTTCTTCGGCACCAGGACTGGAAGAGTATACTTTTCTCGTTTTGCCTTGAGGATCAATGATCGAGAGTCGCATCACTGCGGTGTCGCCCGCCTTTTTTTCCGCTGTAAAATAATACAGGATAGCTCCGTTGGGGCTAGGATCAGGTGCAGCAGCTCCACGGAATCCGCTGAACTGATTTCGATAGGCCACGCGGGGTTTGAACAAGGTGGCTGCAGCGTCGATGTTTTGAGGAATGGTGTGCAAGGGCGTGAGGTCATCGAGGATCCAAAAACCCCTGCCGTGGGTGGCCAACACCAAGTCATCGTTTTTCAAAGCCAGGTCTGCGATAGACACAGGGGGCAAGTTGAATTGGAAATTCTGCCAGTTTTTTCCTTCATCAAAAGACACATACATGCCATATTCCGTTCCTGCGTACAACAAACCTTTACGCTTGGGATCTTCACGCACCACTTTGACGTAGTGATCGGCGGGGATGCCATTTTTGCCATCGGTCAGTAGAGTCCAGCTTTGGCCGTAGTTGTTGGTCAAAAAGATGTAAGGTTTGAAGTCGTTTTCACGGTATTTGTGCACGGCAATGAGTGCGCGTCCGGGGGCGTGGCTGGAGAGTTCGATCATGTTCACGGTGCCCTCCAGTGGAATGTTGCTGGGGGTGATTTCTTTCCAGTTTTTGCCGTTGTCGCGGGAGATGTGTACCCGCCCATCGTCGCTGCCAGCCCAGAGTTCACCAGCGGTTTGGGCAGATTCTTCAAAGGCAAAAATGGTGGTGTACAATTCTACACCAGTGTGGTCGTGTTGGATTGGTCCACCGGGAATATCCTGGAATTTGTCTTTGTCAGTGGTCAAATCGGGACTGATGACTTCCCAGGTCCGACCCCCATCAGGCGAGCGATGCACGTACTGCGAACAGTGGTACACGACATCAGGATTGTGTGGGGAAACCCGGATGGGCGCGTTCCACTGAAAGCGATAGCGAATATCCCGGGGCGCAGTACCATCGTGCATTTGCGGGTAAGCCACTACATCGCGGCGATGGCCCCGGCTCAGGTCTGTTTTGGTGATTTGACCAATGTAATTGCCCGCGTAAACGACATTGGGGTTGCGGGGGTCAACGGCAATGTGGCCACTTTCGCCGCCGCCGACCTCGTGCCAAAGTTCTTGAGGAGTCAAGGCATTGTCGAAACGGCTGGGTATCGAGATGGTCGAGTTGTCTTGTTGAGCGCTGTACAAGCGGTAGGGAAACTGATTGTCGAGCGCGAGGCGGTAAAACTCGGTGGTGGGCTGGTTGAGTTGGCTGCTCCAGGTGCGGCCAGCATTGAGGGTTACGCAGGCACCGCCGTCGTTGCCCTGGATCATCAGGTTGGTGTTGTCGGGGTTGATCCAAAGCACATGGGTATCGCCATGGGGTACCGAGAGGCGGGTGAAACTTTTGCCCCCATCAATGGACTTCATAAAACTGACGTTGAGGTTGTACACCGTGTTTTCGTCCTTGGGGTCGGCATAAATGCGCGAGTAGTACCAGGCCCGCTGGCGGATGCTGTGATCGCGGCAGACCTTGGTGAAACTTTTTCCGCCATCATCCGAGCGGTACAAGCCACCTTTGGTTTCTTCCTGGGCTTCCATTTGTACCCAAACCCGGGAGGGTTTTACGGGCGAAACGGCAATGCCAACACGACCAACGAGGCCATTGGGTAAACCGCCGCCTAATTTTTCCCAGGTATCACCTCCATCGAGGCTTTTCCAAACGCCTCCTTCGGCGCTGCCGTCGATAAAAGTCCAGGACTTGCGTTCGGCAGTCCAAAAACCAGCGTAAAGGATACGCGGATTGCTAGGGTCGGCCACCAGTTCAATGGCGCCCGTTTTATCGCTGACGTAGAGGATTTTTTCCCAGGTTTTGCCCCCATCCTTGCTGCGGAAAATGCCTCGTTGATCGCTGGGACCAAATACATTGCCCAATACGGCTACGTAAAGCTGATCTGGATTTTGGGGGTGAACCACAATTTTGCCGATCTGCCCGGCTTTTTCTAGGCCAATTTGCTTCCAATGTGCCCCTGCATCGGTACTCCGATACATTCCGTCACCCGGAATGACGTTGCCGCGAGGATCTGCGGAGCCCATGCCCACGTACACGACATTGGGGTCGGAAGGAGCGACTGCAATGGCACCCACCGAAGCGGTTTTGATGTCTTGATCGGAGATGTTGTTCCAGGTCAAACCCGCATCACTTGTTTTCCATACACCACCGCCCGTTGCCCCCATGTAAAAGGTGTTGGGTTCTTGCCGAACGCCTTCCACCGCAGTAGAACGTCCTCCCCGACTTGGCCCTACAAAGCGGTATTTGAGCGCTTTGAGTTGGTTGGTAGTCAAAGGTGTAGGGAGTGGTGCGGAGGCGGTCTGAGCCGGGGGAGTGATCTGAGGCGCTTTTTTATTTTTTTGTGCAAAAGACGTCAAAGCAATGACACTCAGGAAGATGCAAAGGAGCGGCTTGAAATTCATGGTCTTCGGTAAAGGTTAAGCCGCGAATATAGGGGGAAAAGCTGGGTTTTTTCAGGAATAGTTTAGTTTTTTAAACCTGTGTAAAAAAAAAGGAACCCTTCATTCAAGAACAAGGATTCCTTTTTTTATTTCCGTTCCTTAAGGATAAAAATTACCCAAACGCACAAATGATCCCACCCATCAACATCAAATTCAAAATCCAGAATCCGGCATTCACGGCAATGTATTTGAAACCCTTCATTTCAAAGAGTGCGTTGGTGGCGATGATGGGCAGTGCAAAAAATAGGCCAGCAATGGTTCCATGTAGTGCACCGTGTTTGAAAGTGCGGTAATTGCCGCCGTATTTGGCCATAAATTCCTCGATGTAGTTCATCACCTCCGAATTTTCTACGCCAAAACCAGGTGTATCCAACAGAATCGAATACAGGTGAAATTGATGGATTACTACGGAGAATAAAATCATTGACAACATGAGCCCCAAGAGGTAGGTCAGCCCAAAGACCAGGACCACGTTCATCTTTTTGCCCTGTTCAGGTGTAACTCCGGCTGCTTTCATCCAGATATTGCCAAATACTTTAGGGTTGTACCAGACAAAACCTGTCACGAGTGGAATCAATCCGGTAAGAAAGACGATTAGATAGTTTAAAGCCATTTTTTTGTTTTTAGAGTTAAATAAGGTGTTTGTATTCAAAAATAAATAAAAAGTTTGTAAACGCAACGAATAAGACTATTTTTTGTAAAAAATCACCCCCAGGTTCGCAAATATTCCGCAATCAAAATCCCAAAATAGGTGCCAACAGCATTTCCCAAGGCTCCAACCAGGATGGCGGGCAAGTGTAAATCAGCCCGGTTGAGCCCTTTAGATAAGGCCAACGCTGATGCCGAACCACCAATGTTGGCTTGAGAGGCAATGGACAAAATATCCCAATCCTGTTTGAGCAAGCCTCCGATGCCAAAAAGTACAGTGCCGTGCACCAACACCAGCACTGTCACCAGCATCAGCATGGAAATGGCCAGTTGCCCATCCCGCATCAAGGCCGCCAAATCACAATAGGCACCAATGACGGCCAGAAAGAGGTAAATACAGAACATCCCAACCAGGCGCAAACCTCGCAAACGCTGAACCAATGGAAACTGAGCCATAATCAGGGCCAGAGTGGTCAAAAAAATGATCATCGGAATACTCGGGAACAGACTGGCGAACCATTGAGAAACGTACAAGGCCAAGGCCCCTACACCCAGCAGTATGCTCAATTCCAGTGGATTGAGTTGCTCCTGGTCGTTGACGTGGGCATGGGCTTCATCGGTTAGGCGTTGTTGTTCTTCAGCTTCCAGCGGGCCTTTTTGTTGGCGCGGAAAATAGCGCTGCAACAAGGGAGGCAACAAAAGGGTCACCACCATCCACAGTGCGGTGATGATGTTGTCGGCAGCAGTTGCCGCTGCGTATAAGTTTCCTTCCTTGTTGACATTGTAGTGCAATGCCAGTGCGTTAAAATTGCTGCTGCCACCGATGTACGTTCCAGTGAACATGCCGCCCAGGGCAAAAAAGGAATCACCCAAACTTTCCGGTCCCTTGATCAAATACATACCTGCCAACACGCCGAGCATGGTTCCAACCGAGCCCAACAGAAAAAACAAGATCATGGGTGCACCTGCTTTTTTTAGCCCGCGCAAATTGACGGTGAGCAAGAGGTAAAAAATGGACAAAGGCGCCAGGTAAGTGAAAATCCCATCGTACAAGGGCGCGGGCGTACTGGCGGAGGGAATGATGCCCAAATTGGCGGTGATGGCGGTGGTGATTATCACTAGCAAGGCGCTGCCAAAAGCTCGGAAATAGGGCAATTTGGTCAATTGCTCACAAAGGATGATGTTGAGCATCAGTACGGCGAAAATGGCCAGTGGGTCTTGAAAGAAGGGCATGGAGGATGATTTTGGTGCCGCAGAAAAATTAACTTCCCGATTTGGGTTTTGAATAGGAAGTCGAACGGTTCATTTCAAGTGAGCGTCCTATTCAAAAGCCTCAAAAAAAATTGGGAAGTAATTTTTTGCGTCATACTTAGTGTCGACCAAGATAGCTTATTTGGATTGAAAGTGCGAATTGGTAAGGAAAAAAGCTATTTTTGGTTGAGAAAAAACACCTACATCTATGCCTAGCATCCCTCTGCCTACCCGTCTCGCCTCCGTCGACATCTACCGAGGTTTTGTTATGTTTCTAATGATGGCCGAAGTATGGGAATTTGGCCACGTGGCCAAAGCTTTTCCCGATAGCGGCTTTTGGGCCTTTTTACATTTCCACCAAAGCCATGTACCCTGGGTCGGCTGTTCTTTGCACGATTTGATCCAGCCTTCCTTTTCCTTTTTGGTGGGTGTGGCCTTGCCTTATTCACTAGCCAGTCGGCAGGCCAGTGGGCAAAACGACTGGCAGGTATGGGGGCATACTTTTCGCCGGGCGCTGATTCTAATTTTGTTGGGCATTTTCCTGCGCTCGATGTACGCCAAACAGACCAATTTTACCTTTGAAGACACCCTGACCCAGATTGGTTTGGGCTACGTTTTTTTGTTTGCCCTGGGATGGGTCAAAGAACGTTGGCAGTGGATTGCCTTTGCGGGCATTTTGCTGGCCTATTGGGCGGTGTTTGCCTTTTACCCTTTGGCTGGCCCCGATTTCAACTGGGCTGAAGCAGGTGTAGCGGCAGATTGGCCGCATCACGCGCAAGGTTTTGCGGCACATTGGAACAAAAACACCAATGCCGCCTGGGCTTTCGACCGCTGGTTTTTGAATCTTTTTCCGCGAGAAAATGTATTCCGATTCAATGGAGGCGGCTATGCGACTTTGAGTTTTATCCCCACCCTGGGCACCATGATTTTGGGCCTGATCGCCGGGCAATGGCTCAAAACCGCCGAATCTACCCGTTTGCTGCTGCGTAAGTTGCTGTTGTTTGGGGTGGCATTTCTGGCTGCCGGGTTCCTGTTGAGCATCCTGGGCATTTGCCCCAACGTCAAACGCATTTGGACACCGAGCTGGGCTTTGTTCAGTGGTGGTTGGTGTTTTATCCTGTTGGCAGGTTTTTATTACATAGCGGATTTGAAACAACAAGGCCGCTGGTTTTATGTCTTCAAGGTGCTGGGCATGAATTCCATTGCGGCTTATGTATTGGCGCATACCGTGATTGGTTTCATCGATTCCTCATTCCGCATCAATGTGCATCCGCAGTACGATATGATTTTTGGAGAAGGGTATCGGACTTTGGTTAGTGGTACCGTGTTGCTCACCATGCAGTTTTTGGTGCTGGATTGGATGTACCGGAAGCGGATATTTGTAAAAATATAACACCAAGGCAGTACAAAAGACACAACGCATCGTCAACATCTAACTTTGTGTCCTTTGTGCTGCCTTGGTGTTCTTTGTGAAAACAATGTCGCTTTGGTTAATTTTATTCAGCCTTAGTGTTTTTCTGCAACACCAGCATCAACCCAATCGCTACGATCATCAGCCCCAAACCCACCAACAATGAAAACTGATAGGACCCCGTTTTGTCAAAACCCACCCCAAACAACAGTGGCCCAACTGCAGCCCCAATCGTATACGCTGAAAAAACAAAACCATACACCGTACCCATCGAACGCATGCCGAAAAAACGACTGACCATGTACGGCATGATGTCGGACTCAGCACCCATTGCCAGGCCAATCATCACCGTGGCCAAATACACCGTGAACCCAGTTGGGTACAACCAAAGCAACAAAATCCCGATGGCTGCACCACTAAAAATGCCTGCGGCGACCAGTGGCGCTGAAAAACGATCCGCCAAAAAACCATTGGCGATCCGACCCACCAAGGATGCACCGCCAAACAAGGAGATGGCCAAGGCTGCAATTTGAGGAGTCAAACCCCGGTCGGTCAACATTGCCGAAAGGTGGGTCATGATCCCGGTACAACTAACTGCGACACACATAATGGACAAACTCAGGAGCCAAAAACTCCGGGTTGCCGCCGCTGCACCAATGCTCATGGCACTGTTTTCAGTCGCAGAAATTTCAATGTGCCCCTGGGGCTGCATGCCCATTTCTTCGGGACTGTTTTTTAGGAAAAAATGCACGATGGGGAGCGCAATCAGCACACATGCCAGGCTCAAAAAGATGTACACCTGTCGCCAATCGGCAGATTGAATCAGGAATTGCGCCAACAAGGGAATCAACAAAGCCCCCAAACCTACGCCCGCATTGCCTAAGCCGATTGCCAGCGCCCGGTTTTGATTGAACCAGTTGGCCACTATCCGCGAGTAAGCTAGAGGCGAGTTGCCCGACCCAATGAAGCCACCCAAAAAATAGCAGATGTAGAGAGAAATGATCGGGGCTTGCACCCGCGAGAGCGCAAACAAACAAATCGCCATGCCAATCAAAGCAAAGGAAATGACTTTTTTTCCACCCAATTTATCAATCAAACGCCCGGAGATGGGCGACCCCAGGGCAACACCTACACTCACCAGGGAAACCGCCAGCGAAATGGAGCCCCGGTCGGTTTTAAAAGCCTCGGCCAATGGTTTGACAAATACGCCAAAACAATACACCAGCAGCGAGCCTACGCTCAAAAACTGCCCAATCAGCGCGATGAGGACGATGCGCCAGCCGTAAAAAATGCCTGATTTCATAAAGATCAATGTAGGTGGTTGAATAACGCGAATTTTCAATTAATCACTCAAAATGTGCGACTTCTACGAAGTCGTAAAATCATAATTACCACCATTTTCTACAAATGTGTGACCTCTCCGAGGTCATCAGATCGACTTCGTAGAAGTCGTACATTTGTAGCATTAGTAGCAATGAGTTTTTTACGACTTCGTAGAAGTCGCACATTATTCATTGTCAAGGCAATTAATTCAAAATTTACGTTAAATAGTAAGTTATACTGCCAAAATGATTTTGCTGTCTAATCCTTTACTGGCCTTTTCAAGCGCAGCAGGCAAGTTGCTAAAGGTAGTCCTTTCGGAAATAATTTTACTGGGTCGAATAAAACCTTGTTCCAAAAGGCGAATGCTCCGCTGAAAATCCAGAGGATGTTGGTAAATGATGGAACTCAGCACCTGGATGCCTTGGCGGGTCAGGGTAAACTCGGTCAAGGCACTGGCTTGATCCGCCAACCCTACCACCACCACCTGGGCACCCCTTGGTGCGGCGGCAATGGCCATGGTCAAGGCAGGGGCGGCCCCGGCGCATTCAAAAATGGTACTCACCCCAGCCTTTTGCCAGTTTTTTGCCAAGTCTGCTTCGCTGCAGTCTGGTGCAAATGGGATTGCGCCCAATTGTACGGCCAGTTCAATTTTTTCAACAACCCGATCATATACCAATACCCGATAGCCCATGCGGCAAGCCAATTGGGTGAGCAACAAACCGATCGCACCCAGCCCAATCACTGCCAAGACATCGCCAGGGCGAGCTGGAGCGGTGTAAAGCGCATGCAGGGCCACCGCCAGCGGTTCTATCAGTACGGCATCTTCGTCATTGATGTTGTCGGAAATAGGCCATACAAACTGGGCCGGGACCACCGCATATTCAGCAAAACAACCGGGCTCCAATACCCCGAAAATACGTTTGTGCAGGCAAATATTGCTGCGGCCACTCCAACACATGGCGCATCGGCCACAAGGAAAATTGGGTTCGATAACGACTCGTTGACCTATTTGTAAACCACTAACTTTTGTTCCCAATTGTTCAATCCGCCCAATGCCCTCATGCCCGATGATCAATGGAAATGGGGTGTTTGAGCGGTGTCCCAGGTACAAAGAAACATCCGACCCACAGATGCCCAGTAATTCCATTGTTAGCCGTACTTCCTTTGCTTCCGGCACCGGAACAGGTCGACTTTGTAGTTCAACCAGTTTGGGCTGTACCAAAATACCCGCAAGCATTTGTCCCGAACTCATGGCGCGGCTTTAATTTTGGTGAAGACAGGCAATGTCAAATGCATCATCAACAAGCCAAGCAGGTAGAAGGAACAAGCAAAAATGAACATGGGGCGATACCCCCAAAAAGCTACGATGTAACCCGTTGCTGCAGCTACCGTCATACTCACACTGCCGCCTAAAAAACCGCCCAAGCCGGTGGCTGAACCAACCGATTTTTTGGGGAAAAGGGTGGTGGAAAGGGCATAAACATTCGTCGACCAACCCTGATGCGCGGCCATCGCCAGGGCAAACATGCCCACGATGACGTTGAAACTATGGATTTGTGGGATAAACCAGATGGGTAAAACCAAGCTCCCACAAATCAACAGGGTTAATTTCCGCGCCGCGTTTTCACTCCAGCCCGTTTGCATCAAACGGGTGGCCAACCAACCAAAAAAAATACTACCCAAATCCGAAACCAGGTAAATGATGAGAAAAGGAACGCCGAAGTTTTTCAAATCCAGCTTGTGGTCTAGTTGCTGATTGGTGGTCAAAAAATCCGGGAGCCAGGTCAGGTAAAAAAACCAGACCGGGTCGGCGAAAATTTTGCCAAAAACAAAGGCCCAGGTTTGGCGATAGCCCAACAATTGCAGCCAGGTCAATTCAGGTTCAGTGGCATTTTGTTCAGGATTGCCCTCGTTTTGATCCTGGATGTATTGGTATTCCTTGGTAGCGAGGGCGGGCGTTTCAGCGGGTTCTGAATAGGTGAAATGCCAGATCAAGAGCATCAAAAAGCCTAGAATGGCCGACACAAAAAAGGAGACCCGCCATCCGAATTGTACAACCAAAAAGGGAATCAACACCGCTGTGACAATGATCCCCATGTTGGAGCCCGCGTTGAGGATGCCCGTAGCCGTGGAGCGTTCTGCGCGGGGAAACCAATTGGAAATGGCCTTCATGGCTGCCGGGAAATTGGAGGATTCGCCGAGCCCCAGCAGTGCCCGTACCCATCGGAATTGCCCAGCGCTGACACAAAAGGTCGACAATACACTGGCAATGCTCCAGATCAACATCCCGATGCTGAAGCCCCGCTTGGTGCCAATTTGGTCAATTACCCAGCCTACGATTAGAAAGCCCAGTGCATAAGTGGCCTTGAATGCCGCGTCGATCCAGCCCATCTGGATTCGGAATTGCTGGAGGTGTTCATCGGTGAGGAGGGTATCAGGTGAAAGCCCGAGAATGGTTCTTTTGAAAAAATCGTCGGTCATAACGAACGACAAAACCTGACGGTCAACGTAGTTGATGGTCGTAGCCAAAAAAAGCAAGGCAATGATGCGCCAACGATAATTTTCAGACATGTTCCTTTATTTCAAAACCGTTCCTGGTGTGCAGGTGAAGGTAGATTTTTTTCTAAAGAGAACAAAAAAATATATCTGGCAGCCTGATAATAAAAAAGGCAGCAAGAACCTAAATCCTTGCTGCCTTTTTTATTGTTTAAAAAGCTTTCAGCTTACAAATGCTTCAGCAATTCTGCTTCAATATTGGCCGCGCCACGCACTTCTGTAGCCACTACCAAACCTTCTTTGTTGATCATGAAGGCCCGAGGAATGCCTTGTACCCCGTAGATAGCGGCAGGAGCAGCACCCCAGTGTTTGAGGTCACTCACGTGGTAAGGCCAGGTCAGGTTATCTGCTTTGATAGCCTGAACCCAAGCTTCTTTACCTCTTTGGCGTGCTTCACTGACTTGGGCAGGAGTAGCGCCCTGGGTCCGACGATCGTCAAAACCATCCAGTGACACACTGAAGATGGTGAATCCTTTGTCTTTGTATTTGTTGTAAACTGCTACCACGTTCGGATTTTCGCCCCGGCAAGGTCCACACCAGCTGGCCCAAAAATCCAGTAATACTACTTTACCTTTCAGGTCAGACAATTTGATTCTTTTACCACTTGGATCTGGCAGGTCGATATCTGGGGCAGGTTTGCCGATTTGCACCACCTGATTGCTTTGTTCTGCCAGGTATTGCGCTTCGATCACCGTAAGGTATTCGTTGTAAGCCGCAGCAACTTCCGAGTTGGGGTCGGCTTGTTGCAATTTTTCCAAAGCGCGTCTTTGGGTGCCAAGATAAGGCCCTGCATTGCCCAAAGACAAGTAGGCCAAAAATGCACCTACCAGTGGGCTTTTGGTCGTGTCCACAAAAGTGCCTACGTCGTTGGCCGACATGCTGCGTTCCATGATGCGCTTGGCACAATCCGCCAGCATTTTGCTCTCTTTGGAACCTTCAATTTCCACGGCATAATCCTGGAAGGTATTCAAATCGCCATTCACGGTCACTACTTTTTCGGCACCAGTCATCACCAGATTGATGCGTTTGGCACCTACGCGCAGGTTGTAAATCCCGGATTTGAGTCCTTCGGGAAAATTGATGGAGTATTTTCCACTGCCATTGATGTCAGCTTTGGACAGAACGGTACTCGCTCGGCCAATGGCTACTTCATCAATAAACACTTGTAAATTTTCGGCTCCCTTGATGGTGCCTTCGATGGTGGTGCCTTTAGGTGTACAACTCCAGAAACCCAGAGACAACAAAGCAAGCGCCAGGACTTGAATGAAGCGGTTCATGCGATTGATCATTTAATTTTAAATAGCATTTTCCATTTTTTGACCCAAAGTTTGGTCATAAATGGTTTTCCATTCGTTCAGCGGGCCGTAGTCTTCGCCATCTACCACGATACGTTTCCCCGTCACCTCACCGATTCTGGTAAAAGGAACATTATGGGTGTTGAGGTAGTTGACCAGGTCATCTTCTTTTTCTGCTGTGGTGGTCACCACGATCCGACTTTGGCTTTCGCTGAAAAGATACACATCCTTGCGGAAATTGTCGTCGGTTTCTACTTCGAAGCCAATATTGCCCGTGAGTGCTGATTCTACCAAACAGGCAAACAGGCCACCTTC
>JAIXOO010000079.1 GCA_027486765.1 Saprospiraceae bacterium
CCGGAGGCATAATAATAAAGTGGCGCAGCCGCCGCTTTGCCTTTCCGCCGACAATGCCTGGCCTGCTGCGGAACTGCACTAGTACGAAAAACTCCCCCGGAAAAAAGGCCAGGCAATGCGCAGCAGGTACTGGGCATGGATGCAAGGTGGAGCGCCCGCAGGGAGCATTTTTTTTCTGGTGCGTAGCTTTAGCGGAGCAAACCAGAAAAAAAATGCGAGCGAGGACGTACGACCTTGCAGCTATGAACAGGACCTGCTAGCTTGCTCTGGTCCTTTTTGATGGGGGTTTTTCGTGCTAGTGCCGGGTGTGTCGGGGAGGGGGGAGATTTTTTGAAACACAGAATAACACGAAAAGCAAATTGTTTTTAATTCCTAAATTTTACACTTAAATTTGTTCATCAGGGGTATCTAACAAAACACTCCAAGTCAAAAGTTCAGGCCAATGGATGATCCACAAACAAACGACCTCATCATTTATCAAACCGCAGATGGAAAAGCATCCGTAGCCCTTTTGGCCAAGGATGGGATGGTGTGGATGAACCAAAGTCAACTCGCTGAACTTTTTGCCACCTCTGTTTCTAACATTAGCATGCACATATCTAACATTCTGAAAGAAGGGGAATTAGAGCAAATTTCAGTTATTAAGGATTACTTAACAACTGCCACAGATGGCAAGGAATACAAGGTTACTTTTTATTCGCTTGACATGATTCTGGCCATTGGTTTTCGGGTACGGAGTAAGCGGGGGACCCAGTTTCGGATTTGGGCCAATCGCAACCTCAAGGAATACATGGTGAAGGGTTTTGTGATGGATGATGAGCGTTTGAAAAACCCGGATGGGCGGCACGACTATTTTGATGAGTTACTGGAGCGGATCCGGGACATTCGAGCCTCGGAGAAGCGTTTTTATCAAAAGGTAAGGGACCTCTTTGCTTTGAGCAGTGACTACGATGCCAGCGACAAAGCCACCCAGATGTTTTTTGCAGAAACCCAAAACAAATTGCTCTTTGCCGTAACCGGGCAAACCGCGGCGGAATTGATTATATCCAGAGCCAAGGCTGACGCCCCCAACATGGCCTTGACCTCCTGGAAAGGTTCAGTAGTGCGCAAACAAGACATATTCATTGCCAAAAACTACCTGAGTGAAGACGAATTGGACACCTTGAACCGATTGGTGGTTATTTTTCTGGAAACAGCAGAGTTGAGGGTCAAAAGTCGGAAAGACATTCCCATGCAGTTTTGGCGCGAAAACGTAGATCGGCTGCTGGAGTTCAATGACAAACAAGTGCTCAGTCGAGCAGGGAAGATTAGCAATGCGGAGATGGAAGAACGGGTGCGGGAAATTTATGAAGTATTTGACCAACAACGTAAGGCCTATGACGCTAAATTAGCGGATGAAGATGATTTGCGAGAACTGGAACAGAAATTGAGCAAACGAAAAGACAAATAAGCAAATCCAGATGCCATGCCCCAACTGCCAGTCATCCTTACAGCCTTTGCCAACAGCTACGATGAAGCTTACCTGAGTCATCTGGAAAAGGAGTATGACCGCTTGTTGGACATTCTGGCGCCCCTCTCCTATTTGCGGCATGTCCCCTTGTCGAGCGCCAAAACTGGGCAGCTGGTCAGCACCTTGACCCAGTATCAACAGGAACTCTTGATTTTGCACTTTGGTGGCCATGCTGATGGCAGCCAGTTGCATTTCAAAGATGCGGGCGGGCAAGTAGCGGGCCTGGCCGAAAACCTGTCGCTACATCCCCAACTCAAGCTGGTGTTTCTGAACGGCTGCAACACCCAGGCGCAGGCGGTGCAGTACCTTGAGGCCGGGGTGCCCGCAGTAATTGCCACCACCTGCGCAGTAGCAGATGGGCAAGCCATGCAGTTTGCAGATGTGTTTTATACCGCGTTGGCCAAAGGGCATACGCTGGAGGATGCCTTTGTGCGGGCCAAGGGGGCGATAAAGTTGGTAGATGGGGGTACTTATGAGGATGAAATTTTGAATTGGCGTGGTCTGCGCTTGCGGGAAGAACAAGTGACGGAACTGCCCTGGAGGCTGTATGTCGCGGGGGATGAGGTGCTAGTGTGGAAGTTAGAAATGGCAGACAACAAGGTTAAAAGTCTCCCCATTCTGCTCAACAACGTGCCGACAAATTTTGACCCCAAAACAGACTGCATAGGGCGAGAAATCGAATTGGCAGAATTACACCAAAAACTCAGCCAATCCTCCAAAGTAGCCCTCGTACGTGGCCTCGGTGGCATTGGAAAAACCACCCTGGCCATGGCTTACGTGGCCATTCATCAAGACAATTACCAGCACCTCGCCTGGATCACCCAGGGAGATGACCTGATCAATACCGTAGCCCTGGATCAAAGTCTGGCCCTGAGTCTGGAGCTACCGCTGCAAGCAGGAGAAGACCTATCCAGCCGCTTCGTCCAGCTCATGCAAGCCCTGCGCGGCATTCCTGGCCCCAATCTGTTGGTGATTGACAACGCCACAGCGCAAGTAGCAGCCCGTGAAATTTTCCAGCAATTGCCCAAAGCCCCCAACTGGAAGGTGCTGGTGACCTCCCGACAGGATTTGCCAGATTTTGTGGTGATGGAGCTGCAAGTGCTCAGGCCGGAGGCAGTGCTAGAACTGTTTCGATTGTACTACCAAGGGGGTAGTGATGAAGAAGCAATGGAACTGCTCCAGGAAATTGGCTACCACACCCTGACTACTGAGTTACTGGCCAAAACCCTCCAGCGCAAAAAGGGACTACACTCCATCCCCAAACTACTGGACACCCTGCGCAAACGCCAACTGGATGACCCCAAACTGGCGGAAAAACTTTGGGCCAGGCACAGCGGCGAGGAACGAGGAGTATTCAAGTACCTGATGGGGCTGTATGAACTGGCCAATTTGAATGAAAAAGAAATTTGGGTGCTCCAGCAGTTTGCCGTACTGCCTGCCCTGCCGCTGGAAGTAGCCATGCTGGCCGAGTGGCTCTATCAAGATGCCGAAGAACTGAACCAAGTACTGGCTGACCTGGTCGACCGCGGTTGGCTGAGCAGCCAGGAAGAGGGCTATGTGGTGCATCGACTGGTGCAGGAACTGGTCCTCTACAAACAGGCTCCGGGGGCAGAGGAACTGGATGCTTTGCTGGAGGCCATGAGTAGGAAGATGACAAAAGGAGACTACGGGAATCGAGTAACCGACAATTTCCCCTGGCTGCCTTATGCAGAAAAGGTAGCGGCACATTTTTCTGGAATTGAAGATTTGTCGGAAAAAGTGAGCATGCTATTAAATAATGTAGGTAATGTCTTTAGTGCAATAGGAAACTATACTCGAGCAGCTCAACTCCTCGAACTCGCCCTCGATTCTGACCTTCGAAACTTTGGGCCAGGGTATTCTACCATCGCTGTTCGCCAGTCGAATTTGGCTTTAGTCCTAAGATCTTTAGGAGACTACCCTCGTGCAGCTCAGCTCCTACAGAGCGCCCTGAATGCTGATTTGCGTAACTTTGGCCCCGAACACCCTAATGTCGCAGTGAGCCAGTCGAATTTGGCCACTATCCTTAGTGATTTAGGCGATTACATTCGGGCAGCTCAACTCTTACAAAGCGCACTGGATGTTGCGATACGCAACTTTGGCCCAGAACATCCTACCATAGCTATTCGCCAGTCGAATTTGGGCAGTGTACTGCATAAATTAGGAGACTACACTCAGGCAGCTAAACTCCTCGAACTCGCCTTGGATTCTGATCTGCGCAACTTTGGCCCAGAACATCCTTACGTCGCAGTGAGCCAGTCGAATTTGGCCTTGGTGCTAAGATCTTTAGGGGACTACCCGCGCGCAGCTCAACTCCTCGTGTTAGCCCTAGCCAGTGCGATGCGCAACTTTGGCGAGGACCATCCAACCGTCGCCATGAGCCAGTCTAACCTTGCTGCAGTTTATTATCAGGTAGATAGATTAGATGAAGCAAAAATACTTTTGGAACAAGCGTTACAAACGGTTGAAAAAAGCCTAGGGGTGAATCACCCAGACTATGCAGGGATAGTAAGCTGGCTAGATGCTGTCAATAAAAAACTCAATGCTTTCAGCTAAGCATTTTTTCACAACTCATTTCACAAACCAATGACCATGAGTACCAAACCCACTCTCCTACCCCCCAAACCTGGCTTCCTGCTCCTCGAAGTTGTTTACGGGCTTGTTTCCCGCGACTGTCGGGGTATGGGCATCTGTAAGATCATTAAGGCGTCCTCTAGTTTGGTAGGTACAACAGCCAATCCTTATGGCTCCAGCATGGCCTGGGGAGGGATTGGTGAGGAAGGAAGGTTTGAGTTGTTGGTGCTTCGCGATACGGTGAGCGAGGAGCAGTGGGCTCGGCGGTTTGCCAATGGAAAGTTTGTGACAGAAGAGGCGTTTAGGGCAATGTCATTGACTTAAGGAAAAAAAGCGAGTGTGAATCCCTAATTTTGGGTGGTCAAACATTCAAAAAGATCAACACACTCGCCATGCGTACAAAAGTAAAAAACATTTTATCGGGGATGAAGCTGTTTGTGCAAAATGCACTTGAAAAGCGAGAGGAACATTTTGTTCGAGCACAAGCATTCACTCGTCGGCGGACCCTAGATTTTAATAAATTGTGTTTTTTTTGATTAGTCAGTCGAGACGCTCATTGAGTATCGAATTGAATGAATACTTTAAGGACTTAGGAGAAAACCCCTGTACGAAAAGTGCATTTTGCAAGGCACGATATCGGGTGTTGTGGTCGTTTTTTCGGGATTGGCATCGACATCTCATTGATTTAGTTTATGCCAATCCTCGAACCTTATGCACCTGGAAGGGCCATTTGCTAAAAGCAGTCGATGGTACATCCATTTATTTGTTTAAGGATGTAGAAGTGGAAAAAGAGTTTGGCAGCCACACCAATCAGCACAAGTGTATCATCCCCATGGCGCGTGCGGGTATCGAACTAGATGTGCTCAATGGCTATTGTACTCAAGCACAACTACAACCTTATTGGGAGGGAGAAGCTGTTTTTGCCGAAGCATTTTTAGCCCATTCAAAGCCACATGACCTGCGTATATACGATCGACACTTCGCAGGTTTTGAATTGATCTTCAATCATTTGCAATTAAGTGCCCAATTTGTAATGCGTTGCAAGATAGGTTTCAATAAGGTGGTGAAAAAATTCGTAGCCAGTGGCAAAAAGCAGTCTATTGTAGAATTTTCTATCACTGCCCAGGTTTGCAAGGCGCTACAGCAAAAGGGGTATTCAGTAGATTCAAAGACAAGGGTAAGGGTACGATTGCTGCGCATTGACATCGGCCAAGCAGAACCAGAAATACTCATTACCAGTCTCCTTAATCTGAGAAAATACCCGCACGCTTGCTTCAAAGAAGTCTATAATTACCGTTGGGGTGATGAAACTCGATTCGATCAAATTAAGAATAAACTTCAGGTTGAGGTGTTTTCAGGCCACAAACCACAAGCCATTTATCAAGATTTTTTTGCCACAGTGATTGCCTCCAACCTCCACAACCTGATTTGTACAGAATGCACTCAAGAACTAGAACAGACTAATGCTGACAAGGAGACTCGTTTAGCTATAAATCAAAATGTTTCAATTGGTCTCCTAAAACCCCGTATCGTCACCTTGTTTTTGTCCAATAAAACAGGTGCTATTTTTGATGAATTGAAAAAGCTATTTTTGAAGCATTTAGAGCCTATTAGGCCCGGAAGAAACTACCCAAGGCCCAAAACGATCCGACGTTTGAAAGGAAAATATCAAACCTTCAAAAACTATCGAAGGGCCTCTTGAAACCCTTAAGTCAATGACATTGGCGTTTAGGGTGCCGGAGGAGCTGTTTGCAGCAGGCATTGAGCTGAAGATGGGGAGTTATCCAGTGGAAGTTATAGGTGAATACCTTCGCATCAGCTTTTGAGTTGGCACGGATCAAGAACACCGAGTGAGCTGGTACCTTGTGCCTAATGCACCCTTCGCAGCGCCAGCTACCGCAGCGGCTTACCGAGCCGCGAGGGTGCTGGTGCTGCGAAGATCCTTGGGCAGTGGAAGTCGAAGGCTCGGAGGACTAGAGCCCAGCTACTGGCCCGAGGGAGCGCAGCGAGTGGAGGGGAAGTAGCTGGGCGACCGGGAAGGAATGAAAGAATGGGCCCTACTGGCGCAGGTTTTTTTGTTTTCACCACCTCAGGCACCTAAGGGCATCTTAAGAAGGGTTTCATTCACATTTAAGTCATCCATGGAGTAGAAAGGGGAGGTAGTTGCGGTGCAATTTTTTCGCTACCTTTGTAGCAAAAGCAATCACCATATGCGTGTATTCAATACCTCTGGGCCCAACATCCCTGCAAAGCACTATACCTTGTTGCGCGAAGCATTGGTGGAGCAGGGCATCCAGATGGTACAAGAGGAGCGTTATTTTACCATTTGGGCGCCGCGTCAGACGGGCAAGAGCACCTATTTTTTACTGCTCAAAGCTGAATTGGAAAAACAAGGTTATGCTGTCATCAAAGTCAACGTAGAGGATTTGATCAATGCCTCGCTGGAAACTTTGGTTGATCGGCTTGAGCAGGAATTTCGGGCCATTGGCATCAACTTAACGCCCATTGATAGCGTGGGCGACCTGACCAATTTCATTTCCAATTTATCCATTGAAAAATTGGTGCTCATCGTAGATGAAATTGAAGGGCTCAACCCAGCCCTCTTGGGGCAATTTTTACACGCCATCCGCAGTCTATACCACAGCCGGGATCGCAACCCCCTCAAGAGTGCCATTTTGGTTGGTGTCAGCAACATTGTGGGGGTTATGGAAGACAATGCCAGCCCTTTCAACATCGCAGATACGCTCAACATTCCTTATTTCACGGACACAGAAACCGGGCAGCTACTCCAGCAGCACGAGTCAGAAACCGGGCAAATCTTTGGTCCTAAAGTGATTGAAGAAATCCGTCGCATTACCGCGAATCAACCAGGGTTGGTCAATGGTTTTGCGCAACAACTGGTAGCCCGTAGCCCAGGTAAATCCACCATCAGCTACGAAGATTACCTCCAAGTAGAAGATTGGTACCTAAATGAGGCCATTGATAAAAACTTTGCCAACATCCTGAAGCAGGCCAAAAAGCATCGGACTTTTTTGGAAAAACTACTGTTTCGGGAAATCGAAGTCCCCTTTGAGATTGATCGCGAGACGATCAAAGCCCTGCATGTCAACGGTCTCATTCGTCGGAATGCCGCCGGGATGGTTGAATTCTGGGTGCCTTTTTACAAAAAGCGGCTTCAAAAAGCCTTTTACCCCTATACCAACGGCGAAAAAGAAGAGCTTAGCAGTAGTTTGTATGCGCCAGAATTTTTCACCCAAGCGGGCAAATTGGCGATTGACAAACTCATCGATGCGTATAAGGCTTACGTCAAAAGAAGAGGTTTTGCCGTATTCCGCGAAAAAGATGAAGCTGGCAATTATACCTCCATCAAAGAATCAGGGCTCATTTACAGTTTTGAAACCTTCATTGCGGCTTTTTTATTACAAGCTCATGGCAAAAGTTACCGGGAAGCGAACACTGGCCTTGGAAAAAGTGATTTGATTCTCAACATCAAAGGAGAAGAGATTTTGTTTGAGAGCAAGAAGTACTATGGTTTTGCCCAGTTTGAGGCGGGCAAAAAGCAACTGGCGTATTATGCCGAAAGCCTGGCACTCCAGACTGCGGTGTATTTGGTTTTTGCCCCCAATCACCTGCGGTATCCGGCGCTGGTACAAGAAGGTCAGGAAGAAATTCGAGGTGTATACATCACTACTTTTTTGATCGATTACGATGAAGAGAAGGATTTCTGAGCGGTGAGGATGGGGTTCGGGGCTGGTCGTAGCGGTAAGCCTGGGTATTGGCATTTAGGCTGATGCCTTAGGTTTGTTGGGCGATGAAACGGATATTGCCCGTGTACTCGGAGCGGGCACCAAATCAACTATCAAATAGCTCATTATCTTTCAGTTACACACGCCTGAAGACGTGCAAATAATAGTACAGGTCTGGAGACCCGTACCAGCAGTAGCGCGATGTTTTTGCTCAATTTTGAAGAGACTGGGGAGGGGAACACTTGGACTAGCGGGTTAATTAATAAGTTTGATACACCAGGTAACACGCCTTAGAGCTCTTAGAGCCAAAGAAAAATACATAGCACCACATGAAAATCCCACCCCTATTCTTTTATACCTATACCCAATCCGCTGACCAAATTGCGCCCAATTCAGCAGGGGAGGCCGAGCAGGTACGCCTTGTTTTTGATCCTGCCGTCCGATCCGGGTCGTTGGCAATTCAGGTTCAACAATACGAGGACCATGCTAAGGATCAGCTACTAGAGCAATTGGTCAAGCATTCGGCTGAGCTTTTGCTTTTTCACCTGAGTGATCTTGAGCGCTCCGATGTACCCTCGGCGGTAGATCCTTCCGGTTTGATCGAAAAGATAGCAGCATTGTTGATTTCACTGCCAAATCTCAAGCTAACGTTCCTTAATTGTGTCTGCACCCAGGAACAAAAGAAGGAATTCTTACGCCAGGGTATTCCAGCTCTTTTGGCTACCTCCGGCCACATTCCGGTGGAGGAAGCCAGTAATTTTGCCATCCAGTTTTATCGGGCTGTTGCCGGACGGAATACGCTGCTGAATGCCTTTCAATTGGCAGTGGCAGCGCTCAAATCCCGCTACGAACACTATAGATTCCTCCCTGTACCAAGCGTGAAGACAATCAGCTCTACGGCATGGTCCGAAATTGAAATAAAGGAGTGCTTTCCCTGGCAATTGTACGTACAGCAAGGCCAGGAGCAAACACTGAACTGGTTCCTCCCCTACCCTCGTATTTTGGCCTCCTGGCCTTCGATTGATCTGGAAACGGAGTGTTTGGGGCGTGAAAAGGAATTGAATGAATTGCGTAGCCTGCTGGAATCGTCCAGTAAAGTAGTACTGGTAAGTGGAATGGGCGGGATGGGTAAAACTACCTTAGCGGCCGCCTACCTGCAGGAGATGAATGCGCAATATGATCACCTTGCCTGGATCCACAATGGAGATGAGCTCCTGAATGCTTTTTCGCTCAATGTAGAGCTTGCTACTGCCCTTGAGCTGCCCCTGGTGGAAGGGGAAAACCTGGAGGATCGTTTTGCCCGATTAATGAACAAACTGCGCAACTTACCCGGGCATAATCTCTTGGTAATTGACGATGCCAATGCTCAGGTTCAAGCCCTGGAAACTTACCTGCCCCAAGGCTCAAACTGGCAAGTCTTGCTTACCTCCCGGCTGGTGTTGCCTGAGTTTCGGGAAATGAAACTAGGGGCGCTACGACCCGGCGATGCTTTGCTTTTGTTTCGCCTGCATTACCAAGGATCAAATGATGAGGCAGTAGAAATGCTGCTTCAGGAAGTCAACTACCACCCCCTAAGCATAGAGGTAATGGCCAAAACCCTGAATCGGCTAAAGGAGCGTCTTTCAGTGCCAGAACTGATCCGGATCCTAAAAGAACGCCAACTGGACGATCCAGCTTTGCAGGAATTGATATACACCCGCCATGCTGAAGAGGAGCGGGCCATTTTTTTCCACTTGATGAAAGCATTTGAGTTGGCCCGATTGTCTGAGCAAGAGATTTGGTTGATGCAGCAATATGCGGTGTTGCCTTCTATGGCCATAGAGGTGAAGACTTTGGCCGACTTGGTACAGGAGCCCCCATTGTCGCTCAACCGTCAGGTCAATAACTTGTACGATCAAGGGTGGATCAGTAAACAAGGGAAGGGTTTAACCATGCATCGCATCATTCAGGAAGTGGTAAAATACCACCGGCCTCCGACAGAAACCATCCTCAGTCCCTTGCTGAACAGTTTAACCACCCGCCTGCGTCAACAAGGCGTAAACAACCCAGTGTTGGTCAATTTCCCCTGGGTTCCCTATGGAAAAACCCTGGCGGCTTATTTTGAAAATCATCCAGGCAGTTCAACCCTGGCTGGTTTTTGGAACAATTACGGTACGATGCTTAGGGAGTTGGGGCAGTATCAGGAAGCTTTGGCTTGTCTGCAAAAAGCGATGCTAACTACACCTGTAGATGAGGAGTTGAACCTAGCAACCCGCCAGGGAAATGTAGCAGCGGTACTGGGCGATTTAGGGGATAATGCAGCTGCGATTCCACTATATGAAAGCGCCTTACAAACCGAAGAAAGACTACTTGGTGAAACCAGTCCCAGTGTTTGGACCACCCGCTCCAACCTCGCTTTGCGCTACGCAGAAGAAGGCCAGGTCGAAACAGCGGCCCAGCTCCTCAATGCGATCCTACGGATTGCGCTGAATGAAGGTGAAAGCCCTGATCCCATCGTACCCACCCTCTTGTCTAACCTGGCAGCTATTCTTCAGACCGCGGAACAAAAGGAGCTGGCTTTGCAATTGCAGACACAGGCGCTCCAGCTGGCTGAAAAAATATATCCACCACAGCACCCACAACTGGGAGTGTTGCAAAATAATCTGGCGACGAGTTATCGCTTTTTCCAACGAAAAGAGGAAGCGCTGGCATTGTTGCAATCAGCCTTATCCAAAGCCGAGGAGCATTTTGAGCAACACCACCCTACCCTTGCAGCCAAACGGGCCAACCTGGCTTTGGTATTGCAGGATATGGGACGGCACAACGAGGCCCTTCCTTATCTGGAACAAGCCCTGGAAAGTGACCTCGCCAATTTTGGCTTCCAACATCTCAATGTAGCCTTAAGCCGCTGGAACCTGGCCTCCGGATATTATTATCTGGGGCGGTACCCGGAAGCGGTGGAACTGTTGGAGTTGGCAAGGGGCTGGATGCTGAGCTGGCTTCCCAATGAGCATCCCTACCATGCCCATATTGCCCAAACGATAAGGGTGGTGCAAGAGCGGATGGAAGCGCCTGATCAACATTAATGGCACTTATTGCCCCTTTCTGGCTTGCACGAACTAAAATTTTTCTGCATATTTAGCCAAAAGAGCGAAACATCATGCCCCAACTGCCGGTGATCCTTACTGCCTTTGCCCAATCGCCCCGACATCCGTACCTGGTGGAGCTGGCTGAAGAGCGCACCCAAATTCAGGGGGCACTGCAAGCCGCTACTGATTCAGGGGCCATCCAATTGGTGGAACAAGCGGGAAGCCGCAATGAAGATATTCCCGTCCTCCTGGCCAAATATCCCAATCAAGTCAACATATTTCATTTTGGTGGGCATGGTGAAGCTGGTAGTCTCGCCGCCGAAGACAGTGCCATCTTTATTGAAGGATTGGCCGATCAATTGGCCCTTCAATCCCAACTGAAACTCGTTTTTCTGAATGCTTGTCAAACCCAGGCACAAGTTCAGCATTTCTTTCGGCAAGGTATTCCTCTGGTATTGGCTACAACCTGCAGCATTGCCGACGGTGAGGCCAGCTACTTCGCCGCCCAGTTTTACCGGGCCGTTGCCGGGCGGGAAAGCATTCATCGAGCTTTTCAACTGGCCGTAGGCGCGCTGAAAGCCAGGTATGGTCAGTATCGGGAAGTAGAAATGCCCCATTACAAGGTTATGCGGGACACTGGATCCTACCAAGAGCAGCTAGATGAAATGCCCTGGCAATTGTATGTGCAAGCGGGGCAGGAAGAGGTACTGAACTGGCGGCTCCGCTATCCGCGGGGGCTGACCCGGTTGCCTGCTTTACAACTGGTGACCGATTGTCTGGGTCGAGAAAATGAATTGGAAAGCCTCCAAACCCTGCTCCAGGAGTCCAGCAAAGTGGTGCTGGTAAGTGGCCTGGGCGGCATGGGCAAAACCACCCTGGCCGCGGGATACTTGCAATGGTTGCGCAATGACTACGACAGCATCGCCTGGATCAACAGCAGTGATGACTTGATGTCGAGCTTTGCCCTCAATGAGGATCTGGCTAAAAACCTGGAATTGCCTTTTGTAGAAAATGAAAAAATCGAAGATCGTTTTGCCCGTTTGATGAACAAACTGCGCAACCAGCCAGGACGCAATCTACTGGTCATTGACGACGTGAGCAATCAGGTCAGTGAAATTGCAGGGCAATTGCCAAGCGGAGCCAACTGGCAGGTGCTGATGACGTCGAGACTTCCCCTACCGGATTTTCGGGAAATGAAACTGGGGGTGCTGCAGCCCGTTGATGCACTTCGCCTTTTTCGCCTGCATTTCCAGGAAGGAACTGACGAAGAAGTCCAAGATTTGCTCATCGAAATCAATTACCATACCCTGACCATTGAAGTGATGGCCAAAACCCTGAATCGGCTCAATGGCCTGCTCACAGTACCCGAACTACTGGACATTCTTCACGAGCGCAAACTCGATGACCCTCGCCTGCAAGAACTCGTCTGGACCCGTCACGCTGGGGAGGAGCGTGCCATTTTTTTTCACTTGATGAAAGCCTTCGAATTGGCCAAATTGTCTGAGGAGGAAGTGTGGCTGATGCAGCAGTATGCGGTGTTGCCGGCGATTCCGATTGAAATGAAGACTTTGGCCGACTTTCTGCAACAAGATCCATTGGCATTGAATCGAGGGGTAAATGGGTTGAATGATAAAGGCTGGATTGGGAAATTGGGGAAAGGATTGGGGATGCATCGGATGGTACAGGAGGTAGTGAAGTATCAAAGGGAGCCGGGGGTGGAGGAATTATCGCAACTACTTGAGACTATGACCACTAAAATGTCACAAGAGGAATTTGAAAATCCGGTAACAAAAAACTTCCCCTGGTTAACTTATGCAGAAGGAGTCGCCGCCAATTTCAATGGGCTTAAATATTTGCCTGAAAAAGTAAGTTTACTTTGGAACAATCTGGCATTGGTATTGCGGTCTTTTGGAAATTACTCCCGCGCTGCTCAACTTTTAGAGGCCGTTTTGGCGAGTGATATTCATCATTTTAGTGAAACACATCACATTGTCGCCGTTCGGTACTCCAATCTGGCAGGTGTAATAAAAGAATTAGGAGATTTAAAAAGATCAAAGCTATTTTTTGAAAAGGCCTTATCCAGTAACCTTGGTCATTTTGGCCCAGCGCATCCCTCCGTTGCAACTGTTCAATCCAATTTAGCTACAGTGCTCAAAGAGTTGGGTGAGTATGATCATGCGGTGGAACTCCTGGAGAAAGCAATGGAAATTGCCTTGATCCACTTCGGGCCAGACCACCCGAAGGTCAGCATTTATCAGGCCAATCTGGCGGGAGTGTATCAAAATTTAGGGCAATATGCAAAGGCCGCAGCGTTAATAGAAAAAGCATTAGCAACAGACTTGCACAATTTGGGTACAAGGCACCCAAATATAGCTGTACACCAGTCAAATTTAGCATTAATTCTTATTGATTTAGGGGACCATGTCAGGGCGGTTGATATACTGGAGCAAGCTCTTGAAGCTGATTTAAACAATTTTGGCCCAGAACATCCCAAAGTTGCTGTCCAACAATCCAACCTAGCATTGGCTTTAAATGAATTAGGGAATTATGGTCGGGCAGCTGAACTACTTGAAAGTGCATTGGAGGCAGATCTGCGTAACTTTGGCCCGAATCATCCCCTGTTTGCAATTCGGCAATCCAACTTAGCAATGACAATCAACGATTTGGGTGAACATGAGCGTGCTATTGAACTCCTGGGAAAAGCGCTGGACTCGGATCTGCGTAATTTTGGTCCCGACCATCCCACGATTGCGATCAATCACTCCAATCTGGCGGGAGTGTTATGTGATATAGGCGATATTGAACGAGCTATAACCCTGTTAGAAAAAGCACTTGAGGCTGATCTTCGCCATTTTGGCCCAAATCATCCATCAGTCGCGGTAAGTCAGTCCAATTTAGCATTAGCGTTCTGCAATGTGGGGAAATATACTCTTGCAGTAGAATTGATGGAGAAGGCACTTGAAGCTGATTTAAAGCATCTTGGGCCCCAACACCCAACGATTGGCATTAGACAGTCCAATCTAGCTACGGTTTATTTTGATTTACAGCAATACGACAAAGCTATCGAATTGCTTCAACAAGCTATGGACCTTACGGAAAAGACATTGGGTAAAGAACATTTCAATTACCATCAATATGCCAGAAACCGGGAGGTGGTACTGGCCGCAGTTTCCAAAAAACACACTTAAACAAGCTCCCTTACCAAGGACAGCCCTGAATCATCACAACGTTATCCAGTGGAGGTTGCAGGTGAATACCTTCGCATCAGCTTTTGAGTTGGCACGGATCAAGAACACCGAGTGATCTGGTACCTTGCGCCTAAAGCACCCTTCGCAGCGCCAGCTACCGCAGCGGCTTACCGAGCCGCGAGGGTGCTGGTGCTGCGAAGATCCTTGAGCAGTGGAAGGCGGACTGGGGCCTGAGATTCGGAGGACTAGAGCCGAGCTACTGGCCCAAGGGAGCGCAGCGAGTGGAGGGGAAGTAGCTCGGCGAGGGAGAAGGAATGAAAGAATGGGACCCTGCTGGCGCAGGGATTTTTTTTGAACCACCTAAGACATCTAAGGGCATCTTAGGTGGTCACCTTAGGGAATGGTGGGAAATAGATCAGCTTGAGCTAGTGGGTTATGCCGCCCAAGTCTTACTCCAACATAGTAAGCTAAAGCTCGTTTCCAAGAATTAATTAAGTACGCCAGACAGCAATAAGATAAGATAATATTGCTTTAAAATTTTGATAAAAGTAAACATATGTTTACTTTTGTAGCATGAATAAGTTAGTAGAAACCTTAGACAAAGTCGTTCAGGTACTGGAAAAGGAGCAAATCTCCTACATGCTGGTGGGTGGATTCGCCGTTGGTTTCTACAACCACGTCCGGTTTACACTGGATATTGATTTGATCATACAGATTCATGTGCATCACATTGACAAAATCATTCCCCATTTCCCGGAATGGGCAGGACAACTTCAAGGCTTAAAAGACAGCGCGAAGCAGTTGAAATTCTTCAACATCATTGATTTTTCAACGGGGGTGAAGCTCGACTTTATGCTTTACCAAGATTCCGATTACAATTGGACCGCATTTGAGCGCAGGCGAAAAGTAGATTTTTTGGGGGTTGACTGCTATATCGCGGCCGTTGAAGACCTGATCATTGGCAAACTGTTGTGGTATGCAGCATCCAAAAGTGAAAAACAATTGGGCGATATTCAGTATCTTTTGACCGTTCCGAAGGTCAATTTCGACTATTTGAACCTATGGTGTGACCGTTTATTAATCAATCGTTATGGACTATTTTGAGCTCATCAATTCCAGCAGGGAAGCCGAATTGGTTTATGCCAATTGGTACTACCAGTTGCCCAATGAGCGCAAAGCGCAAATCATGGGCGATACCTTTGAATTTGGGGTAAATGCGGTAATGCACAACTATCGGAAGGAACATCCATTTTGTACCGAAGCAGAAGCACTCTTGTTTTACATGGAGCAAAACCTCAAACCTCATTTTTCGGAGCACACCTGGGCTTTTGTCCGAAAAACCATGGAAGAGAAGGCGGAGCAGGAATGGAAAAAACGATTTAAAGCCATGAAAGATGACCTGGATTGGTCCTATACCGATATGGCGAACATCATGAATAGCGACAGCGCCGATGCGGTAAAATCCTCGGTTTCGCGAAAGCTTCCTGGCTTTGCAAAGCTGGCCATTGGCGTGTATGAGTCGATGCAGGGGAAGCACAAGAGCAGCACGGGTGAATAGAATACTGAACTATTATAAAAGCGATCACCACTTTAGAAATTATCTAGATCTACGCTTAAGTACATCACTCAACCCACTCTTTCAACGCCTTTTCCGTCAATGAAGGGCTCGAAGTTTTTTTAGAAATAGCCAAAACATTTCCTGATTGGATATCCAAAATGAAATGGTAATAGGAGGTTAATGCCAACGGACTGACTCTTGTGCCACCTCCACTACTCATGAACACCTCTGGCCAAACGAAGTGTACGGCAATTTGTTTTTCATCCGATCGGAGCTTATCTAGCAATGCAGATTGATTAAGCACTTGCACCGAATAAGGGTAGGTTGCCTTAATTTTTGCTGTGCTCAAATCAGCTTCTTTCCACTCCTCACCAATGAATAAGGTGTATTCTTTCAGCGTTTTATGGTTATTGACAATCGCCATTTGCTCATCTTTTTCAGACATTTTTTTCTCCAGCTTTGCCGATTCCAGGATATGTTTGTTGATCAACTGCAAGGTAAGAAATACGGACAACGGACCCGGGCAGACTTCTGGTAATCTCCGACTATATAAGTCCCGATCTGGATTTACAGGAATAGTCAATTTTTCAGCAGCCACAAATGCTACCTTGGGAAATAGTTCATTAAACTCATTAATTGCTCGCTTCTTTTTACCTGACGCTTGCTGTATTGTTGCTAAATGCAGGTACTCGTCTCCTGAACTACGGTCCACACTATAAAAAATCATGACCACGTATTCTTTGAGCACTTTTTTATCCATTTCCCAGAACTCATCAATTGTTTTGAACGTAACAGAGGAGTGAATGGTCCATCTTTTACTAATGGTCTCTTTTAGCGCTTCATTAAAAGTAGTATGGAGCTGTTCAATTTCTGCTGCTTCCTTATCCTCCCCTTTCTTTTTGAGTTTGGCTATACGCTTAGGATCTGGCTCAGTGGTAATCACCAATAGTTTTCGTGCAATGATCTGCTTGGCGTCTTCGGGCTTGATGGGGTAAACAATTTGGGCAAGTGCAATTTGCTGGAAAAAGACGAATAGGCCAATCAGGCTAAGGTATTTCATGGATATTGGGTTTAATGATTTGAGATAAAAGACGCGGGTATATTGATACGGGTTGGTAGACACCGTACCAGCGGTAGCGCGATGTTTTTGCTTGGGGATAAAAGACTTGGGACAGCTGGTGAATCCCTTCGCATCAGCTTTTGAGTTGGCACGAATAAAGAACACTGAGTGATCTGGTACCTTGCGCCTAATGCACCCTTCGCAGCGCCAGCTACCGCAGCGGCTTACCGAGCCGCAAGGGTGCTGGTGCTGCGAAGATCCTTGAGCTGTGGAAGTCGATACTGGGTACCTCTGACTCGGGGCACTAGAGCCGAGCTACTGGCCCGAGGGAGCGCAGCGAGTGGAGGGGAAGTAGCGGGGCGATGGGGAAGGAATGAAAGAATTGGGGCTCTGCTGGCGCAGGGCTTTTTTTTTGAACCACCTCAGGCACCTAAGGGCATCTTAGGGGGTCACCTTAGGAGGATTCGAGGAGTGAGGTAAAGGAAGGAGGAAGTTAAAGACCCTGCTGGCGCAGGGCTTTTTTATTTGAACCCTTAGGGAGAGACAGGAAAATAATAGATCAACTTAAGCTAGCAAAATCGGGTATTTGTGGCCGTCCAGGGAAGCGTAATGACCCGCTGGCAAGGCTTCTTGAAGAAAAGATTGGTAAGATGGGAGTAATGCGATGCCAAGAGTGGGGCAGCCACCCCAAATGACAATTTATCCAGTACAACTAAAAAATCACGCCCGTTCTTGTGTAATAGAGGATACTTTACGCATCCAAGTACTACCAAAACCCAACTATATGAATATCTTGCCTACGTATGCATTTTAGGTGGCAGTTCCTTCACTAATCAGGCTATAAAAGACTAAGACCGCAAATTAGCGATATTTGATCTTGCCTCAGAACCATTCGCAGTTGGGCTGTGGGAAATATATTATTTTTCTTAAAGCGGACTATCGTTTCTAAATACATCAATATGGAAAAGAAATACATCTTATTCGTTTGCTGTTTTTTGTGGAGAATTGGAGCAGCTTGGTCTCAACCTTGGCATGAAGTAAAAATTGACTTACTTTCACCATTCGGAGAAAAATATACCCTTAGTTACGAATACCAATGGAAGAAGAACTGGAGTGCCAATTTTACCTTTCAAGCTATAGATTATACTGGATATGAGCTTTCAAATAGCTACACTGGCCAACACTCCCAACTTGCCGGGAACACACGGCAAGAAATGGCTATGCTATCTCTTCGTGGTTATTTAATGAGTCGGAACGAAGTACATGGTTGCTTTTTAGATATTGGGGCGTTGGCTGCTGCTAAGCCAAGGACTGTTCAACACTACTCTTATAGCGCATTTCTTTATGAGTATCCACATGGCCTTGCCCTGCACGCCGGAATAGGATATAAAATGACTCTTTGGCGCAAATTGGTTTTTGAGCCATCATTCATGATCTACCGCAATCAGCTATTATTTAGTCCTTTACCAAGATACTGGCAAAGGCGCAAACTAGATAGTAGCGGATTCTTCAAACTCGGTTACCGTTTTTCACATTCCTAAATCCTTGCAACATGTTAAAAATAAGCACATTTCTTAAAACGCTTTCGCTGCCTCGAAAATAACCACGAAAACCAACTACACATGAAAAGGAGAAACGACCAAAGGTGCTTACTGATTTTGCAGATGCTAGGGTTTACCTGGCTACAGGCAGGATGTCTTTATGCCCAGCCCCACCACGACTTCAAATACGACCCCCTCGGTCTGATCGATCACAAGCTCAGCTTTGCCTACGAGTACATTCCTGACAATGGGAAATGGGGAGTGGAAGTGAGTTGGGAGCGGTATGCTTTAAACGATCCCGAGCAGATCATCAGTTTTCCTGCTACTCAGGCTTCGGCGCCCCCTGAGCGTGTCGAGGTAAAGGATCTTCAACGCTCTTATCAAGGGTATTACTTGCAGGTACGGCGTTTTTTTAGTGCCCAAAACCAGGGTATTGGTCAATACCTGGGTATCAGCGCTTATTATGAAGGTGCCACCACTATGCAAGCCAAAACCATTAATGCAGAAGTAGAAAAAGTTTTTGACTTGTATCGCTCATACAGTTATGCCGGACTCTCAATGGGACTAAATTTTGGGTACAAATTTTTACTATGGAGGCATCTTATCATTGAACCTAACGCGGGAATGCGATATTTAATCTTGCCTCAAGACCAGTCACAGTTGGGTGGTGGAAAGTATATCCTGTTCTTAAAATTCGGCTATCGCCTGTAATCACTTGGTCATGCAAATTAAAACCTTCTTAACTTATTTATCCTGTTTATGGAATCTAGGTTCCTTGTTTGCCCAACCCTGGCACGAGTTAAAAGTTGACATCATCCCAGTGTGGGACAAAGCATATTACACGCTTAGTTATGAATATCAATGGCATAGACGTTGGAGCCTCAACTTGGATTTTCAATCAGTTGATCGTACTCTGATCCAGTTCCCATCACTTAAGTATGGGAACACTCTAAATGCAGAAGAATCAAGGCAAGACATGGCTATGCTCTCTTTTCGTGGGCATTTAATTTCAAAAAACAATGCCCACAACTTATTTATTCAAGGAGGGGCTATGGCCACGTTAAAGCCCCAATTATCCTCTTTCGCCCCCAATGGGCCTTTATTTGATGAGTACCCTCATGGGCTCTTCCTTCAAGCTGGAATAGGTTATAAACTAGCGTTATGGCGTAAACTGGTTTTTGAACCATCCATCCTTCTATATCGTAACGAAATCTTGTTTTCTCCTGTACCCAGGTACTGGACAAACTATAAAACAGGAGGTATAATATTCTTCAAACTCGGTTACCGTTTTTCACATTCCTAAATCCTTGCAACATGTTAAAACTAAAGATATTTCAGTCCCTCTTTTTGCATTCTGCATGAGTGCAGCAATTTCAGTTGGCCTGGCTGTACAAATCAACATAGTTAATCGCCCACCGTACAAGGTTGCGCAGGTACATGTGATGGTGCCATTCGCATCAAGCTACTGACCCGAGGGACGGTAAGTAGCAGGGCGGTGGGGAATAAATGAAAGAATTGGCCTGCTGGTGCAGGGCTTTTTTTTGAACTACCTCAGGCACCTAAGGGCATCTTAGGGGGTCATCTTAGGGAATGGTGGAAAATGTAGACTTTGGGCGCAATAAAAAAGGCGAAGCTGGAGCTTCGCCTGCAATAACAACCTTATTCATAGCAATGCATCTTGACCAAAGCTCCGACTTGCGGTGGGGCAAGGGCGGGAGCTTTGGAGGTTTCTTTGAACCGGGGGGAAAGTGAAAAGTGAAAAGTGGCTGCCGCAGCGACTTGGACTAGGGGAGAATGACGAATTTTTCGAATGACGAATCCGGCAGCTGCGCCGCTTTAGGGGGCGTGGAGATGACAGATAGAGATGAGCCAAAGGAAATGGGCTGAATGGCCTTGAGGGTCACAAGGGTGACCGTCAAAGGTGGAAAATGTAGATTTCATAGCTTTATATTAAAAACAAAACAAAGTTAAAGTGATTTGAATAACAAACAAGTTTTTTAGTTTATTTTTTACGTTTATACTTAGAAAAAATCAAAAGTTTATAAGTATAAACGTAAAAAGCCGAATTACCCCACTACCTCATTCAGAGCGGCAAGGTAGTGAGGTAAAAGTGGGCCCTGCTGACGCAGGGCTTAGGATTTTCACCACCTGAGAAACGGAAGACACTGAAGAAGCACTGAAGTGCTTGGGTGGGTGTTTTTTTGAACCACCTTAGGCATCTTAGGGCATCTTAGGGGGCTACGCCCCTACTCTACCCGGTTTTTACAAGGGCTGTTGGCCAGTGGGACGGCCCTGCAACTTCAGTGGTTTTTTAGCGGTGATGCGAAATACGAAGGGTTTGGCGGGATCGAAGGTCTCCCAAAAAGCATCCTCCATCTGAAAAATCAGGTAGCCTACACTGCCGTAGCTAGGATCGCCCTCCTCGATATGCATAATGGAATAGGGTTTGGCGTTGGTTTCCTGTTGGTAGAAACGGAAGGCAGCATCCTGGCACCAGGCAGCGAAGTTTTTGGTGATGACCAGGATCTGCTTATTTGGGGAGCCGTCGAGCTTGTGGGAGCGAGTAGAGTCGATACAAACGGTAAGGTTGGGGCTGTGCAGGGGATACTTCTGGCAGTTGAACATGAGTTCGTTTTTGGCAAAGTTGATGTAGCCTTCGTGGGTGTAGAGGCAGGGGTTGGGGCAGTCCATTTGGCCGGAGATGATGCGCTGGGGTGCTTGGTAGAGTTGGGCCTTGCAGTCGGCGTAGGTTCGCTCCTGGGCGGCGGTGGCGGTGTTGAGACCAGGGTCAAAGGTGGATTCGGTGCAGGCGGTCAGGGCCAGGATGAGGGGGAATGTGAAATGGGTGGTTTTCATAGCAAAAGCGGTTTTAAAGATGAAAGATGAGAGATGAAAGCGGATCGCGATCGGTCTCTTGGGTTTTGCGCGTTGCTATGAAAAAAGAGTTGGGTTCCGAGACCGGAACAGGAGACTGTGCTTCGTGGAGAGATGATGCCTAGGTGGCGGTTTTGTGTTTCGTGGGGGTAAAGATAGGGGGAATTTGGGAATGGGGCAAGGGGGGGTAGGAGCTTGTTGCTTGTTTGGCGCTGGGCTCAGGGCTTAGCGCCCTGGGCCCAGCCACCCACGACTAAAGTCATGGGGTGAGGCGGTGGGGTGGCCTCCCACGGATAAATCCGTGGGTTGGCGGGGAGTGGAAAAAAATATGGTCATATTTTTTAAAAAGCATCCTATTATTTGAATTATCTTTACTAATATTACAAAACATAATTTATTAAAATTTTCCATGACATTACTTTGGCGTTGAGTTCAAAATGACTCCACGTTTTTATAATTCAAAACACACTGATATAGTTGATTAACTATCAAATATATTGACCATAAAAGTCACTATCTAATTACTAAATATAAACTAAAGCAATGAAAAATCTAATGTTTTTCATAACCCTCTTCTTGCCTTTGCTCTTGCAGGCCCAAAAAACAGAGATCAAGCCAGTAGTTCAATTTGGCCACCTCGGTTCGGAAATAAGCGAAATGGTCATCTCCAAAGATGGTAGCCTTATGGCGACCACGGATGGGATTATTGTTAAATTGTGGGACTTAAAAACTGGCCTGGAAATTCGTTCCATTGCTGAGCAGCCTATCCCGACAGGAAAAATCTCTAAACTCGGCTTTTCATCAGATGGGAATACATTTGGTTACTTATACGCTGGCTATGCCATCTTGAGGAGCGTCGAAGATGGATCTTTTACCCGACAATATCCCGCTCTACCACCCGAACCGGATACAGAAATTAACGATGCCAAACAAGCAGAGGAAGCCGCTAAAAAGCAACGGACCATCGGATTGTGCACAGGCATTCTATTTAACCCGGTTCAGAATTTGGTGGGGATCATTTACGATAAAAGCATCGAGATCAGGGCAATCGGGTCCTTTGAGTTGAAACATTCTCTTTTGCTCAATGATACCAAACGGAAGTTCAACTTTACAACTAACGACCTCAATTTTTCGAGTGATGGAATGGCACTGATCAGTGGGCGGTATATTGTACCCATCGATGGAGGAGACATTAAAAACATAGCCAGAGCCCGTATTTTGAGAGACAGCACTAAAGATTATCGAGACTTTGCCAGCCTTGTGACTCAAGATACCAAGTACTTAATTTCCGGGTATTCTGTGGCAGAAAAACTAGACTCTATTCAAAATCGGCTGGCCAGGGAATTGGAAGAAAAATTAAAAAAAGACTCCACCTATTTAGACAATGAGCAAGGCATTACTCAAGACAGTGGCGCAGTTTTTCTGCCATTTTACCTCCTCCCCATTGCGCTTAAAGAACAAGCCAAAAGTTTCGCCGAAAATGGGACCATCATAATCAGTAATCCTAGTAATGGCCAGATATACTTTAAAATAGATACCATAGGGATCAGTTCTTTGGTGCTTAGCCCAGACAATACTAAAATTGCGACATCGCATCAAAAAGGCTGGGTTTATATCTGGGATTTGGCTACAGGGAAAGCGATAAATAAGATCAAAATAGACCAACCCAAACCAGCAAAAGAATCGATTTTTTATTCTGCTCCAATCCCTAAACCCAAAGTTATTTTCACCCCGGATAGCAAAGGGGTGATCATTGCTTCTAAGTACATTGATGCTGAGAACATTGCGGTTTGGGACATCTCGACAGGTCAAAAAGTCAAAAGTATAGGTGCTGACATTCCATTATTGAACATTGATGTGCAAAATGTGGGCAGCAAAAAAATTGACATGAGGGAATTTATAAAAATCAGCAGTTCATTGTACCTATTCCCTTATACCTATGACATTGATCAAGGATACCGGGCCATCGATTTAGCCACCGGGAAAGTACCCTCTGCCTTTGTTAGAGACACCTTCATCTCCTATGATTCGATCACCTTTAGCCCTGATCGCAGCTACTACTTTCTGCAAGAGGGAGGAAACCTAGCCGCCATTCATCATGCCGAACTCAATGAAAAGCAATATTTGGATGACAGTACGGAACGATTACAAAATGCTTGTTTTAGTCATGACAACAGGTACGTAGCCGCTAGTACCAGAAATAAGATCATCGTGTGGGACAGAGAGACTGGAAAGCAAATCTACACCAATGACCTTCATGAATTGCTGATTGTACACCTTTCATTTGACCCTAAAGGTAGATTTCTGGTGAGCTGTGGGGAAGATGATCGGGTTGGATTTTGGGATATAAACATCAGAGATGCCAAAGAACCCGTTGCCTTTATAGGGCCACCGTTTAATCAGAGCATTCTAGGTAAGGTGCTAAGAAATCCTACTAAATATATTGATATGGCGACGGCAACAATCAACAAAGGACAAAATGCACTTGGTACAGGAAAAGACATAATCAAAAATCCAGTAAAAGCACTTGAAGGTATAATAAAAAATCCTTTTCCACCAAAAAAAACTAATACCACACAAAGCGGGGCAAATACTTCATCAAATTTTGGAAGTGGCTTTCTAAATTCTGCACGCCGTATTAACGATAGAACCGATATCAATTTAGTTCGCGACTTGCTCCAGTTTAAAGGAGGCTATGATGTCTCTTACAGTGCCGATGGCCAATATGCGGCAATATGGATAAACAACTACTATTCGGTTAAAGTTGTAGACTTGGAAGCAACCTATCAAACAAAACAAACCAGTCAAACGAAGCAAGACAGCCCTAACAAAGACAAGAAAAATCCAAAACCAAATAAACCAGATAAACCTGCTCCAGCTCAGGAAGCAAAACAGTTAGGAGAAATACAAGACTTCTATTTAATGGCTTGGCAAAAGTACGTTTTAGGGGGCCGAAAAGGTGACACACTAGCCACAAAAAAAGACTCAACCTATTTGTTAACGAGTACCATCAACAACTTCAAGCGTCAGTTTAACCTGAAAAGTATCTCTGCCTTTAGCAACGATTTCCAAAGGCTAGCAAGTTACAAAACCACGATCAAGCCGTCGTTCCCGCGTAAAGACGATACTGAATCAAAAATTAAAAAAGGCATCTTTATTCAGTGCACTGACAAAAAACAATGCGACGAGATTTGGCTGGATGAAAGCGAAGGATTCAATGAAGGTTTGGTTTTTCGTGAGAATATAGTGGCGGCCAGTAGTCGAAGCGCCAATGTCATCAAAGTATGGGACGCGACTACTGGAAAGGTAGTGAAGATTTTGGCTGGTCACAGTGGCAAACTCAGCTTTAGTCCCAATGGAAAAGTTTTATTCAGCAGTGGCTGGGATCGCCAAATCAAGGCATTTGATTTTGAAACGGGTCAAGAGCTGTACAGCTTTATTGCCATCAAAGGCACCAACGACTACATTGTCATTTTGCCCAATGGATATTACACGGCATCCCGCCGCAATTCAAAAGCAATTGCCTTTGCCAAAGGCCGCAGGGCTTATCCATTTGAACAATTTGACGTGATGTTCAATCGCCCGGATAGCCTTTTGGAAAAGTTTGGAAAAGCCTATCAAAGTGGAGATACCAACCCAAATGAAGCGCTGATCAAAGCCTACAACCAGGCCTACACCAAACGACTTGAAAATTTGGGCTTCGATGAAGCGGCATTATCTTCAGATGTACATTTACCAGAAGCAAGCCTTGGCGCTGTTTCCGCCTCTGCGGCAACGAACAAAATCTCGCTCAACATCAAAGCCAAAGATGAGTTGTACAACCTGGATCGTTTACAAATCTACGTAAACGGGGTTCCCGTATTCGGGACAAAAGGGATTGACCTCAAGAAGTTCAATAAAAAGACCTATGAAGGCAAGCATGAAATAGAACTGACCCCCAAAGGCAACACCATTCAGGTGTCTGTCTTTAATGTAAACGGCGTTGAATCCTTGCGCGAGACCGCAAACGTGGTTTGTACCGCACCCGAGGTTAAACCCAACTTATACCTGGTACTGGCTGGGGTGGCGGCCTTCCAGGACAGCTCCATGAACCTGGGCAGTCCCATCAATGACCTGAAAGCCATTGCTGCTCTATTTGGAACAAAAAGCAAGGAATATGGGCAAATCATTCCAATTACCCTTTACGACAAAGACTTTACCCGGGATAAGTTTCGGCAAGTCAAAACCCAACTGCAAAAATCCACCGTCAACGACCAGGTGATTATCGCCGTTGCCAGTCATGGTATCCTGGATGCAAAATACAACTATTACCTGGCGACCTATGATACCGATTTCAAGAACCCGGCAGCAACTGCACTACCCTATCGGGAACTTGAACTGATGTTTGAAGGAGTCAAAGCGCGTCAACGCATCGCGTTTTTGGATGCTTGCCATGCGGGAGAGCTGGATACAACCGAGGTAAAAGAATTGAGCAATGCAACCAAGGCCAATAGCTCGCTCACTTTCCGGAAGGGTTTCCGCTCGTCACAATGGAACAGCATCGGTATCAGTGCATCATTTGATCTGATGAAAGACCTTTTTGTTGATGTTCGCAAAGGTTCGGGGGCAACCATTATCGGAAGTGCCCGGGGAGTGGATCTGGCCATTGATGGAGGGACTGGTAAGGTCAGTGTGTTTACCCAAGCGCTGCTCGAAGGCTTGAGAGATAAAAAGGCCGATACGCCAGCCTTTGATGGAAAAATTACTGTCAATGAATTGCAACAATACCTTGGGAAAAAGGTGGAGAACCTTACCAGGGGTGTACAAAAACCCGTTTATCGCACTGAAAACCTTGGAAATGACTGGAAAATCTGGTAGAAAAATACCCATACACGTTGGTTTCCAAAGCCTTTGGGCCCTACTTGTGCTGTTTTTGTTGGTGAGTCCTGCTCTAATTGGGCAAGATTCACCAACAAGCTATAGGGTTGTAAAGGTTTTTGGAAAAGTAAGTTTAGCCACTAAAAAAGAGCCTCTGCAGCGCAATCAAAAAATTCAGCGCAACGAGCCCTTGCGTTTCGGTTCTTTACAGGATATGGTGGTCGTCATCGATGAAAAAGGGGGAGCCTATCTTTTGCTCCCCCAGCAAACTTTGCAACAATACAGGACAAAGATTTTAACTTTTGGCGTTAGCACCAGACCAGGCCGAATCTTGAATGATTTACAACTCCGGCAATATTTCGTTGAAAACGATAGTCTGTTGTTGATTGATGGAAAGTTTAGTCTGGTGTTGGGCAATGCCGCTTTCCCCATGAATGAGGAGCGATTTTTCTATCTGGAGTATAGCTGGAAGGGGCAAAAAATTGCTAAAAAACTAGGCTGCCGGGGAGATACCTTGATGATTGATGCGAAGGAATTGTATAAAGTGGATGGAGCGCCGATTGATCGGGCGGAAGTACTCCAAAACTATCATCTCTATTACCGCAACGCCAAAACGGAGGAATCGGTAGCCTATCCTGATTTAAAACAGCCGATTTTTATCTTTGAGGCTAAAGCTGTAGATTTACAAGAAGAGCTGAAATTGGTTTTGGGGAGTGTTGTGCAGCAATCCTACCAAGAAAAATACGCTAAGGTAGATGCCTATTTAAAAGAACTGTATGGTCGTACAGGGGAGATGGAATTGCATCGATTACTCAAGCAATTGAATTAAACAAGCAAATAATTAGATCATGAAGCAGGGATTCATTTTTATGGCTTTGTTGGTTTCCATTTACGGATATAGCCAGACAACTCCACTTTTCAAAACAGGGAATACTGTACTTAAATCGATAGCGGTTAGTCCCGATGGAAGAACCGTGGCAATAGAAGGGGAGTCTTCGGAGGTGGCATTATGGGACTTGGGGGCAAGGAAGAAGGTGATGACGTTGAAACGGGATCAGGTTAAATTAGATCAAGACCAAACTGATATGAGTGCAGTGGTAGCCATGGGGTTAGGAACTTCAAGTAAGTTATTTTTCACCCCTAATGGTCAAAGAATATTTTTAAGTCACAGTGTCGGTCTAGCAGTTTGGAACCCTAAGGTTGAAAAATCGATGATTGAATTTTTTGCCGCGCCCGATTTTTTTGATGTTACACAAAGCGGCGAACACATCGCTGTCATCAAAGAGGCTACTATTCGACCTTTGTTTATACCTGCCGATATTAAACATGACCTCTTTGATGATATAATAGTCTTGTATTCAAGTAAAACCGGAGAAACGAAAGAATTATCAATAAGTACACCTTCAGAAATTAAACGAATTCGTTTTGTACCTGGAAGTACAAATTTAATCATCTCCGGAGTTAATGGAGATCTATCTTTGCTAAACTATCTCACGGGAGAGGTAACAGAATTGCCTCCTCTTTTCCAAGATGAATACAAAACCTCTTCATTTAGTTATAATCTCGAAGATAAGCGCGGGTTTACACCCAACAATACAATAGCTATACAACCAAATCAAGAAACTATTGCAGTCATGGATAGTAAGTCAATAGTACATATATTCGATTTTAAAAATAACAGACTAAAGAGTTTGATAAAGTTAAATAATAATGCAGATCCGAAAGAATACCTGAGCGTTGAGCGTTTAGAATTTACACCTAGTGGAAAGTTATTACTTAGTATAATCCAATTAATGAGCGATAAAGGAGTAAGAAAGCAAGTGAGTTTTTGGGAAGTTGAAACAGGAAAACAAGTTAAGACAATCCCCACTGGTCCAGGGTTTTTTTCCCTAAATTTTAATCTTGTTGGGAACAATTTCGCATTAAGTAAGATGGATGCGTCTAAATCTCCTCCATTCTTTATTTCCATAATTGATGGAGAGACCTTTCAGGAAATAGAATCAATACAAGGCCAAGGAATTTCTGCATTTTTCCCCAATGACCCCAAACGAATAGTTTATTTGCTCAATTCGGGAATTGGTGTTCACTCTATCAAATAAAACACGAGATGAAGCCGTTTTCAGTATTTTGCGTATTTTTATTCTACGCAACACATTTTATTGGGCAGCCAAAATTATTTGTACAACCTAGTATTACATCTACTCCTCTGGGTTATAACCATAAAAAGACACAATTTTTTTTTAATGATGTGAGGGGCATCAAAATCATAGACTGGGAGAAAATGCATTTTAATACCTTTCCCTTGCCAGGGCTCCAATTAGCTAAAACCAGCTTAGACGGAAAAATTACTGCATTTGGGCATACACGTGAAAATAATTTCAATATTTATCTTTTTGAAAACGATTTGGATGATTGCAAATATTTTACAGAGAGAGGCATATTAGAGAAAATTCACATTAGTCCAGATAATAAATATTTGGTTGCAGAATCAACAAGTGTCATATACCTATTTTCTCTTTCCAGTGGGGCCCTTCTCAAAACATATAAAAAAAATCAGGGACGGTTAAAATCTTCTTGTGAATTGGGTAGAGCGTATCTCAAAACTCAGAGTTGACATAATGGTTGATAAATGAGATATTTAGGTCCAAAAAGATGGACTTAACAGATATCCAATGGGCAAAACTAGAACCAATATATGAAAAGC
>JAIXOO010000236.1 GCA_027486765.1 Saprospiraceae bacterium
GCGGATTCCATTTCCAGGGTCACATCTACGCCTGCTTCCTCGGCGAGTTGGCACAATTGCAGCATGTGTCGGATGTTCTGCTCCTCACTCATGTCTGAAGCATCCAGCGAGATGGTCGAAGCACAGAGTTTCCAATTTTGACCATGCAGCCCCACCTCGATGCCTTGAATGGCAGCCTGGAGGATGCCAATGGTCTCCGGCCCTTTGATGTGGTCGGTATGGTAAATGACCGGAATGTGTTGATATCGTTCACTGTTGGCCAGAACCATCAAATCGGCCAGATAGCGGGCCACCCCGAGGATGGGATCACCAAAACCGTAACTATGCCCTTTGATCTGCCAAAGGCTGGTTTCGATGATCACCGGTGCGTCCGCCAGGCGTGCGGCTTCCAGGCAGTCGGTCACTGCTGCATGGCTATCGGCGTTGATGGCCAGAATGGCGTATTGCTGCTCAAAGGCGTGGTTGAGCAATTGCCGGGATTGGGTGGGTGTGAGGAGCATGTCTCTGTTTTTGAGGTTCCGGGGCGTTCCTAGGTTCCAGGGTTCATAGGTTCCAAAGTTCCAGGGTTGCAAAGTTCCAGGGTTCCAGGGTTGCAAAGTTCTAGGGTTCCTAGGTTCCAGGGTTCCAGGGTTCCAAAGTTCGGTAACCCAACCATGGAACTTTGGAACCTGGAACCCTAGAACCTTTTAAAAAGCTACTTTGACGTGTTTGGTTTTCAGGTACTCGAAAACGGCCTTACGGGAAAGCTCCGAGCCGAAGCCACTGTCTTTCCACCCTTCGTAAGGCGCATATGGCGTATTGACCGCGCCATTGTTGACGCAGACTGTGCCAGATTCAAGGGATTGGCTCACTTTCATCGTAGTGGCAAAGTCGCGGGTAAACAGGTAAGCACAAAGGCCGTAGGCGCTGTCGTTGGCTTTATTGACGGCTTCATCCAGGGCATCAAAGGTATCCAAGGGTACCACAGGGCCAAAAGTTTCTTCTTGCATCATCAACATGGATGGATTGACCCTACTCAACACCGTAGGCGTGTAATAGTATCCATCTTGATATTGTTCTCCTTCAGGCTTTTTACCACCTTCATGCAATACTGCACCCTTAGCCAAGGCATCAGCAACATGCAGTTCCACTTTTTCGAGCGTTGCCGCAGTGGTCATCGGGCCAAGGTCGCAATTGGGTTCGCTGATACCATCACCAATGCTAAATTTTCGAGCTTTAGCACAAATTTTTTCCAATAACTCGTCGTGAATGGAGTGATGGGCATACACCCGATTGATGCTGCTGCAAGACTGCCCCATGTTGCGGAAGCCCTTGTAGGCAATGATTTCTGCAGCAAGATCCAAGTCTGCGTCTGCACAAACGATCGCTGGACAATGCCCGCCCAATTCCAGGGAGACTTTTTTGAGTTGGCGAGCCACCGCCTGCATGATTTTTTTCCCGGTTTCGGTAGAGCCCGTCATGGCAATTTTGGCCACATCAGGATTTTCTATCAAAACAGCACCCACCTGCGCCCCACCTGTGATGACATTAATGACTCCTGCCGGGATTCCACCCTCCGTCAAAGCCTGGCAAAAGGCCAAGGGTGATAGTGGAGTTACCTCCGTGGGTTTCACTACAACCGTACAGCCCGTTGCCAAGGCTGGCCCCAACTTCCAACTCAACAAACTGACCGGGTAATTCCAGGGTGTAATCAAACCACATACGCCAACGGGTTGATAAGTCACCCAGGAATACAAATTGCTTTTTTCAGTAGGGTTGACATAACCTTCCACGCGCACTGCCTCAGCAGCATAATAATCCAATAAATCGCAAGAGGAAGTGACCTCACTACGACTTTGGGCAAAGGGTTTGCCTTGTTCCAAAGCCATCAAGGCACCAATGCGATCCGCCTGGGTGCGCACGTAAGCGCTGGCCTGGCGCATGATTTTTTCTCGCTCCTGGGCAGGCAGTGCGGACCAGTTTTTGAACGCCTGTTTAGCACTTTGTACAGCGGTATTTACATCGCCGGAGCTGGCGACCGCGACCTGGGCAATCAGTTTGCCATTAGCGGGAGAATAAACAGGGTTCAATTCATCATTGGAGGCGGGCACAAGCTGGCCATCGATAAAAAGTCCCCATTCTTTGCCTACTAAAGAATCGATTGTACTTTGGTTCATGGATTTACAATTGAGGATTGATGCAGACTTTGAGGGCTTCGCCGGATTCCATCATGGTAAAAGCTTCGTGGATGCGTTCCAGGGGCAATTCGTGGGTAATGAAGCGATCTGCTGGAAAACGTCCGCTCTGAATCAAGTGATAAGCCGTCCGAAAGTCACTGATCTTTTCAGAATAGGAACCGCTGACCATTAATTCTTTGTAATGCAAGTGATTGGTATTCAACAGGGCGGTGGGATTAGATTTGGGTAAGCCACCAAAAAATTCTACCCGGGCACCCTTCCCAGCAATTTCTAAAGCATCGGCCTGGGCAAAAGCGCTGCTCACCGCAACAATAACCACGTCAAAACCTTCCCCTCCGGTAAGTTCCAAAGCCTCGGCCAAATGAGCGCCATCCTGATTGCTTAAAACGGTGCCATCAATGTCAAAACGGGTCATCATGTCCAGGCGCTTTTGGTTGATGTCGAACAGATGCACCGATTGGGCACCCTGAAGACGGGCCAACACCGCGTGCATGGCCCCAATCGGGCCTGCGCCGATAACCGCAACTCGATCTTGCAATCCGATGCCCAGATGGGTGTGGGCGTTGGTCACACAGCCCAATGGTTCGGCGAGGCTCATTTGTTGGGAGCTTTGGTCGGTGGTGACTTTGAAAAGGCTGCCCCGCTGCACTGCCCGCGCTGGCACCTTCACATAAGGCGCAAAGGCGCCATCGTAGTGGTAGGACATGGTAGTCCGGCTGATGCAGAGGTTTTCGCGCCCGGCGCGGCAATATTTGCACTCGCCACAGGAGAGTACGATGTACATGACTACCCGGTCGCCAACATGGACATTGGCACTTGGGTTGCGGGATTCGATGACTCTGCCACAAAACTCGTGGCCTAAAACCCGGGGCGGGGTGATTTTTTTATCGCCATTGCGGTAGGTTCGCAGGTCGGTGCCACAGACGCTGCAAGCCTCGATTTCGAGGAGGATTTCGCCTTCGGAGAGGCTGGGTGCGGCGATGTTTTCGACGCGGAGGTCTTCTTTGCCGTGGTAGGTGGCTGCTTTCATCTAGTTTGTTTTTCTTACACGAATAAATTCGTGGGTTGGGTTTGTAGGGTGGCCTCCCACGGATAAATCCGTGGGTTGGCTGGTAATCATCGGGCGGTGGAAGGCCAACACACTCACACCATCACACTTCACACCCACACTCTTTCTTCTAGCTCATCCAGTTTTGGGAGGCAGAGGCGGTCCATTTGGTGGTGATTTTTTTGAGTTTGGTCCAGAAACGGAC
>JAIXOO010000432.1 GCA_027486765.1 Saprospiraceae bacterium
TCCAAAGTTCCAGGGGTGGGCTTCGAACCCTGGAACTTTGGAACCTGGAACCCTGGAACCTTTTTTTATTCTAACACAATCTCATCCACTGCACAACCCGCCTGTACCATTGGGAAAATATTTGCCTCTTTTTCCACACTCACGTGCAAAAGATAAGGTCCATCGTGGGCCAACATCTCGGCAATGGCATCTTTTAGTTCTTCTGGTTTGGTGATATGCTTTCCGACAACACCAAAGCCTTCGGCAATTTTGACAAAATTGGGATTGACCAATTCTACCGAAGAATAGCGGCGCTCGTGGAACAGCTCCTGCCATTGGCGCACCATGCCCAGGAAGTTGTTGTCGAGGATCACGATTTTCACGCCGATGTGCCACTGGGCACAAGTACCCAATTCTTGCAAGGTCATTTGGAAGCCACCATCGCCGATGAAGACGACGGTTTCGCGTTCAGGGTCAGCCATCTTGGCACCCATGGCGGCTGGTAAGCCATAACCCATCGTACCTGCACCACCCGAAGACACCCACTGATTGGTACCCTTGAATTTGTAGTAGCGGGCAGCCACCATTTGGTGTTGGCCCACGTCGGTAGCGACAATGGCCATACCCTTGGTTTGTTCCGATACCTCGTTGACGACCATGCCCATGCGGATTTCCCCTTCGGGAGAAGGCTGCATGTCGCGGTGAATGACTTTGCTGTATTCGATGTCGTCGCAGGCATGGAACTCTGCAACCCATTCAGGGTAAGATTTTTCCACTACCAAAGGCAGCAGACCCTTCAATGCCTGTTTGGCGTCGGCCAAAATGGGCACATGAGCGTGGACATTTTTATGGATTTCCGAAGGATCGATCTCGATGTGGATGACCTTGGCCTGTTTGGCGTATTTGTCGAGGCGGCCGGTTACGCGGTCATCAAAACGCATGCCGATGGCAATGAGCACATCACATTCGTTTTGTTTGATGTTGGCCCCATAATTGCCGTGCATGCCCAACATGCCCATGTGCAAGGGATGCTCGTTGGGGATACTGGACAAACCGTGGATGGTGCAGGCCAGCGGAATCCCTGTTTTTTCTACAAAGGCTTTGAATTCCTCTTGCGCATGGGCAATCTGGATGCCATGTCCCGCCAAAATCATTGGCTTCTGGGCATTGTTGATCAACTCGGCGGCATTCCGTAGTGCTTCGGCATCTGGCTTGGAAGCAGGATGGTAGCTGCGAATGACGGGTTTGCGCTCGTACGAGAACTCCATGAGCTCGTTCTGTGCATTTTTGGTGATGTCGACCAAAACGGGACCCGGACGGCCGGTGTTCGCAATGTGGAAGGCCTTGGCCATCGCAGCCGGAATCTGATCAGCGCGGGTGACCTGTACATTCCATTTGGTAACCGGCATGGTGGTATTGATCACATCGGTTTCCTGGAAAGCATCGGTTCCCAACAGGTGAAAAAAGACTTGACCGGTGACGCAGACGATGGGGGTAGAATCCAATAAAGCATCGGCAAGACCTGTGACCAAGTTCATCGCACCTGGGCCAGAGGTTGCCATGGCGACCCCGATTTTGCGGGTAGCACGGGCATAACCTTCGGCAGCGTGCACCGCTCCCTGCTCGTGGCGGGGCAGGATGTGCCGCAGTCGATCCTGGTAATCGTACAGGGCATCGTAAATGGGCATAATCGCGCCGCCGGGGTAACCAAAAATAGTATCTACTCCTTCTTCTAAAAAGCAACGGAGTACCGCTTCTGCGCCTGAAATTTTAGTTGCAGTGGTAGCGGCCTGTGGCTCTAAAGTGGTTGTCGCCTGCGAACTTTCCATACATGGACTGTTTGAAAGTTGAGGGAGGTTTAGGGAGGTTGAGAAGGTTGAGGCTACCGCGAGCAATTTTGACAATGTCCTTGTCCAAGTCGCTCGCGGTAGCCTCAACCTTCTCAACCTTTCTCAACCTTCCTCAACCAAAGTTAAAATTGATCTGTAACACATCCCTCACTGGCAGATGAGACCATGTGTCGATATTTGGCTAGGATTCCAAAAGTTACTTTCGGTTGTGGGGCAATCCACTCGGCACGGCGGATGACCAATTCGTCGTCATCAACGTGCAAAATGAGCGTGTTGTTCCCAGCGTCGATGCTAATTTCGTCGCCATTGCGGACAAGCGCGATGTTGCCACCACGCTCTGCTTCGGGGGTGATGTGACCAACGACAAAGCCGTGGGTACCACCGGAGAAACGGCCATCGGTGATCAAGGCTACCTTGTCGCCCAAGCCTTCACCCATGATGGCGGAAGTTGGTTTGAGCATTTCGGGCATACCCGGTGCGCCACGTGGACCGCAGTAACGGATAACTATAACCTCACCCGCCTTCAATTGTTTAGCGGCAATGGCAGCATTTAATGCTTCTTCTGAATCAAAAACGTGCGCAGGGCCACGGAAGTACTCACCTTCCTTACCCGTGATTTTGGCTACAGCCCCTTCGGTAGCGAGGTTTCCGAACAAAATCTGAATGTGACCCGACTCTTTAATCGGCTCGCTAATCGGTTTGATGATGGTTTGCTCAGGCGTGAGTCCGGCTATTTCGGAGAGGTTTTCCGCTACGGTTTTGCCCGTTACGGTCATACATTCGCCGTGCAGCAGGCCTTCCGCCAACATCATTTTCATTACGCCAGGCACCCCACCTACGCCGTACAAGTCTTCCATGGCGTATTTGCCGGAAGGTTTGAGGTCGGCCAGCAGCGGCGTTTTGTCGCTCATGGTCTGGAAATCGTTGATGCTCAGTTTTACCCCCACCGATTTGGCCATGGCAATGAGGTGTAGCACCGCATTGGTAGAACCACCGAGCACAATGATGACACGGATGGCATTTTCAAATGCTTCGCGGGTCATGATTTCGCGGGGTTTCAGGTCTTTTGCCAATACATTCAGGATGGCTTTTCCTACCCGGTGACAATCATTCAATTTCTCGGGGTGATTGGCCGGGATGGAAGAGTTGAAAGGCAAAGACATGCCCAGGGCCTCAATGGCCGAAGACATGGTATTAGCCGTATACATGCCACCGCAGGCACCGGAGCCTGGGCAGGAGTTTTGTACGATTTTTTTGTACTCGTCGTCATCCAGTTTTCCGGCTACGGACTGGCCGTAAGCTTCAAAAGCAGAAATGATGTCGAGTTTGCGGCCGTTGTGGTGGCCGGAACTGATCGTACCACCATACACCAGAATCGAAGGGCGATTCAGGCGGCCCAGGGCCATCATGGCACCAGGCATGTTTTTATCACAACCCACAACGGGGACAATGGCATCGTAAAACTGGGCACCCGCTACGGTTTCAATCGAATCGGCAATGATGTCGCGGGAAGGCAGGGAATACCGCATCCCGGAGGTGCCGTTGGAAATCCCGTCGCTGACCCCGATGGTATGGAAAATCAAACCCACGAGGTCACTTTCCAACACCCCTTGTTTGACTAGATCGGCCAAACCGTTCAGGTGCATGTTACAGGGGTTGCCTTCCCAGCCCGTACTGACGATGCCAACCTGGGCCTTCTTCAAATCCTCCTCTGACAGACCAATGCCATACAACATGGCTTGTGCGCCGGGTAGTGAGCTGTCTTGCGTAATGATCTTGCTGTACTTGTTCAATTCCATGTCCGTGTTTTCGTTGAAATCTGGCAATGCTTTTATCCAGAGGCCACAAAGGCACTAAGACGCAAAGGATGATGATTGTGCTCTTGTTGTCTTAGTGCCTTTGTGGCGGCAGTCAAAAAGCGGATTGCGGCTTAAATCATGCGTTATTCAAAGGTAAGCTTGGATTTGTTTTCCAACGAATTAAAATTTGGGGAGTGTTACGAAGCAGTAATTTTAGGTTTTTGATTGTAAGTTATTGGTAGATAGATTTTTATAGGGTGTTTTCTTACGAAGTGTCATTGGGGAAAAATGGGTGGAAAGTGGGGGTGGGGCGAGGTTTTGTGTTGCGGGAAAGGAAGAAATTGGTTTCTATTGGGACAGGGGCGATGCGCTAATTTTTTTATTCAAAAGCGACATGAATAGCAGCGCGGACGACGCGGACGACGCGGATTTTGCTTTGCCTGCGGCAAAGTTTTTTTTACACAAAGGCACAAAGGCACAAAGACACAAAGGCACAAAGTCCCTCAAATCGAAAATGGGTTCTGGTATGGCTTTGTGTCTTTGTGCCTTTGTGTCTTTGTGTCTATTTTGGTTTCATCACGCCGAAGGCGGGATAAAAATCCGCGTAAATCCGCCCAATCCGCGTCCTCCGCGCTGCTATTATGTCGCTTTGGTTTTTTTATGGTGTAAAAAAATGGACTTATTTCATTTGGAAATGCTCCGTGCTGGCCTCACTACCATGATACAAAACCTGGAAATTTCTACTCGCTCGAAGGCAATTGAAACTCCCTTTGCGCAACGGAAGCCCCGCTAGGGGCGTGATATGGGTAGAAAACGCAGCCCCCCCCGAAATTTTCTGAGTCCTGTAGGGACGAAATGTGGGTATTATCCCCCTCACGATATCCGCATTTCGTCCCTACAGGACTCGGAAACCTCCGAGGCTTACCGGTTTCTACCCATGTTTCGCCCCTAGCGGGGCTGGGTGCCTTGCGCAAGATAGAATCAATCCTGCCTGAAAAACGGCTCCCCGCAGCTGATCTGCCCGGCGGGCAGGTATCTTTATAGCCACAGATGATGGAATATGGTCA
>JAIXOO010000005.1 GCA_027486765.1 Saprospiraceae bacterium
AAAACAATGAAACTTCGCATATACCTAACTCAGATTCTTGTTTTTTTGGCGGTATCCGCCCTCACGGCGCAAAGGCCGCCAGCCATCAGTTCACCGGAAGTGCATCCCGATCACAGCATCACCTTCCGGTATTTTTCCCGCAAAGCGCAAAAAGTAAGCGTGAGTGGGGAATTTTTAACGGCCCCGGTAGCCATGACCAAGGATACCGGAGGCATTTGGAGCGTCACGGTACCGCCCGTCAAACCCGACATTTACCCCTACAGTTTTTGGGTGGATACGGTACAAATTGCCGACCCAAACAATACCTACATTTTTGCCAATGAAAGATTCAAACGCAGTATTGTAGATATCCCAGGCGACCAACCGCTGGTGCATGCCCTGCAAAATGTGCCGCACGGCAAAGTCAGCTACCGCTACTACAAATCGACTACTCTGGGCACCACGCGCCCGCTGCTAGTGTATACGCCACCGGGTTATGACCCCACCGGCAAGACCAAATATCCGGTACTCTATCTGATCCACGGCGGTTCGGATACCGAAGAAACCTGGACCAAAGTAGGACATGCCAATTTTATCGCCGACAACCTGATTGCCCAGGGCAAGGCCAAACCGATGATCATCGTCATGCCCTATGGCAATGTGCGGCCAAGCCCGATGCCCGATTTCACCAAAGACATTGTGAACGACATCATCCCATACGTGGAAGCCAACTACCTGGTGCAGGCGGATAGCAAAGGCCGCGCAGTGGCAGGATTTTCGGTCGGCGGTGGCCAAACCCTGAACATCGGATTGACCAACACCGACAAGTTCGCCTACGTGTGTTCTTACGCCCCCTATACAGCTACGGATGAGTTCAAAAAGAATTTTACCGACTGGTCGCCGAATGCCGAACAAATGAATAAACAGTTGAAATTGTTCAGCATCAGCATCGCTACCGAGGATTTTTTGTACGAAAGTGTGAAGCAAAATATCGCCATGTTCAAGGACAAAAAGTTGAACCTCGAAACCTTGGTGGTGCCCGGTGGCCATACCTGGATGAATTGTAAGCTTTACTTGACAAATACCTTGCAGCAGCTTTTTAAATAGATGTGAATTTTGAATTAACCCCGCAAAATGTGCGACTTCTACGAAGTCGTAAAATCTTAACTACACCCATTTTCTACAAATGTGTGACCTCTCCGAGGTCATCAGATCGACTTCGTAGAAGTCGTACATTTGTAGAAAATGTTGCAAATGAGTTTTTTACGACTTCGTAGAAGTCGCACATTATTCATTGTCAAGGTAATTACTTCAAAATTCACGTTAAATAAACGATGAACCCCAAGCACCACATTAAATAGCAAACAAACAACAAACTTAGGCATGAAAAAACTATTGTTCACAATCGCTGGCTTAGCTCTAATCTGTATAGGCGCCTTCGCCCAAAAGATCGAAAAACAAGCCCCACAAGGTTTTGACCAAGCCCGCACGGGCATCAGTATGGGCAAATTGGATACCATCCGCTATGAATCCAAAACCGTAGGCGCTACCCGCAAAGCCCTGGTGTACACCCCGCCGGGTTACAACAAAAAGACCAAATACCCCGTATTCTACCTCCTGCACGGCATCGGCGGCGATGAAAAAGAATGGCTGAACGGCGGCAAACCGCAGGTCATTTTAGACAACCTTTTCGCCGAAGGCAAAATCAAACCCATGATTGTGGTGATGCCCAATGGTCGGGCCATGAAAGATGACCGGGCGGTGGGCAATATTTTCGATAAAGACAAGGTGGAGGCCTTCGCAACCTTTGAAAAGGATTTGCTGAATGACCTGATTCCGTACATCGAAAAAACCTACCCTGCACTCACTGATCGTGAAAACCGCGCCATCGCCGGGCTTTCGATGGGTGGTGGCCAGTCGCTGAATTTCGGGTTGGGCAACCTGGATAAATTCGCCTGGGTCGGCGGCTTCTCCTCGGCCCCCAATACCAAAAGACCGGAAGAATTGGTGCCCAATCCCGCCGAGGCCAAAAAACAACTCAAACTGCTCTGGATTTCCTGTGGCGACAATGACGGGCTCATCACCTTCAGCAAACGCACCCACGACTACCTCTACAAAAATGACGTGCCCCACGTTTATTACATCGAGCCTGGGGTGCACGACTTCAAAGTGTGGAAAAATGGCTTGTACATGTTCTCCCAGTTTTTATTCAAACCCGTTGATGTCGCTTCTCTTCCCCAGTATACCGTGCTGGGCACTCCTGCGGCCAGCAATGTGCGCAATGCGAAGTATCCGCAAATCCTGCCCGACAACCGCGTCGTGTTCCGCATGAAGGCGCCTGATGCTCAAAAGGTGCAAATTGATTTGGGGAAAAAATACGACATGGTCAAAGACACCGGCGGATTCTGGACCCTGACTACGGATACCATCAGCCGAGGGTTTCATTATTACTCCTTGTTGATTGATGGGGTAGCCTTGGTAGATCCTGCCAGCGAAACTTTTTACGGCATGGGGCGGATGGCCAGTGGCATTGAAATCCCGTACAAAGGCGGCGATTTTTATGCCTTAAAAGACGTACCCCACGGCGATATCCGCATCAAGCGCTACCTCTCCAAAGCGACCAATAGCTGGCGGGAAATGTACGTTTACACCCCGCCGGGATACGACCAGTCCAGCGCCAAATATCCGGTGCTCTACCTCTTGCACGGCGGCGGTGAAGACCAAAGGGGCTGGGCTACCCAGGGCCGTACCGACCTCATCCTGGACAACCTGATTGCCGAAAGCAAAGCCAAACCCATGATCATCGTCATGCTCGATGGGAATATGGGCGGCGCTGGCGGCCTCGCTGGATTCAACGAAAATGTGCTGCGGGCTTTTGAAAATGAACTGAAGTTGGGGGCAATCCCTTTTGTGGAAAGCAATTTCCGCGCAGAAACGGATGCCAAAAACCGGGCGCTGGCTGGTTTGTCCATGGGTGGCTTGCAAACTTTGTATGCGGGCATCAAAAACACCAATTTGTTCGCGCACCTGGGGGTATTCAGTTCGGGCTGGTTTGCCAACAATACGACCCTTTCCGGCCCGCAGTACGAGTTCATGAAGAACAATGCGAGCACCATCAATACCAATCTCAAACACTTGTGGATTTCGATGGGCGGCCAGCAAGACATTGCCTTCAACAATTGTAAAGTCATGATGGCCAAATTCGACGAACTGGGGGTGAAGTACCAGTACAGCGAATATGCGGGGGGGCATACCTGGCCGGTGTGGCGGCATGATTTGTTTATGTTCGCGAAGGTGTTGTTTAAGTGATTTGCGTCGGAGAATCACTGAGTGACATTTTTAAGCACAAGGGACGCAAAGGAAGGCACTAAGGACACAGAGGTGAGATGTTGACGAAGCTTTATGCCTGGATTTGAGGTTGTTAATCCTTTTTTAGAGCATAAAGCTTCGTCAACATCTCGTCTTTGCGCTCCTTGTACTTTACTTGGTGTCCTTTGTGCTTAAATAGGCGTTCCTGTTTTATCTTCACCACACGGACGCAACTAGTGCGCATATTTCTGTGTTGTGTGCAATACTTCACTAAAGTGCATATAAACGAATAACGAACCAAATGAAGGCAATTACACTTCCCGACGAACTAAATATAGAAAATTCACAATCCGTTCAGATTTTTGATTATAGTAGCTCAAATGAAATTGCAAAACAGCAAATTATTCTAAATAAAAATACATTTAGCTTTTTAATTGAGGGAAATAAAGAAGTTGTTTTCGATAACTCAACTTTATCAATTGATAATTCCAAGTTCCTGATAATGAAGTCGGGACATTGCCTAATGACCGAAAAACTTTCAGACATTCGAAATTATAGAAGTGTACTTCTATTTTTTGCCAGCGAAACCTTATTGAAATTTATCCGAAAAAATGAACTAAATAAGACCGAATTAAACGAATATAAATCGGTTTACTCTTTTAGATATGATAAATTTATTTATAGATTCGTAAACAGCCTGCTAGATATTTCCAAACTTTCACAAAACATTCAAAAGAAGTTGCTTGAAGTGAAACTTGAAGAAATAATGCTCTATTTGATAGCAATATACGGTACAGAATTCCTGTACTCCTTGTTAGAAAAAAGCAACGATACATCACAAAATTTCATTCAAACTGTTGAAACCAATTGGATGAACAAACTATCACTAAAAGAATTAGCATTTTTATGCAATATGAGTGTATCTACTTTTAAGAGAGAATTTGAAAAACACTATGCCGAATCTCCTATAAAATGGTTTCAAAACAAAAGGTTAGAGTATGCTCATCATTTAATCTTCCAAGAACAAAAAAGCTCTTCAGAGATATACTTTGAAGTTGGGTATGAGAGCTTATCAAGCTTTATTCAGGCTTATAAATCTAAATTTGGAATAACCCCCAAACAGCACCATAAAGATTGAACTTTTAGCCACACTTTTTGAACAGTTACCTCCATTTATCTACAAGTATCTAAGCTAATTTTGCCTCATTATTCAATCTTTAAAATTTGCACAACATGAAAAATGCAGTTTCAATTTTAGCAATGGCAGTAATTTTTATAACTACTGCTTTCGGACAAAAAACCTTTACGCTAACAAGTAAGGATTTGGGTGGAGAAACAACAAAAGTTCAAGAGTTCAACGGATTTGGATGTTCAGGCGAGAATCAATCGCCTCAATTATCTTGGAAAAATGCACCCGAAGGAACGAAAAGTTTTGCTATAACGATGTATGATCCGGATGCACCGACAGGAAGTGGTTTTTGGCATTGGGTTGTATTTGATATTCCTGCAAACGTAAACGAGTTGGTAACCAATGCAGGCAATGTCAAACTAAACATAGCACCTAAGGGAAGTATACAAAGCAAAACAGACTATGGAATTAATGGCTATGGAGGTCCTTGTCCACCTGTAGGACACGGTTTTCATCAGTATGTTATAACGGTTTATGCCTTAAAAACAGATAAATTAGGGCTTGACGAAAACATTAACCCTGCTATTGTTGGTTTTTATCTATGGAATAATACGCTTGCAAAAGCAAGTATTGTAGCTTATTACAAACGAGACAAATAGTATTAACAAAATCATACTGCCAACAACCTCGGTTTGGCAAAAGTGGGGCGACATTGCTCAATCCAACATTTGTGCTTGTATTAGTTATTAGTGTTGAGTTGAACTTTTATGCATAAAATGCCCCACCTTTGCCAAGCCGTTATCCGTTGGTGGCCATTCCACAGCCAATCAACACAACACTTCCGGCAGCACCAATGCCACCTTACTCAAAATCCTCAAATTTCCCTTTCAAAAACCCCTCAACTCGCCCGATTCGCTTCCGCAAATCAGGAGTAGACCATTTTCTTTCATCGGGTTCCCTTACCTCATTGTTGTTGAGCAACATCTCGCCTTCCCCGGTTAGCCCAAAACACGACACTGCACAAGGAGTTGCGCGTCTTAATTCAATTCATTCATTATCAATTTAATAGAATTAAAAATCAAAGGCACTCTGAAATTCAGTACTGCTGATTTGTCTTTATCAGGCGGGCGTGACGAGTACACATATTTCCGTGTTGGCAGTAATTTTAAACCTTTTATCATTCAACACGTCTAACTGAAAAAATGAAAAAATGAAAAATTCAATTAAAATGTTAATGTTAATAGCTGTCTTATCTTCTTGCGAAAAAGATGATAATGGAGACACAATTGTTCCGAATTCTATGTCTGTTAAGTCGTCATCAACATATTCAGTAGCAGTTGAACAAAATGTCAAATATGGTGAGGGATTAAGCCATCAGACATTTAACAGTGCTGCTTATTCAATTATAGATTTAAAATTAGACGTTTATAAACCAGCCAATAATACTAAAAAAAAGCCTGCCATATTGTTGATTCATGGAGGAGGATTTTCGGGTGGTGATAAGAGTGATGTTAACATTGTAAATCTTGCTAATTACTTCGCATCAAGAGGTTGGGTAGCTTTTTCTATCAATTATAGACTACGGAGTAATAAAGGTACAGTTCCAACAGAATGGATTCAATATGCACAAAACAGTGTTCCACTCGCAGATCAGTCTCAATTTTTAGCGTTGTATCCTGCTCACAGAGATGCAAAAGCAGCACTTAGATGGCTAATTGCAAATGCAAATCAATACAATATTGACCCCAATTATATTACAGTAGGTGGTGGTTCGGCAGGTGCTATTATGGCTACAACATTAGGTATTACCAACACAATCGATTTTACAAACGAAATCTCTTTAAGTAACGACCCTTCATTGGCAACGACAAATTTGAATAGTAACAATTATACCATAAAAACAATTTTAGATTTTTGGGGTAGTGGAGTAGCCGTTACTGCAAATAATAACATATATGGATACAATCGCTTTGACCCTACTGACCCACCAATAATGATTGCTCATGGTACTAACGACCCAACTGTAGCATATTCCGAAGCACTTGAGTTAAAAGATATTTATACTTCTACGGGTGCTAACTATGTATTATACACTTTAGAAAATAGAGGTCACGGACCTTGGGATGCTATGGTAAATGGAAAATCATTGGAAGAGCTTTCATTCGATTTTATAGTTAAGCAACAGAATATTATTGTAGAAAAATGAGAAAGAAGTTGGATAACTTAAATCAATTCATTCATTATCAAGGTTATAAAACTAAAAATCGCAGATACTTGGAGATTTAGTGCTATTGGTTTACCTTTATCAACCGGACGCGACAAGTACGCATATTTCCGTGTTAGCTGCCATTTTAGCACGACACTTACAACAACAACTGAAACTAAAAAATAAATCATGACATATCCATTTGCTCCAATCGGACTAATCG
>JAIXOO010000344.1 GCA_027486765.1 Saprospiraceae bacterium
GGGGAAAGCCTGGGCCAATTCAGCCGCAGCTTGTATACCTTCGTCTTCCTTGCGGTTGACCAACATGATGTTGGCTCCGGCGGAGGCCAATGCAGCGGCCATAGCCAGGCCCAGCCCTTTGGAACCTCCGGTGACAATAGCGGCCTTACCACTCAGGTCAAATAATTTTATCCCCGGTAATGAATGTAGTCCTTGATCCATATTTAAAAATTCACTTTTTGAATTGATTTTCGCCGCAGGCGCAAAATCCTTAAATGAGCCTCTAAGGTGCCCTTAGGTGCCTAAGGTGGTTCAATAAAATGTCGCTTTGGTTTTTTGAACAAGGCTAGTTTTTTGAACCACCTTAGACACCTAAGAACACCTCAGAGGTTAGCCTAAACCTAATTTATTCTTGCTGTAGCTCAAACAATCGAGCACGTTTTTTTCCTCAAAAGCCAGCTTTTGTTCAAAATCCAGGTTTTTCACCCCAGGCAAAGTACCAGGGTATTTTTTCGTCCGAACCAGCTGGATGGTTTTGGCCAAATCAGTAGCTGGGGTTTGAGCAAAAGTAGCCCAGTAGCCCTCGCTGAAACAGGGAATTTGCAGCGGGTCGCGAGTGATCATTTCCAGGTTGAAATTGATGCCTGGATTCATCTTTTTGCACACATCCAAAGCCGCACGCAAATCGATGATTCCAGTACCCAAGGGGACTTCCGACATTAAAAAACCTTGCTCGTATTCCGCCAAGCCGACATCTTTTACGTGGGTGGAAAAAGCATAAGGTGCCAGGGCTTTGATCACTTCCATGGGATCTTCCAACAAGGAGATGTTATTGCCAAAATCGAGGGTCACGCCTACCCAGGAGCTGGCAATGCCCTTGAGCATTTCGAGCAATTCAGCAGCTTTCCAGTCCTTGTGGTTTTCGACCGCCAGTTTGATCCGGTGCTTTTTTACGATGGGTTCAGCCCATTGCAGCGACTGGATGGATTGTTTTTTGAAAGTTGCAAAAGCTTCAGAACTGTTAAAAGTTTCGTACCTGCGGCCATTCAGGCAGACCGTACGCAGCACCTGTGCTCCTGCCTCTTTGGCGGCGAGTACCTCTTTTTCAAAGGTGGCCACATCCTCTGCGGTTTTGGGCAGTCCAATGCTGCCTTCAAGGTAGAGTCCCAATTTTTCGCGGCGATCTCGTACCTTTTTGGCAAAATCGTTGGTCCAGTTGTTGAGCGTAACCTGGATTCCGCCAGCCCCCAGTTCGTGGCAATGTTCTAAAAGTTGGATGGCATCGGTAAAGGCTGGATAGGTTTTACTCTCAGTTTTGGCATTCCAGCGAATAGAATACGAATGGACGATGACGCCCATGGCAGATTCCTTAGTCATGGCAGATAAATAGGATAAGGGTTGAGCAAAGGCCAGAAGGCCGAAAGCGGAAGTATGTATAAACTCCCGACGTTGAAGGACAGTTTCCTGCTCAGGCTGATTATGAATGAGTTGAAGGTGTTTTTTCATGGCATTTATTTTATTGCCCCTTAGTCGTTTTTCCAATCGGCCATTTGGCTTTGACGTATTTGTCCAGATCATTTACGGTCCAGGGCATCACCCGCCCTTGGGAAGTGTGCCGGGTGCTACCTACGGTACTTGGGGTAACGGGTTTGGCCTGATTGCCCCATTCGTTGCGGATATAGGTCAAGATAGCTGCAATATCTGCATCGTCCATCACCGAATGGGCAGGCATTACTGGTAAAATCTCAGGAGCTCCGTATTTTTTGCCTTGTACCACGATGGGGCCTTCGAGGCCGTGCAAGATGATTAGCGACAACCTTCTTTCATCCCCCAAAACCCATTCAGAACCCGCCATGGGTGGCCCAAAACGATCCATGCCCCGGCCATTGGTTCCATGGCAACCTGCACAGGTAGCCAGGTATTTTTGTCGGCCCAGGGCAAATTGTTTGCTGGCTTTTTCGTCCAAGTCGTTTTGCACGTTCAGAGATAATTCAGGTTTAAAGCCAGGCCAGCTGAACATATTTTTGAGATTTGTCGTTGCGTTTGGCTCCAAAGGCAGGTCGGTTCTTTTCAACAAATCGGGCTTAGTGGGTAATGCAATAGGTTGTGCACCTTTAAAATTGAGCGCAGCAATGGCCAGTGCATTGAGCACGACTTGTTCTTTTTTCCCAAAAGGCTTCCCTTGATTGTGCAATAAATTCAGCAACTGCAGGAGTTCAGCAGGGTCTTTTTTTGCCGCAATGGCCGCAGTCAACATTTCCAAAAATATTTCCCGATTTTGTTCCGGGTTTTGCCAATTGGAGCTTGACCAGAGTTTTTGCAAAAAATTCAATTCCACATCCCGCAGGCTACTCATTACCGCATCGCGCAGCAGCGGTAGGTCAACAAATTGGTCGATGATTGTTTCGTTGACCTTTAGATTGGCTTCAGAACTCAGCATATGGGCACTTAAAGCGCATTGCAAAGCCACTTTGACTTTGGCTCCTTTGGCCAATTCAAGGACCTTTGTGGCTAGTTTTTCCTGCAATTGTGGAGTTTGGGCGATGGCTTTTTCCAACAATTGTAAAGCGGTGGTTTTGATCAGGTCTTGAGGATCGTCGAGTAAGGACAACAACTGAACTGACTTAAGTTGTCCCAGCCCCTCCAGAGTCCACAAGGCGTGGAAGCGAGCCAGGGTGAGGGTTGATTGCTGGATTAGCCCCTCCAGCAAAGGCACCGCGGCCAGATCTGCTTTTTCCACCAACAAACGTTGAGCCATATCGCGCTGCCAGCCATCGGGGTGGGATAATTGAGCAACTAAAGCGGAAGTGCTCAAAGCGCTCATTTTTTGGGCCTTCTTTGGAGTCCAATTATTCGGAACGATTCGCCAAATCCGCCCCATGTGGATGGGCAAAACCAGTTTTCGCTTGAGGGTTTGCTCCCTTAAGTAAGGTGTAACATAGGCCCCGTGCTGGATCAGGCCACGGTACATGTCCGCCACATAAATCGCTCCATCCGGACCAGAGGTCAGATTGACAGGGCGGCAACGTTCGTCTGTTGAAGCAAAAAACTCTTTGCCGGGGTTGGGGTCATAGGCATTTAGCAAGGCTCCGTTTTCGCGGACTACATTTCTTTTGATCAAGTTCCCGGCTGGTTCACAAACCAGAACATTTCCGTAGTATTCCTCAGGAAATAATTTGGAGCGAAGCACTAAGGGAGAACAAGCCGCCGTAAACTCCAACAATCTTCCTTTTTTGTTCAAGGTTCCTGGAATATAGCCACGATTGACGGCCGGGGTTGCCCGAATGGGAAACACCTTGCGATCGATGGTCAAGCCGTGGTCGATACCAGAGGAATGACGGTGGTGTAGATTGCGGGTAAGGCTGTTGGCGGGCACCAGATCGGAGTGCAACTGCGACCAATTGTAATTGTAAAACAGACGGCCTTGATCATCATGGCTCAGGCCCCATTGGCCTCTAAATTCGGTACTGTCGCGTTTCCATGTGCCATTAATGAGTCGATAACGCAGCCGGGACTTGACATTGTAGTACCAGTTATCGGTGTTGAGCATCAGGCCATTGTCGGAATGTTCGGGCAGGCCATTGCGGGCATAAGTGGAATCCAGCAAAATTTGGGAGTCGGCTTGTAAATCCCCGTCCAAATCCTGCGTGAGCCAGAGGGCTTTGCTGTGTGCGACCAGAGCACCACCTTTGATTAAGCCCAAGGATCTGGGCATCACCAAGCTATCGAGGTAGACGGTACTTTTGTCCATTGTTCCATCGCCATTGGTGTCTTCCAAAATGGAAATACGGCCAGTCGGCAATGCTTCCCCTTTCCCGTCAATATCGGGCATGAAGCCGCGCATCTCCACCACCCACAAGCGGCCATCGGCGTCAAAACTCAGGGCAACAGGTTCTTGTACCATGGGCTCAGCGGCGACCAATTGCACTTTGAATCCGGGTTCTACCTGAAAGGTGGCGAGTTCTTCCTCAGGAGATTTGGCAGGGGAAGGATCAGTATAAAATCCGTACCTGAGCTCTTTTCCGGTGATGAAAAATAGCAAAATGATTGAACAAAGTGAAAAACGGAGAAAAAGCATAAACTTGCGCCTGTGGTGAATTTATCGAAGGAAAAATCTCTTTCGTAGCGAAGTTTACTATTTTATTTGAGAAAAAATAAAAATTGCCAAATAAAGTAAAGACCAAAGTGAATCAAGCAGATAACTGTCGGTGAATGCTCATCACTTGTGGAATCAGCGCTTGCTCCCCATCATTGTAAATCACGAAATCGGCCATATTGACTTTTTCTGATTCAGGCATTTGTTTGGCGATGCGGGCTTCTACCTCCTCCCGTTTGGCCCCATCCCGAGCCATCACTCGTTCGATGCGCAATTCAAGTGGAGCGGTCACAACGATGATTTTGTCTAAACTGCGGTAGGAACCACTTTCATACAGAAGAGCAGCTTCCTTGAGGGTGTATGGCACATCGTATTGAGCGGCTTGCCACTCCAGGCCATCCCTCGCTACAGCGGGGTGAACCAAAGCATTGAGTTGAGTGAGTTTATCTTTGTCGTTAAACGCCACCTGAGCGATGTGGGCGCGGTTGAGTACCTGGGGCTCCAGATAGGCTTCTTGGCCAAACAACTCTATAATTCCCATAATCAAATTAGGGTCATGGCTCATCAGGAATTTCGCCCGATCATCGGCGTAATAAATGGGAATGCCGAGGGTTTCAAAGATTTTACACACAGTGGTTTTGCCGCTGCCAATGCCGCCAGTAATGCCGAGATGTTGCATGGTAAAGGTTAAGCAAAGACTTGATCTAAAGGTAGGTTTATATCTAAGACACTGTCTGTCAGTACTTCATTTTTCCGAAAAATCTGATAACTATCTGGTGTTGAAAACACGTAGATGTTGCCTAAGGTTGGTAAAACCAGCCAACAGGATTTTACGCCGTGCTCGAAGTACTTATCCGCCTTTAGCACCAGCTCATTGAGACTTTGTGAAGGTGAAATGATTTCGATGACCCCTAATGGAGGTTCAGTGACTGCCGTGACATCATTTTTGAGGTCCATACTTTTTTTAGGCAAAAATGAAAGATCGGGTACAGAAGGCCAGTCTGTCAAATCGAGGCTCAATTCTGAAGCAATGCTGTATTTTTGGCGATATGCCGCCAATTCCATGATCAGATTAGACTGAATTAGGCTGTGATTCAATGAGGGCATAGGTTTGTTCCTTTCAATTTCGTATTCGGACAATGCTACCTCGGGTGTCATGATTTTTTCTTTTATCCAAAAATAGACTTTTTTTTTGATTGTCAAAAATATTTTTCAACTTTGTTTTAAATTTAAAAACAGCCTACAATTCAAAACAAGAAATTTGCTATTATGGCCAAATTTAGAAGAAATCATACACCTCAAGGCTCAAAAGGTAACACGGCAGCACGCGTTGGACTTTTTGCAGCTGTCATTACCGGACTCATTGCTGTTTACAATTGGTTTTCAAATTCGCCGGCCAATCTACCCACTGCCGAGACCAAAACCGAAGAAGTGGTCACCCCGGTTGACGAGGTTGACGATCAGGAGTTTTACCTACCCACATCAAGTACTGGAGCCATTGTACAGCACAAATACTATACCTTATCCTACAACGAACGGCACGAGCAAGCCGAGTGGGTAGCCTATGTGCTCACCCGTGAGCGGCTACAAATGGAATGGCAGGACCGGCCTGATCTGTTTGAAGCCGATCCTAAAGTGCGCAGTGGCTCGGCTAGCCTAAGCGATTACCGCGGCTCTGGTTACGACCGTGGGCACCTGGTTCCCGCAGCAGACATGGCTTTCAACACCACGGCAATCACCGAAACCTTTTACCTCAGCAACATCAGTCCACAAGCCCGTGATTTCAACAAGGGCATTTGGAAAGAACTGGAAGAATTGACCCGCGATTGGGCCATCAAGTTCAAAAAACTCTACGTTGTCACCGGGCCAATCCTGAAAGATGGTGGAAAAGGGAAAATTGGAAATAATGAAGTGACTGTTCCTAGCGCATTTTACAAAGTTTTACTAGATTTATCCGATCCAGATCAAAAAGCAATTGCTTTTATCGTTCCCAATGAAGTGAGTTACGATCCCCTGTTCAAGTACGCCGTTAGTGTTGACGAGGTAGAAAAACAAACGGGCATCAATTTTTTCCCGGAACTCATGACTCGTGAATTGGAACGGGAACTGGAAGGTAATTTCAACCGCGATTTTTGGCCGTTTAGCAAAAAAAAGTTTGATTTGCGGGTGAATAAGTGGAATAAAGAATAAAGGTTCCAAGGTTCCAAGGTTCCAAAGTTCCAAGGTTTAGGGTTACTCCGAACTTTGGAACTTTGGAACTTTGGAACTTTGGAACTTTGGAACCTCTGAAGTTTATGTCTAAGAAAGAAAAATTCATTGAAGAAGTTACCCAGGGCTATACCTTCAAAGGGGCTTCGATCGCATTAGGTGGAGCGGTATTGGATGGGGAATCCATTCCAGGCCTGACCATCAGTGCTCCCTTGCGCATGTTCAACCGCCACGGCTTGATCAGTGGCGCGACGGGTACGGGTAAAACCAAAAGTTTGCAGGTACTGGCCGAGCAACTTTCCGAAAATGGCGTTCCGGTGCTTTTGATGGACATCAAGGGCGACCTCAGTGGAATTGCCATGCCGGGTGAAGTGAATCCAAAAATTGAAGACCGGCATAAAAAAATCGGTATCCCTTTTAAAACAGAGGGCAACCCGGTGGAGTTTTTCACCCTTTCCAGGGAAAAAGGGGCTCGTTTGCGGGCAACTGTAACCGAGTTCGGTCCAGTTTTGTTTTCACGCCTGATGGACATGTCGGATGCGCAATCTGGCATCCTGTCGGTGATTTTTCAATACTGTGATGACAAAAACATTCCCCTGCTCGATCTGGAAGACTTGCGCAAAGTCATTCAATGGATTACAGGGGAAGGCAAGGCAGAAATCGAGGAGCGTTATGGCACCATGAACGCCGTTTCAGCCGGGAACATCCTGCGAAAAGTGGTGGAATTGGAGCAACAAAAAGCCGATGTGTTTTTTGGTGAACCCTCCTTTGAGGTAGACGACCTTTGCCGCAAGGATGCCAATGGCCATGGTTCAGTCAACATTGTACGTTTGACGGATATTCAGGATCGGCCCAAGCTGTTTTCTACCTTCATGATCCAATTGTTGGCGGAAATTTACAGCACCTTCCCGGAAAAAGGTGACCCGGAAAAACCAGAATTGGTGATCTTCATTGACGAAGCGCACCTGGTGTTCAATGAAGCACCCGATGCCTTGTTGGATCAAATCGAAGTGATCATCAAACTGATTCGTTCCAAAGGGGTTGGCGTGTTTTTCGTTACCCAAAACCCAATTGATGTACCGGATATCGTGCTAAGCCAGTTGGGGCTGAAAATCCAGCACTCCCTGCGCGCCTTTACGGCCAAAGACCGCAAAGCCATCAAATTGGCAGCAGAAAACTTCCCAATCAGCGAGTACTACCAGGTGGACGAAGTCCTCACACAGTTGGGAACAGGGGAAGCGTTGGTAACGGTACTCAACGACAAGGGTATCCCCACTCCCCTAGCCTACACCCTCATGCGTGCTCCACAATCACGTATGGACGTGCTGACCGATGGCGAAATTGACCGCATTGTGATGCGTTCTTCATTGGTAGCAAAATACGATGAGGTGAACGATCGCGAAAGCGCGGCGGAAATTTTGCAACGCAAAATGGACGCGGTTCGGGAAGTAGAAGTGCAGGCGGAACGCCGGGAAGAACTGGAAAAAGCCAGCAAGGAATCCAGCCGTACCAAACGGGGGGAACGAAGTTTTGTAGAAGACATTTTGCGGAGCCCAACGACCAAACAAATTGCCGGGACTTTGACCCGTGAATTGACCCGTGGCTTGTTATCCGTTTTAGGTTTCAAAAAAAGACGGTAAATCCTCAGCTTAATGGTATAAAAAGAAAGCCCCAGAGCATCAATCGATACTCCGGGGCTTTCCAATAAACATCAGTATCACTTATTTAACAAGATCATCTTCTTCGTTGCAGTAAAATCTGCGGTTTCCAAAGTGTAGTACAATACGCCACTGCTGCGCAATTGCTCGTGTTTGAGGGTAATTTGATTCTCACCTTTGGCATAGTTGCCTTCCAGGTGATAAAGCAAAGCACCTTTCACATCGCGCACTGTCAAAGTAGCTGCACTTGCTTTGGGCAAGTAAAAACCAATAGACGTTTCTTCCACGAATGGGTTAGGCGTGTTTTGGTGCAAAGCAGCCAAATCACTCAGGGTTGCCCCTTTCACCTCCAATTGTACGTCCATCAGTTCGTCCTCTTTGTCATACGCTTCTTTCGGCGTGAGTTGGCCATTGATATTCAACACCTTACTCAAAAGCAGATTGGACTCCGCTTTGAGGTGTAGGGTGAACAGTACCGACTCAGCAGTCGTGTTGGAAAGGGGGGCACCTGCAAGCGGTGCCCCAACGTATGACGATGTAATTTGGCCGAAACGAGGGAAGTAACCAAAATGGTCGGCTTTCATCACACCATTGTATTCGATGTTCTCCAGTTGAGCCATTGCTGGATCAACTTGTAGTGTAAATTGGAATCCTTGGACACTTGCGAGGTCTTTAGCACGGATGGCTACAGCGTAGTGTTGTCCTGCTTTCAGTTCCTGCTCTTCTGTTTGCAATTGCAGGGCTTTGGCACTACGTACCTCGGCAGTTGCTGCATTGTTTACCCGAGCATTGCCGTTGACATCACCCATTTTGATGGCGATGAAATTGGCCTGAACTTTACCTGCCAAGTCATTGACGTTTACTACCTCTGGAAGCGCTTCAACCCAAGGATTGCTTGGATCGGGGAATTTGTAAGCTGCATCCACAAAACGCCAGCTGGGCACATTGCTGAAACGCTCGTCAATGTTGAGGATCAACTTGCGCATCTGGATCATGTCCAGAGTAGAAATCGACTTGGAATTGTTGACATCCGCAGCAATCAAACGGTAAGGATTGTTGATCGTTTGTACACCGAGAATGTGTTTTTGCAATTGTACCAGGTCAAACGTAGATACTCCGTTCAAGTGATCCTTGTCCAGTTGAGCCGCTAAAGTAAAGTCACTGCCCAGGGGCAATTTACCGAAGTTGTACAAACCATTGGTTGGTGTATTCTGGTTCAATTGAGCGCCACCACTGACATCAATTTTCACCCCTAGAACCGGTTCTGCTTCATCGGTAGCAACCAAACCACTGATTTCGCCAGTTACAACAGTACTTGAATCAGGACAAACCTTGCGGTTGTCTTGTACCTCTACAAAAGTGACGCAGAAATCATGGTTGCCAGCCTCATCCCAAGCGTGCAGTTCCACCAGTACAAATCCCAATTCCAGATCGGCACAATCGAGTGTGAGGCTGGTTTGATTAGGATTAACCGGTTGTTGTACACGGTTCAGAGAGTATTTGGTCACCAGTTTCAAGCCATCTTTTGTTTCTGGGCCTTGTCCGTTGCAGTCGTAGATTTTGGAAGCAACGAAATCACTGGCCCAAACGGTCATCATGCCGCCACCATTGCCATCAGGCATCAGATCGGTGCTCAAACCATTGATACAGATGGGCGCAGGTGCCTTACAATCCTTCACCACAAATGGAATGCGGGTTGCTACACTTAGGTTGCCACACTCATCCCGTCCAACTACGATCAGGTCGTGGGTACCTTCGGGGAGGTTGCTCACGGCGATTTCGTATTGTCCGTTGCCCAAGTCTTTAGTACTCCAACGTGGGGTACTGTAAGTGATCATCTTACTGGCATCCAGCGTTTGGAATGGCGCAATCATCAGTTGTTGACGTTCCAATTCTACTTTATCGGTACAATTGTCTTTGATCGTCACCACTTTGGTGATGTTCGCTGTACAGGCCGTTGGGCTAGTGCAGAAGGTGTCACGGATGCCAGTAACCACTGGACGAGTGTCGTCGTACACCTTGATGATCTGAGTGTAGATGAAGCTGTGCTGGTATTCCTCAGCTACTTTACAATATGGAACCTCGTCTGTAAAGTCAATGTCATCCGCATTTTTGGCAATCAAATCCTTAGAGATATAGAATTCTTCATCACCATCGCGGTCTTTGTCCCGTACCAATACATAGATGGGCGCTTTTCCGTAGTTGTCAAACACTGCCCGGTTGATCACCGAAATGTTGGTTTGCTCCAGTGGGTCACCACAACGATCGTCGTAAGTACACCAGTTGACTACTGAATACGTCCGGAAAATCTTGTAGCACTCGTCGTCCGAAGCGTCATAACGTTTGTCATGCACATTCACCGCCAGAATGTCGCAGCCCAATTCGTCGGTGATCACCGTGTCGATGATTGGTGTTTTACAATCCGTGCTGACGTCTTTAGGGAAACAAATGTTGTATTCGTGTACAGGCAGGATGTTGATCCGTTGCTTACAAGTTACACTGATCGGTCCTTTAGCCGTTTGTTTGGTCAAAGTCCAGATCCGGTCGATGTAGCCTGCTCCGCACTTCAATTTCTTCACAGTGCTGTATACGGTATCCAGGGCAGCACAATCGTTGCCAGAAGGGATGGTTATGTCACCGAAGATTTTTGCGGAAGCTAGTTTATCGTCGATTGACCCTATGTTTTTGTCATCACAATAGATGGTGACATCCCATGGTGCCAAACAAGTTGGAGCTACCTTGTCTTCGATCAGCAAGTCCATCCAGCAATAGTTGGTATTGCCGTTGAAGTCGCCGCCCCACAATTCAACTGTTACTCTTTCAGTCAAATCACAGCAGAAGAATTCTGCGTAATCCAGCAGTGGAGTCATCAGTTTTCCACCTTTCAGGATGAAGGTTTCACCAAAATCGGCAATGTCGCCGTCGCCATTCAGGTCAAAACCGTCAGCCTTGCTTACATCGCCATCTGCGGGAAGTGCATCCAGTTTGCCGTTGCCGTTGGTGTCATAACCTTTGGCAATGAAAGATGCAGCACAACCGTCTGGCACATTGCGGCGTACCGCGATCCAGGCCAGTTTGCAATTGTCCCAGCTGCCTTCGTCGATGTCAGCTGCACTTACTTGCGCATAACCATTGGTATAGCCATTGGCGTTGCTCAGAGTGACATGCAGATCGTCATCGCACTTCATGACAGGCGCGATCTTGTCTTTTACTTCAAAGACAAAACAAGCAGTAGAGGCATTGTAACAGCCGTCGAATGCATCAATGACCATCAGGTGTTTGCCTACGGGCAAACCGACCATCATGCCATTCATTACGGCGTATTCTACTTTTTCCCAGCAAATGTCTTCCTTATTGCAAGATCCAAAGTCCTCGTGCTCACCACGCAGCTCCGCTTTACGCGCTTCTGGTTCAGGCTGACAGAAAGGATTATCAGGGCCTTCGTAAACAAGGATTCCTTTTACGTAGCGATCTTTGGTGTATACACTTACACTGACATTACCCAGTGTACAGTTGTCCTTGATGGTCACTCCAAATGCAGCCTTGATGCCCGCAACTGTTACCGGAATTGCTGCAGTACAATCCATTGGACCAGTTGAAATGTCGAATGGCGCACCGTGAGTGTATTCATAGGTAGGAGCTTCGAAGTCACCAATTTTGATCAGGATGTGGAGGGTATCTACAATACCACCAGCACACCAGTCAAAGATGTACATTTCACGATCGATCTTCAATCCTTTGCCACCACAAATTGGAAACTCGGTATCCTTGATTTGTACGGAATAGTTGCACTCCACTTGATCGAGGTACAAACAACGTGGGTTAGCCGTAGTATTGAAGTAACTACAAATGAATGGTGTTACATCTTCCTTCTTGATCAAGCTCTTGTCGGGTGCACAAGCACTGTATTCCACAACCCGGTCGTATTTGCCATCGCCGTCGCCATTGAAGGTAAATTCCGAAATTTTTGGGCGTTTGAAATCAATCACTTGTACTGTATCTGCGGTCATGCCATTGCAATCGGTGGCTACCCATTGGCGGAAAATGCGGGCGTAAATGCCACCATTCTTCTCCATTTGCTCGCAAGAATAATACTCCACGCGATCGCTCCACTTCAAAGTAGTGCGGCAACCACAATCGCGGCAATTGTCGCGGAAGAATGGATAGCCCAGGTTTTTGATGTTGTCAGAAACCAAACTTGCTGGCTTCAAGCCACAAGCGGATACTTCGTCTGCTACTCCTTCCGCATTGTTGATGACCTGGCTGCTGCTGGTAGATGGACGAGGTGAACTCGTAGTACCTACATTGCCAATGGTCAAGCGGTTGTTGAGTACGTAGTTTACATCGTAACAATCCAATGGCTTGTCAATAAAGTTGGCACATTCCAGGATTGGTCCCGTTTTGTCTTCTGCGATGATGGTACCCCAGCATGGCGCGTAGTCAAAACAAGCTTCGTACTCGGGCTTGAGGCGAACGAGGTATTTGTGCGATCCAGCACAATCAACGTAGTTGTCGTTGTTGCCATCTTCGATGAGTACTTCCAATGCGTCGCGAAGCAATTCACGGTTTGGACATTCCGCAAAACCATCAACCACTAAATCAGGAGTGATCAGCAAGCGGCAGTTTTTGTCCAGGCTAACCCGCACTTCGGTCAAGCAGGCCAAACATTGGATGTCTGCCTTTTGCCGGATGTTAACGGTCACATAGAATGGGTCACCTTCACAATCTTCCTTGCTCGTTGGAACAACCCGGTAGATGATGGTCTGAGTAGTTGCACTCAGGTTGGTAAGGAGGTCTGTGATGACCGCACTAGTACCCGCAGGGTTGAAGGTTTCACCATCAATTTGCGGATGGTTGTAAGGCACACTGGAGCCTACCGATGCTACGCTATACCACTTAAAGGTACTTTGTACATCACATTTCACTTGCAATTGCAAATCTACATTGACCGTAATACAAGAGTAAATGTCCTTTTCAATCGGTAAACCAACTGGTTTTGGAATGGCTTTGAAATAAGCACTTTTGGTAAGTGTTTGATCACAAACGTCGGTCATGACGATTTTGATGGTCACTTTGCCACCACACTCACTTGGAGCCTTTACATTAGTCAAGCTCGCCACTTCCTGGTCATTCACATAATATTTCACAGCGGCACTACAGCCACCACTGGTATTGAATTGGGCAATCCAGGCTGCGAATTCTGTATCAATGCCACCTTGAAGTAGGCATCTTACCGTTTTATCAGCAGGAAGATTGATCACCAAGTCGGGACGAGTACGTACAGTATAGGTTGCGTCCTTCACTACCGTTTGGTCACAGTCGTCAGTCACCGTCATTTTGATGCGAACTGAACCGCCGCAAGAGCTTGGCGCTACTACGTTGTTCAAGTTTGCAACCGTTGTCAGGGCAGCACCGTTGATCGATACTTCGTATTTGATCTTGTAGTTGCAACCACCGCTGGTGTATTGGAAAGCCGCTTTCCAGCTAGCGAAATCGCTAGTGGAGGCACAAGCTTCTTTCGTCACACTCTCAGGGCCTGCTGCTACCAAAGTTGGGCGGGTAGGCACCGTGTAAGTAGCGTCCTTAACCACCGTTTGGTCACAGTCGTCGGTCACCGTCATTTTGATGCGAACTGAACCGCCGCAAGAGCTTGGTGCTAACACGTCGTTCAGGTTGGTTACAGTGGTCAGGTTGCCACCGTTGATCGATACTTCGTATTTGATCTTGTAGTCGCAACCACCGCTCGTGTATTTGAAGGCCGCTTTCCAAGTAGCAAAATCGCTCGTGGAGGCACAAGTTTCTTTCGTTACACTCTCAGGGCCTGCTGCCAC